>NZ_JARVRN010000010.1:0-94665 GCF_030209655.1 Curtobacterium sp. MEB011 | reverse complement strand
ATAAATTGGCATTGACAATGTGCACGCTGTTGAGTTCTCAAGGACCAGACGCACTTGCTCTTCGGCCCGAGTTCGAGCTTCAGCCACAAGGCTTGTGTTCTTGGCTTGCCACCGGTTGTTCGTCGGACCCGGAGGTCCAGTGGCTCATCCCGAGGGGAGAGAACCGGTGGGCTTGTCATCCTAGGCGTCGAAGCGATCCGGCGCAAGGCACGATCTGAACTTCAGTGGAGGATGGTCCCGCTTGAGGGCCGACGTGCTCTGGGCTTTCGCTCCAGCCGCTCCGCCGCACCTTTGGGGTGACGAGTAAGAACTATACGCAGCCCTGAGCGGGTGCGCCAAGCCAGCTCCCATCCCGGGCGTGTCGCGTTGTGCAACACACGTCGCCCGGACGCAGTGATGCCCGGTTCCGCAGGGGAACCGGGCATCACGAGAGGTCGAGCGATCGGGGTCAGCCGAGCGTCACACCGGCGAGGGTCTTCTTGCCACGACGGAGCACGAGGACTCCCCCGGGCAGGGCGAGGTCGGACAACGGGGCGGCCGCGTCCTCGGCTCGGACGTTGTTCACGTAGACACCGCCCTGGTCGATCGCGCGTCGGGCCTCGCCGAGGGACTTCACGAGTTCCGTCTCCACGAGTGCCCGTGCGACGTCCGCCCCGGGGTCGAGCGTGACCGACCCCGGCAGCGCGGCGATCGCCGACCGCAGGGTCTCCGGGTCGAGCGCACCGAGGTCGCCGTTGCCGAACAGCGCGGCCGCGGCGTCGATCGCCGCCTGGGTCGCCATCACACCGTGGACGATCGAGGTGACCTCGAACGCCAGGGTCCGCTGGGCTTCTCGTCGGAAGGGCTCGTCGGCGACGGCCTGCTCGAGTCGTTCGATCTCGGCGCGCGTCAGGAACGTGAACTGCCGCAACCGGGCGATCACGTCCGCGTCCGTCGTGTTGAGCCAGAACTGGTACATCGCGTACGGCGAGGTCATCTCGGCGTCGAGCCAGATCGCGTTGCCCTCGCTCTTGCCGAACTTCGTGCCGTCGGAGTTCGTGATGAGCGGGGTGCCGAGGGCGTGCACCGTGGCGCCTTCGGCGCGACGGACGAGTTCGGTGCCGGAGGTCAGGTTGCCCCACTGGTCCGAACCGCCGGTCTGCAGCGTGCACCCGTACTGGCGCCAGAGTTCGCGGTAGTCGAGTCCCTGCAGGATCTGGTAGCTGAACTCGGTGTAGCTGATCCCCGCATCGGAGTTCAGCCGCGCGGCGACGGCGTCCTTCTTGAGCATCGAGTTGACGCGGAAGTACTTGCCGACGTCGCGCAGGAAGTCGATCGCGGACATCGGGGCGGTCCAGTCGAGGTTGTTCACCAGTCGGACGCCGTTGTCGCCGTCCGGGCTGAGGAACCGCGACACCTGGGTCTGCAGTCGGGAGACCCACTCGGCCACGGTCTCCGGGGTGTTCAGCGTGCGCTCGGCCGTCGGACGCGGATCGCCGATGAGACCGGTCGACCCGCCCACCAACGCGAGCGGCTTGTGCCCGGCGAGCTGCAGCCGGCGCATGGTCAGGAGCTGCAGGAGGTTGCCGCAGTGCAGCGACGGGGCCGTCGGGTCGAAGCCGCAGTAGTACGTGATCGGCTCACCGTCGAGGGCCTCTTGCAGCGCGGCCTCGTCGGTCGAGACCTGCACCAGACCGCGCCACTGCAGTTCGTCCCACACCGAGTCGAAGGCGGGGTCGTTCTGCTGGCGCGTCAGGACGTCTTGAGCGGTATCACTGGACACCCCGCCATCGTAGCGGCGACGGACGACCGGCAGGCGCGGCAGCCGGGAGGCCCGTGGCCGGGTTCACGGGTCGAGGGCACCCTTGTGCCGTCGGTACGTCGAGACCGTGGGGTCACCCGTCAGCCAGAAGCGCCAGGGGTACCGCACCCCGCCGGCGATGCCGCCGACGCCGGTGCGCGGGCCGCGGGAGATCCGCGGAACCGCAGCGCTCGCGGGCGGACCGGCCAGGGTCTCGGACAGGAGCTCGTCGATCACCTGGGCCGGTCCGGCGGAGGCGAGCCGGGCCTCCAGGCCGGGTGCCAGGGTGAGCACGAACGGGCCGGACCCGTCGAGGAGCGACGTGCCCTCGTCCTGCCCGAGGATCGCTCCGAGCGCACCACCGAGGTTGCCGGGCCCACGTGCCAAGGCGACGTCCGCGACCTTCGACCCGCGACGCGCTCGCGCGACGTCCAGGCCCTCGACGACCTGCGCACCGCGCAGCAGGGAGCCCGACGAGGTGCCGGTCGGCCCGCTCACGACGTTGACGCAGGTGTGGATGCCGTACGAGCGGTAGGCGTACAGCGTGCCGGGCGGGCCGAAGAGGTGGCGGTTGCGCTCCGTCATCCCCCGGTGTCCGTGTGAGCCGGGGTCGGTGGGGCCGGAGTAGGCCTCGACCTCGGTGATGCGGAGCGTCACGCCGCGCCCCGCGATCGTCGCACCGAGCAGGGCCGGCGCGATGATCGGGGCGGGCTCGGCGAGCAGCGCGGCGATCCCCGGGGTCATCGCGAGAAGGGTGCGCCCTCGGCCAGGTCGCGGACGCGGCGGGTGACGGACGCGAGCTGCTCGGCGACCCGGTCGGGTGCGGTGCCGCCGACGCCGGAGCGCGATGCGACGCTGCCCTCGATGGTCAGGACGGAACGGACGTCGGGCGTGAGGTGCTCGGACACCGACCGGTACTCGTCGTCGGTCGGCTCGTCGAGCTCGATGCCGCGCTCCTCGCAGTACCGGACGAGCGCGCCGGAGACCTCGTGCGCATCCCGGAACGGGACGCCCTGACGGACCAGCCACTCGGCGACGTCCGTCGCGAGCGAGAAGCCCTGCGGCGCGAGCTCGGCCATCCGGTCGGTGTCGAAGGTCAGGGTCGCGATCATGCCGGTGAACGCGGGCAACAGGACCTCGAGCGTGGCGACGGAGTCGAAGACCGGCTCCTTGTCCTCCTGCAGGTCGCGGTTGTAGGCCAGTGGCAGTCCCTTGAGGGTCGCGAGGAGCCCGGTCAGGTTGCCGATCAGGCGCCCCGACTTGCCCCGGGCGAGCTCGGCGATGTCCGGGTTCTTCTTCTGCGGCATGATGCTCGACCCGGTCGAGAACGCGTCGTGGAGCCGGACGAAGCCGAACTCCTTCGTGTTCCAGAGGATGACCTCTTCCGACAGACGCGAGACGTCGATGCCGATCTGCGCGAGGACGAACGCGAACTCGGCGACGACGTCGCGGGCTGCCGTGGCGTCGATCGAGTTGTCCGCCGGACGGTCGAAGCCGAGCTCCGCGGCGATCGCGGCGGGATCGAGGCCGAGGGAACTGCCCGCCAGCGCACCCGCACCGTACGGGCTGACGCTCGCGCGGCCGGCCCAGTCGCGGAGGCGCTCGAGGTCGCGGACGAGCGGCCAGGCGTGCGCGAGCAGGTGGTGGGCCAGGAGCACGGGCTGGGCGTGCTGCAGGTGCGTGCGCCCCGGCATGATCGCGGCCGGGTGCTCGGTGGCCTGCTGGGTGATCGCGTCGACGAGGTCGATCACGAGCCGCCCGATGCGCCGTCCGTGGTCGAGCATGTGCATCCGGCCGAGGGTGGCGATCTGGTCGTTGCGGCTGCGACCCGCGCGGAGCTTGCCGCCGAGCTCGGGACCGAGGTCGGCGATGAGCAGGCGTTCGAGGGCGCCGTGGACGTCCTCGTCGGAGTCGTCGGGCTGCAGCGTGCCGTCGGCGTGCGCCGCTTCGAGCCGGTCGAGGCCGGCGAGCATGCGCTCCAGCTCGTCGGCGGTCAGGTAGCCCGCGGTGTGCAGCGCTCGGGCGTGGGCACGGGACCCCGCGATGTCGTAGGGCGCGAGCTGCCAGTCGAAGTGCGTCGACTTGGAGAGCGCAGCGAGGGCCGCACTCGGGCCGTCGGCGAAGCGGCCGCCCCAGAGGGCACCGGTGTTGGTGGCGTCGGTCTTCTCGTCGGTCATGTCGTCCTGCGTCGTTTCGTCGGTGCTCGGGCGCGCCGGGGGCGGGGCCGCGGGCTGGTGGTCGGTCCGGTGCGGCTGTCGGTCAGTTCGCCGCATCGCGGCGGGCGGAGATCTTGCTGGGCAGTGACCAGAGTTCGATGAACCCCCTGGACACGGACTGGTCGAACGCATCGCCGGATTCGTACGTCGCCAGGTCGAAGTCGTAGAGGCTCTGCTCGGACCGACGACCCGTCACCGTGGCGCGTCCGCCCTGCAGCCGCAACCGGACGTCGCCGGAGACGTGCTGCTGGGTGTGCTCGACGAAGGCATCGAGGCTGCGCTTGAGTCCGCCGAACCACAGGCCGTCGTAGACCAGGTCGGCCCACTCGGCCTCGACACCGCGCTTGAACCGCGCGACGTCACGCTCGAGCGTCAGGCTCTCGAGTTCCTCGTGCGCGGCGATGAGGGCGACCGCGGCCGGTGCCTCGTAGACCTCGCGCGACTTGATCCCGACCACGCGGTCCTCGACGAAGTCGATGCGTCCGACCCCGTGCTTGCCGGCGACGGCGTTGAGCTCCTGCACCATCCGGAGCACGCTGAACCGCTGCCCGTCGAGGGCGACCGGCACCCCGCGGTCGAAGGTGATCGTGACCTCGTCGGCCGGCTGCGGGAGGGCCGGGTCCTGCGTGGTCGCGTAGAGGTCCTCGGTCGGGCCGTTCCACGGGTCCTCGAGGAGACCCGTCTCGACGGCACGACCCCACACGTTCTGGTCGACCGACCACGGCTGCCGCTCGGGCTGCTGGACCGGCAGCCCGTGCTCCTGCGCGTACTGGAGGGCACGGTCGCGGGTGAGGGCGAGGTCCCGCACCGGGGCGATGGTCCGCAGGTCCGGCGCGATCGCCGCGACGGCGGCCTCGAAGCGCACCTGGTCGTTGCCCTTGCCCGTGCAGCCGTGCGCGACGCTGTCCGCACCGAGCTGCTTCGCCGTCAGGGCGAGGTGCTTCGCGATGAGCGGTCGACTCAGGGCCGAGACGAGCGGGTACCGCTTCTGGTACAGCGCGTTGGCTCGGAGCGCCGGCACGATGTACTCGTCCGCGAACTCGTCCTTGGCGTCGACCACGAGCGCCTCGACCGCGCCGCAGTCGAGTGCGCGCTGCCGGATCGCCTCGAGGTCGTCGCCGCCCTGGCCGACGTCGACCACGAGTGCCACCACGTCCTTGCCGGTGCCGTCGCGCAACCGGCCGATCCCGACGGAGGTGTCGAGACCGCCCGAGTACGCGAGGACGACGCGGTCAGCCACTGGTGATCACCCGGTCGGTCAGTCGTTGGCGAGCAGCCAGGCCAGCAGCGCCTTCTGGGCGTGCAGACGGTTCTCCGCCTCGTCCCAGATGATGCTGCGCGGACCGTCGATGACGTCGGCGGTCACCTCGAACCCACGGTCTGCCGGCAGGCAGTGCATGAAGACGGCGTCGGCGGCGGCGTGCGCCAAGAGCGCGTCGTCGACGCGGTACCCCGCGAAGGTGTCGAGGCGCGACTGCTTCTCGGACTCCTTGCCCATCGAGACCCAGGTGTCGGTGACGACGACGTCGGCACCGGCCACAGCGGCCACCGGATCGGTCACGACGAGGACGGAGCCACCCGTCACGGCAGCGCGGTCCTCGGCGTCGGAGACGACCTGCGCCGACGGGGAGAACTCGGCCGGGGCGGCGACGCGGACGTGCATGCCCGCGGTCGCACCGGCGAGCAGGTACGACTGCGCCATGTTGCTCGCGCCGTCACCGATGAACGCCACGGTCTGCCCGGCCAGTGTGCCGCGGTGCTCACGGATGGTGAGCAGGTCGGCGAGGAGCTGGCAGGGGTGGAAGTCGTCGGACAGCGCGTTGACGACGGGGACCGTCGTGCCGGCGGCCATCTCCTCGAGCCCGGCCTGGCCGTAGGTGCGCCAGACGATCGCCGACACCATGCGCTCGAGCACGCGAGCGGTGTCCGACGGGGTCTCCTTGCCGCCGAGCTGGCTGTTCGCCGTCGAGATGATCAGCGGGCTGCCGCCGAGGTCCGAGATGCCGACGTGGAACGACACCCGGGTGCGGGTCGACGACTTGTCGAAGATCACCGCGACGCTCTGCGGACCGGCGAGCGGCTTCTCCGCCCAGCGGTCGGCCTTCATGCGGTCGGCGATGTCGAGGATCGCGGACTGCTCGGACTGGCTCAGGTCGTCGTCGCGGAGGAAGTGGCGGGTCATGCGGTGGGCTCCTGCGCTGCGGCGACGGCCGCGAGGCTCTGGGCGAGGATCGACAGGAACTCGTCGACCTCGGCGTCGGACACGATGAGCGGCGGCGCGATGCGCAGGCTCGACTCGTTGGGGGCGTTGATGATGAGGCCGCGTTCGAGGGCGGCTGCGTTGACGAGCGGGCCGACCGGGCCGGCGAGACCGACGCCGATGAGCAGGCCGGTGCCGCGGACCTCTTCGACCAGCGGGGAGCCGATGGCACGGATACCGTCACGGATGCGCTCACCCTTGACCACCGCGCTGGCGACGAGGTCGGCGCGCTCGATCTCCTCGAGCACGGCGTTCGCCACACGGGTGCCGAGCGGGTTGCCGCCGAAGGTCGAACCGTGCTGCCCGGCCGAGAACAGGTCGGATGCCCAGCCGAAGGTCACGAGGGCGCCGATCGGGAAGCCGCCGGCGATGCCCTTCGCGATCGTGATGGCGTCGGGCGTCACCCCGTGCCCCTGGAACGCGAACCAGTTGCCGGTCCGGCCGACACCCGTCTGGATCTCGTCGAGGATCAGCAGCGCACCGTGCTCCTCGGTCAGCCGGCGGGCGGCCAGCAGGAACCCCTCGGGCAGGTCGACCACGCCGGCCTCGCCCTTGATGGGCTCGAGGATCAGGGCGGCCACGGTGTCGTCGATCGACGCTTCGAGCGCGTCGATCGAGGTGTCGATGTGCTCGACGCCCGGGATCATCGGCAGGAAGTCCTGCTGCAGTGCGGGCTTGCCGGTGAGCGCGAGGGCGCCCATCGTCCGTCCGTGGAAGCCCTGCTTGAGCGCGAGGATCCGCGTCTTCGTGCCGTCGGCGCCCCTGTTGAGGCGGGCGAGCTTGAACGCGGCCTCGTTCGCCTCGGCGCCGGAGTTGCCGAAGTAGACCCGACCCGCGTCCCCGGCGCCGGTGATGCGCTTGAGGCGCTCGGCGAGTTCGAGCTGGGGCGGGGTGGCGAAGTAGTTCGACACGTGCACGAGCTTCGCCGCCTGGTCGGCGATCGCTGCGACGAACGCGGGGTGCGCGTGGCCGAGCGAGTTCACCGCGATCCCCGCGAGGAAGTCGAGGTACTCGTTGCCCTCCACGTCCCACACACGGCAGCCCTGTCCGCGCTCGAGCATGATCTTCGGAGGGGTCAGGGATCGCATGAGCGACGCCCCGAACCGGTCGTTCCAGGTCTCGGTCTGCGTCTCGGTGCTCACTGCTGGTGTCCCTTCTCGTCCGTACCCGCCACGTGCTGGCCGGTACTGCTGTCGATCGACGGCGACGCCACGCGTCGGCCGATCTCGGCGTGGGTCATCTGGTTCTCGGTTCGTCGGCTCGGGTCCGGGATCACCTCGGTGCCCGCACCCCGCAGGGTGAAGACCTCGAGCAGGATCGAGTGCGGGATCCGGCCGTCGATGATGGTCGCGCCGCCGACCCCGCCGACCACGGCGTCGAGGCACGCGGTCATCTTCGGGATCATGCCCGACTCGAGGCTCGGCAGGAGTTCACGGAGTTCCTCGACGGCGATGAGGTCGACGATCGAGTCACGGTCCGGCCAGTTGCGGTAGAGCCCCGGGACGTCGGTGAGCATCATGAGCTTCGACGCCCGGAGTGCGATCGCCAGGGCACCGGCCGCAGCGTCCGCGTTCACGTTGAGCGCCTGGTCGGGGTGCGCGTCGTCGATCGCGATGCTCGAGACCACCGGGATCCGGCCGGCCTCGATCGCGGCGAGCACACCGGACGGGTCGACGTGGGTGATGTCCCCGACGTGGCCGAGGTCGTACTCCTGCCCGTCGACGACGACGCCCTTCTTCTCGCCGGTGAACAGCGAGCCGCCGTCGCCGAACACGCCGACGGCCAGGCCCTCGCCGTGTTCGTTCATCAAGTCGACGATCTCGCGGTTCACCTCGCCGGCCAGGACGTCCCGGACGACCGTGATCGCCTCGGTCGTCGTGACGCGGTAGCCGCCGCGGAACTCGGACTCGATGCCCTGTTCCTTGAGGGCGGCGGAGATCTGCGGACCCCCACCGTGCACGACGACGGGGTGCAGGCCGGCGTAGCGCAGGTAGACCATGTCCTCGGCGAAGGCGCGCTTCAGGTCCTCGTTCACCATGGCGTTGCCGCCGAACTTGACCACGACGACCTTGCCCGAGAAGCGCTTGAGCCAGGGCAGCGACTCGATGAGCGTCGCGGCCTTGACCGCGGCGAACTCGTGCTCTTCTTCCTTCGTGAGGGGCGTGCCGGCCCCGTTCGTGTCGGCCGCCATCAGCTGGAGTACGCGCTGTTCTCGTGCACGTAGTCGTGCGTGAGGTCGTTGGTCAGGATCGTGGCCGAGTGCGTGCCGACACCGAGGTCGATGCGCACGTGGGTGTCACGCGGGGTCAGGTCGACGGAGTCGCTCGGCTCGTCGGGTGCGCCCGCGTGGCAGACCCGGACACCGTTCATGCTGACGTCCACCGCGTACGGGTCGAACTCGGCGTCGGTGGTGCCGATCGCTGCGAGCACCCGTCCCCAGTTCGGGTCGTTGCCGAAGACGGCCGCCTTGAACAGGTTGTTCCGGGCGACGCTCCGACCGACGGTCACGGCGTCGTCCTCGGTCACGGCGTGCACGACCTCGATCGTGATGTCGTGGCTCGCGCCCTCGGCGTCCTGCTGCAGCTGCCGGGCCAGGTCGGCACAGACCGCGGTCAGGGCTTCCTGGAAGTCACCGACCTCGGGCGTCACGCCGCTCGCACCCGACGACAGCAGGACGACGGTGTCGTTGGTGGACATGCAGCCGTCGGAGTCGACCCGGTCGAACGTGATGCGGGTGGCCGCCCGGAGCGCCTGGTCGAGCTGGTCCGGCGTCTGCACGGCGTCGGTCGTGATGACGACGAGCATCGTCGCGAGCCCGGGTGCGAGCATGCCGGCACCCTTGGCCATGCCGCCGACGGTCCAGCCGTCCTCGGTCACGACGGACTGCTTGGCCTTCGTGTCGGTCGTCATGATGGCGGTCGCGGCGTCCGGACCGCCGTCGTCGCTGAGTGCCGCGCTCGCCAGGTCGACGCCACGGAGCACGTTGTCGCGGAAGGACTGGTCGCCGACGCCGATGAGCCCGGTGGAGCAGACGACGACGTCGCCGGCCCCGATCCCGAGGGCGTCGCCCACGGCCTCGGCCGTCAGGTGCGTGGTCTGGAAGCCGAACGGGCCGGTGAAGCAGTTCGCGCCGCCGGAGTTCAGGACGACGGCCCGGGCGACGCCGTCCCCGACGACCTGGCGGGACCAGATCACCGGGTGCGCCTGGGCGCGGTTGCTGGTGAACACGGCGGCCACGGCCGCGTCGGGGCCGTCGTTGACGACGAGTGCCACGTCCGGCTTGCCGCTGGTCTTCAGGCCTGCAGTCACGCCGGCGGCGCGGAAACCCGCTGCCGCGGTGACGCCCTGGAGGCCCGGCTCGGTCTGGGTGGTCGTGCCTGCGTCGGTCACGGTGCGACTCCGTCCACGCTGAGGCCCGTGGACTCGGGGAGACCGAGGGCGATGTTCGCCGACTGGACGGCGGCGCCCGCCGTGCCCTTGGCGAGGTTGTCGAGGGCGGTCACCGCGACGACGCGGCCGGCGGCCTCGTCGACGGCGATGCCGACGAGCGCGGTGTTCGCGCCGATCGTGTCGGCCACCCGGGGGAACTCGCCCTCGGGCAGCAGGTGCACGAAGGGTTCGTCGGCGTACGCCTGCTCCCACGCGAGCCGGACGTCACGCGCGCTGACGCCGGGCGAGAGCTTCGCGGTCGTGGTCGCCAGGATCCCCCGCGACATCGGCACCAGGACCGGCGTGAACGAGATCGTCACGTCGGAGGCGCCCGCGACCTGCAGGTTCTGCTGGATCTCGGGGACGTGCCGGTGCGTCCCCCCGACGGCGTAGGCACTGGCGGACCCCATGATCTCGGAGGCCAGGTAGGTGGTGCTGAGCTTCTTGCCGGCACCACTCGGCCCGACGCTGAGCACCGCGACGAGGTCGTCGGACTCGACGAGGCCAGCCTGGATGCCCGGCTGGATGCCGAGCGTCACCGCGGTGACGTTGCAGCCGGGGACCGCGATGCGCTTCGTGCCGACCAGGGCGGAACGCTGCTTGCCCTGGGAGGCGATGTCGTCGACCTCGCGCCACTCGTCGGCCGAACCCGGTGTGGGAGCCGCGAGCAGGAGTTCGGGCAGACCGTACGTCCACGCGCCGAAGTAGTCGCCGCCGTAGAACCGCTCCCACGCAGCCGGGTCCGTCAGACGGTGGTCCGCGCCGCAGTCGATGACGAGCGCGTCGTCGCCGAGCTCCGCGGTGATCGCACCCGATTGTCCGTGCGGCAGCGCCAGGAAGACCACGTCGTGCCCGCGCAGCGTCTCGGCCGTCGTCTCCGCCAGGGTCAGGTGCGACAGCGAACGGAGGTGCGGCTGGGTCGCGATCAGGGGCTGTCCGGCGTTCGAGAACGCGGTCACCGTCCTGACCTCGAACTCGGGGTGGGCGGAGAGCACACGCAGGAGCTCACCACCCGCGTAGCCGGAGGCTCCCGCCACGGCGACGGATACGGACATGGGATTCCACCTTTGGTCGGACTGGTCGTCGAGAGAGTCGGAGGCGGCGACCCCGGGCGGTGCTGATCCCGTGTGGGTCAGTCGCGCAGGGTCGCCCCGAATCGCTCGCCGGCACGTCGGACAGCGCCGTCACGGGCCTCGGTGGCCTCGGCAGCGGTCAGCGTGCGGTCCGTGGCACGGAAGCGCAAGGCGAACGTCAGGGACTTCTGTCCCTCGTCCACGCCGGAGCCCCGGTAGTCATCCACGAGCCGAGCATACTCCAACAGGTCTCCGGCGCCAGAGCGCACCGCATCCAGCACCTCGCCGGCCGGTACCCCGGCGTCGACGACCAGGGAGAGGTCCTGCGTGGCTGCCGGGTAGGAGACGATCGGCGCGACCGCGACGAGTTCCGGGGCTGCGGCGACGAGCGCGTCGAGGTCGAGCTCGACGACCGCCACCACGCGGGGCAGGACGGCGGCCTCGGCCAGTCCGGGCAGGAGTTCCCCGGCGACGCCGACGACCGTGCCGTCGACGAGCAGGGACGCGGCGCGACCCGGGTGCAGCGACGGGTGGGTGGTCTGCGCGACGGTCAGTTCCACACCGACGGCCCACGCGACCTGGCGGGCGGTGTCGATGGCGTCGGCGATGCCGAACGGTTCCGCGGTGGCGCCGGGCTGCTTGACGACCCGGTGGCCGGTGAGCAGGGCGGCGACGTGGAAGGGCTGGGCCGGCAGCGAGGCGTCCAGTGCTTCGAGCGTCGCACGGTCGGGCCGGGCCGCGCCCGCCGGGACCTCGTCGGTGCCGAGCGTCACGCCCGTCACCGGCAGGAACACCCGGGACGTCTCGTACAGGGCGACGTCGACGAGCCCGCGCGAGACGTTGCGGCGGGCGGCGTCGACCAGGGCCGGGACGCCGCTGCGGCGCAGCAGGTTCTGCTCGCTGTCCAGGGCGTTGGCGAGCACGACGCTCGGTCCGCCCTGCGGGTCGATCCCCGGGTAGGCGTCCTGCGTGGCGGCCGACACGAACGGGGCCGTGACGACCTCCGTCAGGCCCGCCGCGGCCAGCGCCGAGGCCACCCGACGACGTGCCTGCTGGTGCCGGGTCAGCCCCCGGCCGGGCGGGGCGACGGGCAGGACGCTCGGGATGCGGTCGTAGCCGACGACGCGTGCGACCTCTTCGACCAGCGTGGTGTCGTCGGTCAGGTCAGGGCGCCACGTGGGCGGGGTGACCGCGAGCTGCTCGCCGTCGGACTCGACCGTGGCGCCGATCGCACGGAGCGTCTCGATGACCTCGGCGTCGGTGTAGTCGACGCCGACGAGCTCGGCCGGACGGGAGACCCGCATCGTGACGGTCGGCCGCGGGTCGCTGTCGACGAGCGTGGACCCGAGGGGGTCGGCGGTGCCGCCGGCGAGCTCGACGAGGAGCTCGACGGCGCGGTTCGCCGCGGCCTCGGCCACCCGCGGGTCGACCCCGCGCTCGAAGCGACGGGATGCCTCACTGGGCAGCTTGTGCCGACGAGCGGTGCGGGCGATCGAGACCTGGTCGAACCCGGCGGCCTCGATCAGGATGTCCGTCGTGCTCGCCGAGATCTCGGTGCGGGCCCCGCCCATGACGCCGGCGAGCCCGACGGGACCGTCGTCGTCGGTGATCACGAGGTCTTCGGGGTCGAGCTCCCGGACGGTGCCGTCGAGAGTCTCGAGCGTCTCAGCGGCGTTCGCCCGGCGGACGCCGAGGCCCCCCGCGATCGTCTGCAGGTCGTAGCCGTGCAGCGGTTGGCCGAGCTCGAACATGACGTAGTTCGTGATGTCGACGGGCAGGGAGATCGAACGCACCCCGGCCAGCGACAGACGCGACACCATCCAGGAGGGTGTCTTCGCTGCCGGGTCGATCCCGCGCACGACGCGCGTGACGAACGTGGAGGCGCCGACCCGACCCCGGACCGGAGCCTGGTCGTCGATCGTGACCCGGAAGCCCTCGGCCGCACGCGGCGCGATGCGCTCGACGGGGTCGTGGAAGCTGGCTCCGGTGGCGTGCGCGTACTCACGAGCGACCCCGCGCATGCTCAGCACGTACCCACGGTCGGGCGTGACGTTGATCTCGACCGCGGCGTCGTCGAGGCCGAGGAGCGCGATCGCGTCGGCGCCCACGGTTGGCTCCATGCCGAGGTCGGCGAAGCGCAGGATGCCGTCGTGCTCGTCGCCGAGCCCGAGCTCGCGCGCCGAGGCGATCATGCCGTCGGACACGTGTCCGTAGGTCTTGCGGGCGGCGATCGGGAACGGCCCGGGCAGGACCGCACCGGGCAGCGTGACGACGACGAGGTCGCCGACGTCGAAGTTGTGCGCGCCGCAGACGATGCCGCGGGGCTCGGCTTCGCCGACGTCCACCTGGCACCAGTTGATGGTCTTGCCGTTCTTCTGCGGCTCGGGGAGGCGCTCGAGCACCCGACCGACCACGACGGGGCCGGTCAGGTCGAAGGTGTGGACGTCTTCTTCCTCGAAGCCGACCGACACGAGCGCCGCGTGGACGTGCTCGAGGGTGACGTCGTCGGGGAGGTCGACGGACTCACCGAGCCAACGGAGTGGGACGCGCATCAGACCACCGTTCCGAACTGCTGCGAGAAGCGGATGTCGCCCTCGAGGAAGTCACGCATGTCGTTCAGGCCGTTGCGGAACTGCAGCGTCCGCTCGATGCCCATGCCGAACGCGAAGCCCTGGTACTCGTCCGGGTCGATCCCGGCGGCACGCAGGACGTTGGGGTTGACCATGCCGCAGCCACCCCACTCGACCCACCGTGCGCCACCCTTGGCGTTCGGCTGCCAGACGTCCATCTCGGCACTGGGCTCGGTGAACGGGAAGTAGTTCGGGCGGAGGCGGATCTGCGCCTCGGCGCCGAACATCTGCCGGGCGAAGTGCTCGAGCGTGCCGCGCAGGTGCGCCATCGTCAGGCCCTTGTCGATCGCGATGCCCTCGACCTGGGTGAAGACCGGCAGGTGCGTGGCGTCGAGCTCGTCGGCACGGTAAACGCGTCCGGGCGCGATGACGTACAGCGGGAGGTCACGCGACAGCAGCGACCGCACCTGCACCGGCGAGGTGTGGGTCCGCATGACCAGGTGCCGGTCGACGGGCTCGACGAAGATCGTGTCCGCCATGGCCCGGGCCGGGTGGTCCTGGTCGAAGTTCAGCGCGTCGAAGTTGAACCACTCGTGCTCGAGCTCCGGGCCTTCTGCGACTTCCCACCCCATGCCGACGAAGATGTCGGCGACGGCTTCGTTCAGCAGCGAGAGCGGGTGGCGGGAGCCGGTGGCGCGGTGGGTCGGCAACGCGGTGACGTCGACGCGTTCGGCTTCGAGCCGTGCGCGTTCCTCGGCCACCGCGAGGACGGATTCCTGCTCGGCGATCGCCGCGTTCACCCGCCCACGGGCCTGCCCGACGAGCTTGCCCGCCGCGGCCTTCTGTTCCGGCGGCACACTGCGCATCGATGCGTTCATCCGCGCCAACGGTGACTGCTCACCGGTGTGCTCGGCCCTGGCCTGCTTCAGTTCGGCGACCGTCGTCGTGGCACGGACGGCGGCGAGGGCCGCGTCCACCGCGTCGGCGACGGCCGATTCGCTGATCTCGAGAGGTTCTGACACGAGACCCAAGCCTACCGGCCGTCGGGATACCACCCACCTGCACCGAGCGGACGGTGGATGGCCGACGCCGACGACCGGTCTGTGGAGAAGCGTCAGCTCCGGAGCGCGAAGGCCGACTCGTACAGGCACACCGACGCCGCCGTGGCGAGGTTCATCGACTCCGCCTGCCCGTAGATCGGCACCTTGACTGCCCGGTCGACGAGCGCCAGGTCGTCGGCGGTGAGCCCGCGTGCCTCGTTGCCGAAGACCCACGCGGTCGGACCGTCGAGCATCCCCTCGGCGCGCACCACCGGCAGGTCGTCGCCGGAGACGTCGGCGGCGAGCACCGTGTAGCCGAGGGCCTTCGCCCGCTCGATCGTGTCCGCCAGCGTGACACCCACCGACACCGGCACGTGGAACAGGGACCCGGTCGTCGACCGGACGACCTTCGGGTTGTACGGGTCCACCGACCGGCCGGTCAGCACCACCGCATCGGCTCCGGCCGCGTCAGCGGCGCGGATGATCGTGCCGGCGTTCCCCGGGTCCCGCACCTCTTCGAGGATGGCGACCAGTCCGGGCAACGCGGCCTGCTCGTCGGACGCATCACGGGCCTCCGCGTCGGCGGCAGCCGCAGCGCGGTCCGGGAAGACGTCCTTCACCGACGTCGGGAACTGCTGGCACACCGCGACCACGCCCTGCGGGGTGACGGTGTCCGCCATCGCGTCGAGCACCTGCTCGGTCACGAACCACGTGTCCACCGGCGCGTCGTCCAGCCCGTAGCGGGCTGCGGCGGTGGGGGTCACGTACAGCTCGCGCAGGAGCTCCGGCGCGTACTCCAGCGCTTCGCGGACCGCTTGGGGTCCTTCCAGCAGGAACAGGCCGGTCTCGGCCCGGACGTCCTTCTTGGCCAGGGCCGCAACGGCCTTCACGCGTCCGGCACGGGGGTTCTCGAGGAGATCGCTCACGACCCAAGTCTAGGAACGACGAAACCCCCGCCGTGCGGCGGGGGTTTCGCGAGCAGAAGAACTGACTACGCAGCCTTCGGGGCCGAGGTGTCGGCCGGGAGGGCCTTCTTCGCGGTCTCGACGAGCGCGGTGAAGGTCTCGGGGTTGTTCACCGCGAGGTCGGCGAGGATGCGACGGTCGACCTCGACGCCAGCCAGGTTGAGACCCTGGATGAGGCGGTTGTAGGTCAGGCCGTTCGCACGGGACGCAGCGTTGATGCGCTGGATCCAGAGGCGACGGAACTCGCCCTTCTTCGCGTGACGGTCGCGGTACGCGTAGACGAGGGAGTGGGTGACCTGCTCCTTGGCCTTGCGGTACAGACGCGAACGCTGGCCGCGGTAGCCCTCGGCGCGTTCGAGGATGACGCGGCGCTTCTTGGCGGCGTTGACCGCTCTCTTTACTCGTGCCATTGCACTATTCCTTTACGATCTGCGGGGCTCAGTGGCCGAGGAGCTTCTTGACGTTCTTCGCGTCACCCTTGGAGAGGACCTGGTCCTCGTTCAGGCGGGCCTTGCGCTTGGAGCTCTTGACCTCGAGGTTGTGACGCATACCGGCCTGCTGCTTCATGATCTTGCCGGTACCGGTGACCTTGAAGCGCTTCTTCGACCCGGAGTGGGTCTTCTGCTTGGGCATGGTGGTGCCTTTCCGTGGGATGGATGGGGGGCCGCGTCGTTGCGGGTTCGGTCCGGGGACCTATTCGGCCGCGGAGTCCGTGGATTCCGCAGCTGCCTCGGACGTGGAACCGGCCTCGGCCTCGTCCTTGCCCTTCGCGGCGTGCTCGGTGGCACGACGCTCGGCCTTCTGTGCAGCACGCTTGGCGTTCTGCTCGCCCTTGACGTCGGACTTGTTCTTGAGCGGGGCGATGATCATCGTCATGTTGCGGCCGTCCTGGGTCGGACGCGACTCGACGACGCCGAACTCGGCGATCTCTTCCGCGAACTTGTGGAGGAGACGGACACCCTGCTCCGGACGCGACTGCTCGCGGCCACGGAAGAGGATCATCGCCTTCACCTTGTCGCCACCGAGGAGGAACCCCTCGGCGCGCTTGCGCTTCGTCTCGTAGTCGTGCACGTCGATCTTCAGGCGGAAACGGACCTCTTTCAGGTCCGTGTTCACCTGGTTGCGACGGGCTTCCTTGGCCTTCTGAGCGGCTTCGTACTTGAACTTGCCGTAGTCCATGATCTTGGCCACGGGCGGCTTCGAGTTCGGCGCGACCTCGACCAGATCCAGTTCGGCTTCCTGCGCGAGACGCAGGGCCATGGCGATCGGGACAACGCCGACCTGCTCACCCTGCGGACCGACGAGTCGGACTTCGGGAACGCGGATTCGGTCGTTGGTACGGGGATCGGTGATGCGGAGCTCCTTCAATCAGGTGGTGGCCGTCCGGGGCGTTTGCCCTGGACGACAGCACGAGAGAGGAGATCTGACGCACGGGATGTCGACCCGTTCGGCAGCCGCCCTGCATCGGATCCGTGGGATCCGACCGACGAGCGCAACACGTGCACTCGCGGAGCGGTGGTGACCCGGTAGCCTGGTGGAACGCGGCCGCGGGTGGGAGAGACTCCTCTTTCGTGACACCGTCCGGGAGTTGTCAGGGTTCGTGACGTCAGGAGAACTGATGTCAAGAGAACTGATGGCACACGGACAGCATCTGCCGCGAGCAAGCCTAGCAGAGGAGCACCGTGAGCGACACCCCGATCGACGACACCGGCATCGACGCCGCCAGGGACATCGCGGAGGTGCCGGCGGTCGAACTCATCAACACCGTTGCGGTGCACCTGCTCAGTGCCGCGGCCGTGAAGGTCGGCCTGGCCGACGACCCGCAGCAGCAGACCGACCTGGACGAGGCACGGAAGCTCATCACCGCGCTGGCCGGTCTGGTCACCGCCGCCGCGACCGAGATCGGCGACCACCACGCCCGCCCGCTCCGCGACGGGCTGCGGTCGCTGCAGCTCGCCTTCCGCGAGGCGTCGGCGATCCCGGACGCGATCGGCGCCGGGCCGGGCGAGAAGTACACGGGACCCGTCAACTAGACGGGCGTCACCCGGTGACGGACAGGAGGCCCGTGGCGGTGTCGCCACGGGCCTCCTGTTCGTTCGTGGGTCGCGGTCAGGACCCGCTGTCGCCGACCAGGCGCGCGACGGCCGCCAGCGGGATGCCGAACCAGTCGGGTCGGTTGCGGGTCTCGTAGACGACCTCGTAGACCGCCTTGTCGAGCTCGAAGGCGTCGAGCAGCGCACTGTGGCCGGCGAGGTCCGCGCCGGTGCCGCGCTGGTAGCCGTCGAGGAAGCGCGCTCGCGCCTCGGCTGCCCAGGCTGACGCGTCGACCGGCTCGGCGTCGTGCGCCAGGGCACCGGCGACGTAGTCGAACGAGCGGAGCATGCCCGCGACGTCGCGCAGGGTGACGTCCGGCAGCGACCGTTCGTCGAGGGGGCGGAGCGGTTCGCCCTCGAAGTCGAGGAAGACCCACCCGCGGGGATCCGGAGCCGCCAGGACCTGCCCGAGGTGCAGGTCGCCGTGGATGCGCTGCAGGTCCGGCCAGATCGCGTCGGCCGCCCGGGCGTAGACCGCACGGATCGCGTCGGCATGGTCGGCGACGGCCGGGGCCTCGCGGGCGGCGGTGTCGAGTCGGGCGTGCATCGTGGCGACTGCGGTGGCGCGTCGCGACGCGTCAGCCGGCTCGGTCGGCAGCGCTCCGGCCAGGGTGCGGTGCACGTCGGCGAGCGCGGTGCCGAGCTGCTCGGCTCGGTCCCCGAACGGCGTGCCGGCCTGGGCTTCCCGCAGGGCGACGCGCCAGGCGTCGTCGAGCCCGGGCAGGAACTCCTGGGCGAAGGCGAGGTGCCCCGTCGCCGTGCCGTCCGGGCGTCCGACGTCGGGCCAGTCGGCGCGGAGGGCGCCGTAGACCCGCGGCACGCGCGTGCTGCCCGCCGCCGTGAGCGCGAGCTGCGTGGTCACGTCGGGGTTGTCGCCGTGGTGCAGCACGCGGAATACCTTGATGATGACGCGATCGCCGGACTCCGTGTCGCAGATGACCGAGGTGTTGGACTGCTCGCCCGTCAGGACGCGGGCCGCGGTGACCCGGCCGATCGGGCTGAGGCACTCCGGCGCCGCGTCGATGCGTGCGGCGAGCGCCGACACCCACGCGAGGTCGGTGGTGGCGTCGACGACCGTGCCGTCGGGACCGCTCGTGATCGGTGCCTGGTAGAGCACGGGGACCGCGGGGGCCTCGTCGAGCACCAGGCGGGTCCCGTCGTCGGTCGAGATGGTGCGGAGACGCGGCACAGCCCCCTTCGAGGCGTACCAGCGACGGTCGGCGATCCAGGACTCGAGGTCGTGGTCGCTCGGCGTGCGGGTGTCGGGGGCGGTGGTGTCGGGGGCGCTGGGTGCTCCGTCGCTCATGCAGCGGAACCTACGCGCCGGGGGCTGGCGAGGTGCCGAGTCCTCGGCGCGACGGCGGGCGGCATGCCCTTTACAACGATGTACCGAACCGGGAACATGGAGGTATGAGCACGCTCGACGGCACCGTGGCCGCACCTGACTCCGCTTCCGCCCCCGGCCTCCCCCTCGCTTCGCGGCAGGACGGCACGTACCCCCGGCCGCAGATGCTCCGCACCGCCTGGGCCGACCTCGACGGCACGTGGTCGTTCCGGAACGACGGCGACGACGACGCCTGGCGCACCGGCTTCACCGACGCCCGGGACATCGTCGTCCCGTTCCCGCCCGAGTCCCCGGCCTCGGGCATCGACGAGCCCGGATTCCACCCGGTGGTCTGGTACTCCCGTGCGATCACCCGCTCGGAGCTCGACGCCGCCGGGTTCGGCACCGGCGCGCCTCGACTCGTGCTGCACTTCGGTGCCGTCGACCACCGTGCCCGCGTCTGGGTCGACGGGCAGTTCATCGGCGAGCACGAGGGCGGCCACACGCCGTTCTCCTTCGACGTGACCGAGGCGCTGGTCACGGACCCCGACGCCGTGCACACCCTGGTGGTCCGCGCCGAGGACGACCCGCACGACCTGACCCAGCCGCGCGGCAAGCAGGACTGGCACGAGGACCCGCACGCGATCTGGTACCGCCGCACCACCGGGATCTGGCAGACGGTCTGGCTCGAGGCCGTGCCGACCGTCTCGATCGCGTCCCTGCGCTGGACGAACGTCGACCACGCGACCATGCGCCTGACGGTCCGGCTCGACGGGCACCGCACCGGCGGCGAGCGCCTGCGCGTCGAGGCCCGCTGGGACGACCGCGACGAGCACCTCGCCACGATCGAGACCACCGTCGGCGAGACCGGGGACGAGTTCGACGTGGTCGTCCCGATCGCGCGGCAGACGAACGGGCAGGCCGAGGACGAGCTGCACTGGACCCCGGACGCCCCACGCCTGGTCGACGCGACGGTCTCGCTGCTGCCGCGTACCGGCGCGACGCCGATCGAAGCGGTCGCCAGCTACTTCGGGATCCGGACGGTCGGGGTCGACGGCGGCGCGTTCCTGCTCAACGGCCGACGCCACGAGGTCCGCAGCGTCCTGAACCAGGGCTACTGGCCCGAGTCGCACATCGCCGCCCCGTCCCGCCGGGCACTCCGCCGCGAGGTCGAACTCATCAAGGAGCTCGGCTTCAACGCAGCCCGCAACCACCAGAAGATCGAGGACCCGCGGTTCCTGTACTGGGCCGACCGACTCGGACTCATGGTGTGGGGCGAGGCCCCCGGCGCCTACGCGTTCTCCCCCCGTGCCGTGCAGCGTCTGGTGCGCGAGTGGATGGACGCCGTCGAGCGTGACGCCTCGCACCCGTCGATCGTCACGTGGGTGCCCGTCAACGAGAGCTGGGGTGTGCAGCACATCGCCACCGACCCGGCCCAGCAGGCCTACGCACGGGCCCTCGCCGACGTCACGCGGGCACTCGACCCGACGCGTCCGGTGATCTCGAACGACGGGTGGGAGCACACGAACTCCGACATCGTCACGATCCACGACTACGAGGGTGACGGACCCCGGCTCGCAGCGACCTACGCGGACGAGACCGCACGGACCCGGCTGCTCGGTGGGATCGGCCCGGCGGACCGCCGCATCCTGGTCGGGGGCGCCGAGGACCTCGGCCAGCCGGTCATGCTCACCGAGTTCGGCGGCGTGAACTACCAGCCGGGCGTCCAGCGCGAGGACGGCTGGGGGTACACGTCGGCCACGGACGGCGACGACTGGGTCGCCCGCATCACCGCGCTGTACGACGCGGTCCGTGCGAGCTCGTTCCTCGCCGGGTCCTGCTGGACGCAGCTCACCGACACCATGCAGGAGACGAACGGCCTGCTCAACGCAGACCGTTCCCCGAAGGTCCCGATCGAGCAGATCCGTCGCGCGGTCACGGGGCGCTAGCCGGGAGACCCGCACCCCGTGAGCAGCGGTGGTCACCTCCGGCAGACGGACCCGACCACCGCTGCTCACGACGCACACGGGTCGCCTCGCGCCGGGCGGGCGGCGACCCGCGATGCGGGGCGCGGCCCACGGTCTGGGAGGATCGGGCGGGTGACGAACGTGGCGGAAGCGAGCCGGGCCTCCAGGCGGGGGTTCCGCAACCTGCTGACCGGACGGCACAGCGCGTGGACCGCGCCGCTGCTGCTCTGGATGGGCTCCCGGGTGGTGAGCACCGTGCTGCTGGCGACCGTGTACCTGCTGGCGACCGCGAACGGCTGGCCGTTCGCCTCGTACCGACGCGACCCGTCGTTCTTCACGTTCTCGGGGTCGTGGGACGCCTCGTTCTACCGGACCATCGCCGAGCACGGGTACCCGGCGACGCTGCCCGTCGACGACGCCGGGCACGTCCTGCCGAACGCGTGGGCGTTCCTGCCCGTGTTCCCCACGGTCGTGCGGATCCTGATGACGCTGACCGGCGCCTCGTTCTGGGTCTCCGGAGTCGTCGTCGCCTCGATCGCCGGAGCCGGCGCGTGCGTGCTGCTGTACCGGCTGGTGCTCGCCGTCGGCAGCGCACACCGTGCCCGCTGGGCGACCGCGCTGTTCGCGTTCGCGCCGACGGGCTTCCTGCTGCAGGTCGCCTACGCCGAGAGCCTGCTGCTCGTGCTGCTGTTCGGCGCACTGCTGGCCCTGGTGCGGCGACGGTACTGGCTGATCGCACCGCTCGGTGTCGTGGCCGCGTTCACGAAGCCCGGGGTCCTGGCGCTGGCACTGGCACTGGCCGTGCACCTGGTGGTTCGGTGGGTCGGAGCGCGCCGGTCCGGGCGAGCAGCCGAGGTGTTCCCGTGGCGCGATCGGATCGCGATCGTGGTGACCGGTCTGGTCGTCGCGGCTGCGGGACTCGCGTGGCCCGTCATCGCGACCGCCGTGACGGGGCGGCCGGACGCCTACCTGGACACCGAGTTGTCGTGGTGGGTGGGGTTCGTCGGCCGGCAGCACTTCGCGCCGCTGACACCGTGGTTCATCATGGCGTCGACGTGGCTCGGGCCGCTCGGCATCGGGCTCGTCGTGGTGGTGCTCGCCGGCGCCGTGTGGTTCTCCTCGCGCAGGAGCACCCGGGCCCTGGGCACCGACGTGCTCGCGTTCACGGCCTCGTACGGGCTGTACCTGGTGGCCGTGTTCCTGCCGCAGCAGTCGTTGCCGCGGTTGCTCATGCCGATGGCGCCGCTGCTCGGGTCGGACGTGTTCGTGGGGACGCGGCGGCGGGCGGTGACGTGGCTCGTCGTCGGGGTGGGCCTGCAGTCGATCGCGATCGTGCTGCTCTGGTTCCTCGGGTACCCCTGAGCGGCGCTGTCCGTCGGCTCTGCAAGACACCGGTGTTCGCCGGTTGAACACGCGCAGACCGCGGTGCGACACGCGAACACCGGTGTCTTGCGGGCCGCGACAGCGCTACGCGTCGAACGTGTGGAACCAGGCCGTCCCACCGGGGTGCTGCACCGTGATCATCTCGTCGAGGTCGCGGTACGGGCCGTCCTGGTTGTGGCTCGCCGACTTGATGCGGATGGTGCCGTCGGACTCGGTGAAGACCTCGGACACGATGGTGGTGTGGTCCGGTGAGCCGTTGGCGTTCCAGTCGAAGAACACGATGTCGCCGACCTGCACCTTGTCGCGCTCGTCCGACGAGCGCCGGGTGAGCCCGAACTCGGCCGCGTTGGTCTCGAGCCACGGGTCCATGGTGGGGCAGTAGGTCCACGTCGCACTGTGCTCGGCGCCGGCCGCGCGGTTGTACCAGTCGGACCGCTGCTTCCAGCCGCGGGCGATGAGCGTCTGGTTGACGTAGTTCGCGCAGTCGCCGCCGATCGGGTTCATGGTGCCGTACTCGGCGAGGTTGTAGTCCTTCCAGTACCGCATCGCGTAGGCGAGCTGCCGGTCGACGTCGGTCAGTGCGGCGTACGCGAGGGTCGTCGTCGCGATGGCACTGCCCGCGTCCGGTGTGGCGGCTGCGGTCGGTGTGGGCGTGGTGGTCGCGGTGTCCTGGGTGGCGCCGCTCTGCCCGTCGTTCGCGGCGCTGCCGTTGCCGTCCGAGGACTGGTTGGCGGACGGGCTCGGCTCGATCGCCGACGTGAAGAGCGCGACGTCGGCGTCACCGGCGGTGTACATCGCCTGGTGCGGGGCCGTGAAGGTCACCTTCGACGCGGTCGCCTCGACGTCGCGCGCAGCGACACCACCGACGGTGACGCCCTTGACCGCGGCGAGCCCGGTCCCCGTGACGGTGACCGTGACGCCACCGGCGAGCGGGACCTGCGCCGGGGCGAGGGCCTTCGCGACGGGCTTCGTCGCGGGGGTGGACGTCGTCCCGCCCCCGCCGCCGGAGCTGCCCCGGCCGCTGCCGCCGTCGCCGCCCTTGTCGCTGCCGGAGGAGCACGCCGCAACGGCGAAACCGATCCCGGCGACGCCGGCGAGGGACAGGAGTGCGCGGCGGTTCATCGAGGCAGTCATGACACGACCAGCGTAAGCGACACCTCCGTCGTTCCGACACGGCATGATCATCTCCGGGGACGAGCGTCCTCCGTGTCCCAGCGGACCCGTTCGGAAGGAACACACACATGCCCGAGAGCCACGACTTCTTCGTCGCCACCGACCCCGAGACCGCCCGTGCCCAGGTGCGCGACGCGCTCGCCCACGAGGGCTACACCGTCGACGACGCCGAACAGGGTGCGCTCCGCGCGACCCGCGGCAGCCTCGGCCTGACGCTGCTCATCGGCGGCATGGCGAACGACCGCACGTTCCACACCCGCCTGGACGTGCAGATCATGATCGCCCCGGACGGCCGCACCGTCGCCCGACTGCTGCGCGGATCCGGCAAGTCCGCGATCAAGGGCGGCGCGCTCGGCGTCTCGCGCGGCAACCGCGCCTTCGAGCAGGCCGCGAACGCGATCCACACCACCTTCGCGCAGTCCGGCGTGCTGACCGAGAGCATCGCGGGCTGACGATCGGGCGGTGGCGACGGGTCTGACGCGACCCTCGGACGGACGGGAGGCCCGGTGCCAGCTGGCACCGGGCCTCCCGTCCGTCGGTCAGGTCAGGTCAGGTCAGGTCGATCAGGTGCAGGAGACGTTGCGGTCGATGGTGCCGGAGCCGTAGGGCACCTCGACCTGGACCATGGCGATGGTGCCGCCGGGAAGCGGCGTGCCGGAGCAGGCCTTCCGCGCCTTCGTCACCGTGCTCTTGCCGAGCGCGATCCAGTTCGAGCGGCCGTACAGCGGGCTGTTCGCCTTGACGGTGCCGGCGATGGTCTTCCACTGTGACCCGGTCGAGTACAGGCCGATCCGCTTCACGCCGGCGGTCTTGAGCCCGACGATCATGCCCTGCATCGCCGCACGGTTCTGCGCGGTGTCGCGCTGGTACGACAGACCCGTCTCGACGTCGATCCACCAGCGGTAGGCGGACGGGGTCGGGACCCCACGGCTCTGGACGTCGTCGTACCCGCGGGCGTAGCCGTACATGAACGAGCAGGCCAGGGTGAGCTGCTTCTTGCCGCTCTTGGTCACGCACGTGCCGAACGGGTTGGTGGGCACCGTGCCCTGGTAGCTGTTCGACGTCGGCCAGACCGAGGCCTGGAGCCCCGGGTTGGCGAACAGCGCGTACAGCTGGGTCTTCGGCTGGGCCGAACCGCCGACGGACTTCGATGCCCAGTCGAGCTGTTCGGCGAGGCACGGGTTCGTGGTGTTGCCGAGGGACTCGTTGACCCCGACGATGCCGAACGCCTGGTCGGTCGGCACCTGGCTGCCACACTGCGGCCAGGAGATGTCGACACCCAGCGGTGTGACCGCCGCGGACGCACCCGAGGACGGTCCGGCGACCGCGATGCCGGCGGCCACCACCACCGTGGTCGCGATGGTCGCGACGAGACGACTGATACGGAACATGCTCTCCCCCTGGTCGGGCCCGGTGGGCCGGCGACGCCTGTGCGGCGCACCGGGAGTCTAGGGCGATGCGTTGGACAACACACCACCCCGGTGCGTGAACTGTGTCGAACGATCCCCGTTGCTCGGCCTGTGGAGGAAGGTCTCGCCGCACGCGCGCAGCAACGACAGAACGGCCCGGAACCTGTCGGTTCCGGGCCGTTCTCGTGGTTGCCACGTGGTGGAGCTAAGGGGATTCGAACCCCTGACCTTCTCATTGCGAACGAGACGCGCTACCAACTGCGCCATAGCCCCAAGTGCTCGACCACACTAGCACCCTCGTTCGGCCCAGCCGAAATCGCGCGTGGCCCGTCGGGCGTGCCGCGGGTCAGACCGCGCGGCGCCGTCGCATGATCGCGTCGAGGTCGGCCTGCTGGTACGCATCGTCGTCGAGGACGCCCATGCCGGCCCACTTGCTCGGCGGCCCGGCAGGCTCGTCGGTGGGAGCAGGAGCGGCTGGAGCAGGAGCGCCGGGGTCAAGGCCGGCGGACGCGGCCGGGGCCCGGAGCCCGAGCCGCTCGGCGAGACGCCCCTGGTCGTGCGCGGACAGCGACGCCGCCGCCTCTTCGAGCTCGGGACGCATCCGGGACACGGTGGCGAGCGACGGGTCGGACTCGCCCGCACGGATCGCCGCAGCTTCGGCCTCGGCTTCCGCCTTGGCCGCGGCGACGCGCTCCTTCAACCGGGCGGCGAGCTCGGCCGACGACTCGGGCGACGCGGCCGGCGCGGCCGGTCGCTCCACGTAGAGGGGCTTCGGCACGTGGTTCGGGGTCCACGAGCGGTCCTGCGTGGGCACAGCGGGCTGTTCCGTCGACAGGGGCGGCGCCGGGTCGGTCCACGCGGTGGACTGCCGGGAGGCGCGGGTCGCGCCCGTCTCGGCGGCCGCGAGACGCTGCTTCCGCGCCGTCGCCACCTGGTGCAGCTGGGCCAGGACCGCTGCGGACCCACCGGCGGCGACGAGGCCGGCGACACCGACGAGCCAGAGCGACGGCGATGCGATGAAGACCACGAGGGCGATGACGATGCCGAGCGTGCCGAACAGGGTCGCTCCGAGCCGGGAACGGCGCATCCGCATCGCGGTCAGGGCCGGCACGGCGGATGCCCGCTCGAGCACCGGGGCCTGCTCGGCGAGGCGGCGGGTGATCTCACGCTGCCGCGCGGCCTCGTGGGCCCGGACGATGGCGGTGCGCTTGGCCTCTTCGGACCGGGCGACGCGCTGCGCCTGGGCCAGGGACTTCGCGTTCATCTCGATGCGGACCTCGTCCGGCAGCTCGGCGGTCTGCGCGAGGATCCGGAGGGTCTGCTGCAGCCGGATGGCGTTCCGCTCGGTGGCCAGGTACTGACGACGGGCGGCCCACGACGGCATCAGGTAGACGAGCCAGAGGACGGCCGCGACGAGCAGGACGATGCCGCCACCCCACGAGCCGATTCCTGCCATGCGAACACGGTAGGGGCGGCGGTTCCCCGGCCCCGTCATTGCCGGACGCGTGTTGCGCGTGTCGGGGCGGAATCCGTGGGAGGTGCGCCGCGCCTCCGGGCCCGTCAGGTGCAGCGCGTCAGATGCGCGGCGTCGTGTCCAGCGGCATCGCGGCCTCGTCGCGAGCGGCGAGCGGCACGGTCCCCACGCCCGGGGGCACCTGCCCCTGGACCCAGCGCTCGAGGACGCCACCGCGGACTTCTTCGGCCACCAGTGCGAAGCAGAAGTGGTCGCGCCAGTCCCCGTTGATGTGGATGTACCGGCGACGGAGCCCCTCGTACCGGAAGCCGAGCTTCTCGACGACCCGCAGGCTCGGGGCGTTCTCCGGCCGGATGCAGATCTCGATCCGGTGCACGCCGAGCGACCGGAAGCAGTGGTCGACGGCGAGGGCGACGGAGATCGGCGTCACGTTGTGGCCGGCGGCGTCCTCGACGACCCAGTAGCCGATCGAGGCGCTCGCGAGCGAGCCGTACGAGATGCCGGAGACGTTGAGCTGCCCGACGAAGCGGCCGTCGAGCTCCATCGCGAACGGCAGACCGAGTCCCGCGCGGGCGTTGGCCTGGAGCGCGCGGATGCTGCCACGGACGTCGGTGGAGACGTGTCCGGAGGGGTTCGTGGCTTCCCAGGTGCGGAGCCACGAGCGGTTCGTCGCGAGTGCCGCGTCGAGGTCGCGGGTGTCGCGGAGCCGGAGGGGGCGGATGGTGACCCGCCCGTGGGACAGGGTCGGGATCGTCGTCATCGCTGGGTTCCTCCGGGGTCCCGCCCCGGTGCGGGACGGGGTGTCCCGCTCGGGTCCGTGATCACCGGACCCGAGCGGGATGGCCGACTATTCGCCCGCGTTGAACTCCTTCAGCCACGACTTGAGGTCGGGGCCGAGGTCATCGCGGTCCGAGGCGAGCTGCACGATCGCCTTGATGTAGTCGAGTTTGTCACCGGTGTCGTACCGGCGTCCACGGAACACGACGCCGTACACGCCGCCGGTCCACTCTTCCGCGCTCGCCATCTTCATGAGCGCGTCGGTGAGCTGGATCTCGCCGCCCTTGCCCGGCTCCTGCTTCTCGAGGACGTCGAAGACCTCGGGACGGATGACGTAGCGGCCGATGATGGCCAGGTTCGAGGGCGCTTCGCCCTGCGGGGGCTTCTCGACGAGGCCGGTGATCTTCACCACGTCGTCGGTCTCGGTCGGCTCGACCGTGGCGATGCCGTACAGGTGCGTCTGCGACTCGGGGACCTCGAGCAGGGCCACGATGGTGGCGTTCTTCTCGCCCTGGACCTCGATCATGCGCTGGAGCAGCGGGTCACGGGCGTCGATGATGTCGTCACCGAGGAGCACGGCGAACGGCTCGCGGCCGACGTGCATCTTCGCGCGGAGCACCGCGTGGCCGAGGCCGAGCGGGTCACCCTGGCGCACGTAGTGCATGTCGGCGAGGTCCGTCGACTGGTTCACCTTCTGCAGCTTCTCGTGGTCGCCCTTCTTGCGGAGGGTCTCCTCGAGCTCCGACACGTGGTCGAAGTGGTTCTCGAGCGCGTTCTTGTTGCGCCCGGTGATCATCAGCACGTCGGTCAGCCCGGCACCGACAGCCTCTTCCACCACGTACTGGATGGCCGGCTTGTCGACGACGGGGAGCATCTCCTTCGGCATCGCCTTGGTCGCGGGGAGGAAGCGGGTACCCAGCCCTGCGGCCGGGATCACCGCCTTCGAAATCTGGAAGCCCATGGTCAGACCGTATCCGATCCCCCTTTCGAGGGCATGTCGTCGCTCCGGGGGACACGGGAGTGCGCGCGTTCCCGGCGGGAAGCCGCAACGACACCCCTCGGTAGACTCCTCGGCATGATCGCCGATCTCGGGAACGAGAAGCGCGCCCTGCGAGCCGAACTCCGGCAGCGGCGGCGCACCCGGACCACGACCGAACGCGACGCGGACACCGAGACCCTGACCGCGACCCTGCAGCGCTTCGTCGAGGAGCGCCAGGTGACGTCCATCGCCCTGTACCTGTCCGCGCCGGACGAGCCGAACGTCCGGCCGTTCCTGAACTGGGCCTTCGAGCAGGGCATCCGCGTGCTGCTGCCCGTCACCCGCGAGGACGGCCTGCTCGACTGGGCCGTGGGCGACGGTGAGAGCGAGACCGAGAGCCTGCTCGGCCTGCCCGAGGTCGTCGGTGAGGTCCTGTCACCGCTCGCGATCAATGACGTCGACGCCATCCTCGCCCCCGCGGCGGCGGTGGGGCACGACGGGGTCCGCATGGGCTGGGGGCGCGGCTACTACGACAAGACCCTCGGGTCCATGGCGAACCGCCCGCCCGTCTATGCTGTGATCTTCGACGCGGAGTACCTCGACGAGGTCCCGCGCGAACCCCACGACGAACCCGTCGACGGCATCATCACGCCGTCACGCATCATCACGTTCCGGAGCTGATGTGCCCACCTACTCGTACCGCTGCACCGAGTGCGACAACGCGTTCGACATCAAGCAGTCGTTCTCCGACGCCACCCTGACGGAGTGCCCGGTCTGCGGCGGCGTCCTGCGCAAGGTGTTCTCCCCCGTCGGCGTGACCTTCAACGGCGGTGGCTTCTACCGCACCGACTCCCGCCCGGCGCCGAAGGCCGAGGGGTCGTCGAGCGCCCCGGCGAAGTCGGAGCCGAAGAAGTCCGAGCCGGCGAAGAAGCCCGAGTCGAAGCCGAGCAGCTCGAAGTCCGCCGCGTCCTGACGCGGTCTGCGCTCTCCGGATACATTGGGCGCGTCGCCACTCGGCGGCCGTCCTCGACCCGGAAGGAGACCCTCGCATGAAGGGCTTCAAGGAGTTCCTGCTCCGCGGCAACGTCATCGACCTGGCCGTGGCAGTCGTCATCGGTGCGGCGTTCACCGCGATCGTCAGCACGATCGTCAGCGCCCTGATCAACCCGCTCATCGGTGCGGTGTTCAACGCCTCGAGCCTCGACCAAGCCTTGAAGGTCAAGATCCCCACGGTCTCCGGCGAAGGCGCAACGCTCTACTTCGGCGCGATCATCGGCGCGGTCATCAACTTCGTCATCGTCGCCGCGGTCGTGTACTTCGCGCTCGTCGTACCCGTGAACCACCTGAAGAAGGTGGCGTTCGAGCGCGTCAAGAACGACGAGGAGCAGACCCCGCAGGACGTGCCCCCGACCGACGTCGAAGTGCTGCTCGAGATCCGCGATCTGCTCCGCCCGCAGAACGGTGGCGCCGCGAGCACGGGGGCGCACATCGCGCCGTCGAACGCTCCCGAGGGGCCCGGCATCGGCGGCTCGACGAAGCTCTAGCCCCGGCGCACGACCGCGCTCGGACCCACAAGACACCGGTGTTCCCGCTCTGCACACCCGCAAACCGCGGTGCGCAGCGTGAACACCGGTGTTTTGCGCTGGGGGGCGTCAGGCGGCGGAGACAGCCCGGCGCTTCGCGAACATCGCGACGGCGTACTGGGCGCCGGCGAGGACGTGCCCCGCGGTGCCGAGGTAGACGAAGACCAGGGCCACGACCCGGACCCACGGCGCGTTCTCGTCGACGGTGTGCACCGCGGAGAACAGCAGCACCGGCAGCCCGACGAACAGCAGTGCCGAGCGGATCTTGCCCGTCCACGTGACGTCGAGGTCCGGGTTGCCGTGGAACAGCACGCTCGACAGGACGACGAGCACCAGGTCGACGAGCACAACGACGGCCACCACCCACCAGGGCAGCAGGCCGACGAGCACCAGGGACAGCACGATCGCGATGATCGCCAGACGGTCGGCGACGGGGTCGATCGCCTTGCCGAGCTTCGAGCCCTGGTCGAACTTCCGGGCGATGAAGCCGTCCGCCCAGTCGCTCACGCCGATCACGACGAGGGCGACGAGCGCCCACCCCGGGTGGCCGGCGACGACGAGGCCGATGAACACCGGGATCAGCACGAGGCGGAACAGCGTGATCAGGTTCGGCCAGGTCTGCCAGTCGGGGCGCTGCCGCGCGGTGTCAGTCATCACGGGCCAGGGTACCGGTTACCAGTGCGGCGGGACGTCGCGCCGGAGCTGGTCGTCGTTCTCACCGTCGCGGTGTCGCGCCGGTTCCGGCGGCGGCGCCGGGGCGTAGCCCGCCACCGGCTGGGTGGTGACGCGCCTGCGGCGCCGCACCGGGCCTCCCGACGGGTCGTCCGTGTCAGGTTGCGGAACCGCTGATCCGGGAGGCGCGGCTGACGACACGTCGTCGGCCCGCGTCCACGTGCCCACCAGCTGGTCCGTCTCCGGCGTCACCGGACCGGCGGGCCGCGAGGCCCGGCGGCTCATCGGCGGGCGGGGCCGACCGTGGACACGCTGGGATCGAGGTCCTGCGTGCTCACCGGCGGGCGGGGATCGGTGGGATCGAGATCTCCTGCGTGGCACCGCGGTCGACCCCGAGCACGGACGCGACGGTGTCGGCAACGCGGTCCGGGTCGGAGAACAGCTGGAACGCGTGCACGCGCACGTAGTGCCAGCCGAGACGACGGAGCACCTCGGGGCGCAGGCGCAGGGACTCGCGCAGCGATCCCTTGACGAGCGACGCGTCGGTCTCGATGGTGACGCACACCCCGCCGTGCGCGGCGACGAGACCGAGCTTGCCACGGTGGCCGAGCGCGACCGGGATGCCGCGCATCTCGAGGCGACGGGCCAGGTCGACGAGCAACGGGTCGGAGTCGTCCGGCACGTACTCGGCGGTCGTGCGGGCGCGCACCTCGGCCAGGATCTCCGCGAGGGCGATGGTGCCGTGGCCCATGCGCTCGGCCTCGATGTCGGACGGCTGGAAGCACGTGACGATGACCATCGAGCGACGGGCACGGGTCATCGCGACCGCGAGCAGCCGCTCGCCGCCGGGCTTGCCGAGCGGACCGAAGTCGCGCAGCACGCGGCCGTGCGGGGTGCGGCCGTAGCCGATGGAGAACACGACACGGTCGCGGCTCTGCGCCACCGACTGCTCGAGCGTCGCCACGATGAACGGTTCGGCGCGGTCGCCGATGACGAACTCGGTCAGGTCCTTGTGGCCCTGGGCGGCGGTCAGCACGGCCTGCTCGACCCGCACGGCGTGCTTCGCCGACGCGGTGATGACCATGAGCGACTCGGTCGGGCGGGTGCGGGCGTGGTCGATGACGAGCCGGACCACGCGGTCCACCTCGGCGTCGACGCTCTCGACGGCACCGGACTCGGGGTCGGGGACGGCTTTGCCGTCGCTGACGTAGTCGAGCGCGATCGAGCCGTGGCCCAGGAACGAGCCGGCCCACGGCAGGGACTCGATCTTGCCGCCGTAGAAGCGACGGTTCACGAGCTCGGCCAGGTCCTCGCCGCCGGCGCGGTACGACCGCGACAGCGACAGGGTGGGCAGCAGGGTGGAGAGCTTCGCGAGTGCGGAGTCCGCGTGGAACGCGTCGAGCGTGCCCTCGTCGACCTGCAGCGCCCGGTGCTCGGGGTCCACGGCGATGCGGAACGGCGACGGTGTCTGGGTGACGGGGTCACCGAACACGACGGTCTGGCGGGCACGACGGACGGCACCGACGGTCTCGGCGATCGTCACGGCACCGGCGTCGACCAGGATCACGGTGTCGAACGGCATCGTGTCGGCGATCTGCGGCACCTCGTACGGGCTCGCGAGCCAGACGGGGGCGATCGACCGGGACAGGTGCGGTGCGGAGTCCTGCAGCAGGCGCGAGGTGATCGCGCCGTCACGCAGCTGCGTCTTGAGCGCCGTCGCTTCTTCGGGCCAGTCGACGAGACCGACCTTCCAGTTCTCGGCGAGCTGCCACGCCAGGCCCTGGGAGACCCCGGCCGCGTGGGCGTCGTCCACCAGGCGGAAGTCGGCCTCGACCCGGTCGAGCATGTCGGTGTTCGCGCCGAGCAGGGCCCGGTCGGACTCGAGCATGGTCTCGAGGGCGGACTGCCACCAGGCGAGCTCGAGCTCGGCCGGCACCTGCACGTCCGGCACGTGCCGGTTCGCCAGGTCGGTGATGAGCGGTTCGAGCTGCAGGTCACGCAGGGTCTGCATGAGCTCGGTGCGCTCCTGCAGGTTGTGCAGGACGTCGGACTCGGCGGCGAGCTCGGCGATGGTCGGGACGAGCTGGTCGACCGGGGTGTTCGCGAGCTGGCGGTCGCGCTCGGTGCGGCCCAGCGGCTCGTCGAGACGCGCGAGGTCCTCGGCGACGTTCGAGAACAGCACCTGCACGTCGGCGATGCCGGTCGGCACCTCGGGGTTCACGCCGGCGGCGACGTAGCGCTGCCAGAGCACGCGCTGCTGCTGGACGCGGGTCAGTGCCTCGTGCAGGTCGGACACGTGCACGCCCGGTCGGACGTACTCACGCGCGAGCTTCTTCAGCCGCCGACGGTTCGTGGACGACATCGGGGCGCCCTCGCCGCGGGGGGCGGTGGCGGCCACGAGCTCGGACACCGAGCGGTCGAACACCACCGGCAGGAAGCGGTCGAGCGTGTCGCGGATCTCGGTGAGCAGGCGCAGGTAGATGCCGAGCTCGTTGATCGTCGTGAACTGGCGCATGTGCGTCGTGCTCACCAGGTCGTGGGCACGGCGGAGCAGGGTCGGCAGGCCGTCGGCGTCCAGGTCCTTCGCGATGCGGTGCGCACGCTGCGCCCCGTCGCTCGAGGAGAACTTCGCGCCGTACCAGGGCGAGTCGTCGGGGCCGTAGCGGAACTCGCCGAGGTTCGCGGCGCTGACCATGGTCTCGGCGACGCGCGACCGGCCGTCGACCATCGAGGCCACGGACTGCTTCGACAGCCGAGCGGTCGTCGACGGGGCGACGGGCAGCAGCGACAGGCGCGACAGCTCCACCAGGCAGTCGAGCACCGAGACGCCGAAGTCGGGGTCCTTGCGGGTGAGCGAGCCGCGGTAGTCCTTCAGCACCTTGCGCAGGCGGACCAGGGCGTCGTCGACCTCGCGGAGGTTCGGCCGCGCGGCCTTCTCGTTGCGGGCGATGGCACGGACGACGTCGCGGCGCAGGGTCGACGGCGTGACGGCGACCCCGGGCAGCTGGACCTCGCCGAAGCGTGCGGCGATGCCCCGCAGGGTGGCGCGGCGCGGGCTCACGACGAGGACGCGCTTGTTCGCCGCGACCAGGCCGCCCAGGGCGTTCACGATGGTCTGGGTGCCACCGGTGCCCGGCAGGGTCTTCACGACGATGGAGTTGCCGGCCGTGATCTGGGCGATCACGTTCTCCTGCTCGTCGTCGGCGTCGAGCAGCAGCGTGTCGGTCTCGGGGCTGCGCTCGTCCGACGGGGTCTGCTCGACGGGGTGGTAGGACTGCTCGACCTGCCACTTCGCGCTCGGGTTGCCTGCCAGGGCGTCCAGCACGGGGTGCGACAGGTCGCCGGTGTCCTCGACCATGCCGGTCGCGACCTCGGCGAAGGCGGACACCACGAGTCGGGCGTGCACCGAGAAGCCCGGGATGTGCGCGGTCAGCCCACGCAGCCGGTCGATGACGGGGTTCGGTGTGAACGAGCCGTCCTGCTGTGCGAGGGCCACGAAGGACTGCGCGTCGAGGATCACCCCGAACTGCTCGTGGAGGGCGTCGGCGAGGCCCGGGTTGAGCACCGGCTCGCCGAGCAGTCGCACCTCGAAGTCGCGTCCGTGCCGACGGATCGCCAGCGGTCGCAGGAGCACGGGGCCGCGGAACTGCTCGTCGCCGTGCTTCCAGTCGGCCATGCCGATGCCGAGCTTCACGGCGTCGATGCCGCGCACGGTGGCGAGCTCGGTGCCCTTCGCCTCGACGTGTCCGGCGGCCACGCGGGCGGCACGGAGCGCCACCTCGTCGCGGATCAGGCTGGACAGCAGGGTCGTCTTGCCGGTGATGAACTGCGCGAGACCACCGGGGTGGGTGGTCGACAGCTCGATGCGGGCGCGCGGGTGGTCGCTGAAGTGCGTGAGCGGGCTGGTGCCACCGACCCCGGTCAGCTGGGTGCGCCAGCCGTCCCACGTCGGTTCCGCCGCGTTGCCCGCCTGCAACCGCGGGTCGCCCAGGCTGATCGCCTGCGGGCTCGTCATCTGCAGCTCCGGGCGGAGCATGCGGTCCGGCTCGTCGTCGGTCCGTTCCTGGTCCACGTCCTGCTGCTCGTCTCGATCGTCGTCGGAGCGCGCGCGGGCACCCTCGACGGGGACGTCGTCGTTCACGTCGTCCTCACCGTCGGTCACCCTGTCCGCTCGCCACACATCCGACACTGTAGGCGGAACCGGACGGCCTCTCTGGCAATGAACCGAGGTTTCGGGGTTTCCGCATCGACGCGGCACGCGTCCGAGCGAGGCGTTCGTCCCCTCTGGTGTGGTACCAACGGGGCATGGCCATCGACGACCGCACCGCTCCGTCCGCCCCCACGCCGAACCGGCGTCGATCGGTCCCCGCCGAGATCTCACGCTCGTGGCTGCTGGTCTCCGGCACCGCGACCGATCGGTTCGACAAGTCCCAGCGGTCCCGCGCCGACCAGATCATCCTGGACATCGAGGACGCCGTCGACCCCGCCGCGAAGCCCTCGGCACGGCAGGGCGTCGCCGCCTGGCTGGCCGGCGGTGGCGAGGCCTGGGTGCGCATCAACGACGTCACGACGGACTTCTGGGCCGACGACGTCGAGGAGCTCCGTGGCCTGCCCGGGCTGCAGGGCGTCATGCTCGCCAAGACCGAGTCCCCCGCCCAGGTCACCGACACCTGGCACCGGCTCGGCGGCCAGACGCCGGTGATCGCCCTGGTCGAGTCGGCGCTCGGCATCGAGGAGTCCGTGTCGATCGCCAAGGCGCAGGGTGCGTTCCGCCTGGCCTTCGGGTCCGGCGACTACCGCCGCGACACCGGGACGAGCGCCGACACCCTCGCGATGGCGTACCCGCGGTCGAAGCTCGTCGTCGCCTCGCGCGTCGGCGACCTGCCCGGCCCGATCGACGGCCCCACGGTCGGGTCGTCGCACCCGATCCTCCGCGAGCAGTCGCAGGTCGCCGTGTCGCTCGGCCTCACCGGCAAGCTCTGCCTGGACACCGAGCAGCTCCCCGTCATCAACGAGGTCATCTCCCCCACCCCGACCGACGTCGCCTGGGCACAGGACTTCCTGGACGACTTCGAGGCCCGCGGCCGGGTCATCCGCGACGGTTCCGACCTGCCCCGACTCGGTCGGGCGCAGAAGATCCAGCGGCTCGCACAGGCGTTCGGGGTCGAGGCGCGGTAGGACTGCACGCATGACCTGGTCCAACGTCCCCGGCCCTCCGCAGCAGCCCTCCTCCGCCCCCACGGACGCGCAGCGCGCGGCGTGGGAGCGCGGCGGCACCACGTTGTTCCCGCCGGCGAAGCTCGCCGACCGGATCTCGACGGTCCTGCTCCTGGTGTTCGGTGCCGTGATGACCGCGATCACGGCGGTCGTCGGCATCATCGCGGTCGCCTCGGCCACGACGTCGTGCGACGCCTCGGCCGGGTGCTCGCCCGGCGGGTACTTCGGTGGCGCCGCCATCGCGGTCGGTGGCGCGTTCGTCATCGGGGTCGCCACGATCGTGCTGTCGATCGGCGCATGGATCCGCCGCAAGCCGTCGTGGTGGATCGCCGCGATCGGCTTCGTGCTCGCGATCGTCGTCATCGCCTGGGGCGGCGTCGTGTTCGCGAACGCCGTCGACAGCGGTTCCGCCGCGTCGTCGGTGTCCGCCAGCGCCTGACCGACACCACCCTTCCGACAGGACACGCGTCGATCGACGCGTGTCCTGTCGGAGAACGCGTGTCCGTTCCGGCCTGGAGGCGCGAAGGCGGGGCCGCCACGGGCCTCCCGTCCGCCTGTCGGTCACGGTCACGGCGTGACCACCTGGGCGTGCGGGCGCACCCCCGGCGCATGCTGGGCCGATGAAGCAACGAGTCATCGGAGACGTGTCCGTCAGTGCCATCGGTCTGGGCGGGATGCCCATGTCGATCGAGGGCCGACCGGACGAGCGTCAGTCCATCGCCACGATCCACGCAGCGCTCGAGAACGGTGTCACGCTCATCGACACCGCCGACGCCTACCACCTCGGCGGCCACGACGAGGTGGGGCACAACGAGGAGCTCATCGCGCGGGCCGTCCGGGAGTACCACGACGACACCTCGGCCGTGCTCATCGCGACGAAGGGCGGACACCTGCGCCCCGAAGCCGGCAACTGGACCCAGAACGGGCACCCGGAGTACCTGAAGGAGGCGGCGAAGGCGTCGGCGAAGCGGCTCGGCGTCGAGCAGATCGGCCTGTACCAGTTCCACCGTCCCGACCCCGCGGTGCCCTACGCCGACTCGATCGGGGCGCTCGCCGAGCTGCTCGACGAGGGCGTCATCCGGATGGCGGGCATCTCGAACGCCGACCCGGACCAGATCCGCACCGCGAACGAGGTGCTCGGCGGACGCCTGGCCTCGGTGCAGAACCAGTACTCGCCGAAGTTCCGCTCGAGCGAGCCGGAGCTCGAACTGTGCGACGAGCTCGGCATCGCGTTCCTGCCGTGGAGCCCCCTCGGCGGCATCGGGAGTGCGGCGGACCTCGGCACGGCGTTCGAGGACTTCGCCTACATCGCCCGCGACCGTGGCGTCACCCCGCAGGTCATCGCCCTGGCGTGGGAGCTGCAGAAGAGCGACGTCGTCGTCCCGATCCCCGGGGCGTCGCGCCCGCAGTCGATCCTGAACTCGATCACCGCGCCGACCGTGCGGCTGCGACCGGAGGACGTCGCACGGCTCGACGCGTCGCAGGCCGCGGCCGCCTGACCCGTCCCCCTGGGATGCACGACGCCCCGCCGCTCCTTCGCAGGAGGGCGGGGCGTCGTCGTGTGTGGTGCGCGGTGGCGGTCAGCTCTTGGCGGGGCAGACGGCCGAAACCTGGTCGAGCGTGCTCTGCACGTCGGACTGGGCCTTCTTGACCTCGGTCGAGTCCTCTGCCGAACCGGACTCGATGGCCGAGCTGTAGCGCTTGGCCGCGCCCGAGAACTCCTCGAACGTGTCGTGCACCTGCTCGTTCGAGACCTTCGTCAGCGCCGAGTCGATGCGCTGGACGAACTCGCCGATGAGCGCCCCGCGGGCCTTCACGTCGGACGGAGCCGTGTTGGCCCCCTGCTCCTTGAGGAACGACGCGAGTTCGTTCTCGAGCAGGGAGCAGGCCTCCTGCTTGCTCTGCGCGGGTGCCGCCGCGGCGGTCTTCGACGCCGAGGGCGCACTGGACGCCCCCGAGTCACCGCCGGACGAGTTGCCACCGTTGCCACCGTCACCGCCGGAGCAACCGGCGAGCAGCGTGAGTGCGAGGCCGGCCGTGGCCAGCGCGGTGAGGGTGCGGCGCATCAGGAGTTGCACTCCTTCTGGAACGCGTTGCCGGCGTCCTGCACCTTGGTGCTGGACTTCGTCAGGCCCGAGACGTCGGCCGACTTCGGGTCCTCGGCGATGTCCTCGATGTCGTCGACCAGGTCGCCGTAGGCCTCTTCGAAGGCGTCGCCCTTGGCCTTCAGGTCGTCGTCCGACAGGTCGTCGACGCCGTCGGAGATCTTCGCGTCGAGCTCCTTGAGCTTCGTGACGGCGGCGTCCGGGTCGGACTGCAGGTTCGCGGCCTCGGACTGCACGCCCTCGGCAGCGGACTTGACGGTCTTCTCGAACTGGGTGCACTGCTCGGCCTTGGACGGCCCGGTGGAGCAACCGGCGAGCAGCGTGAGTGCGAGGCCGGCGGTGGCCAGCGCGATGAGCTTCTTGGGCATGGTGGAGGGTCCCCCTCGATCCGTCCGCACTCCCCCGGATGAGGTGCAGATCCATGATCGAGCGTACAGGGAAGATCCGCTCCGGGTCCGGCCGGCCGCGGCCCCCGACAGCCGGCACGAGGGACGGGGCGCGTACCGTCGAGGGCATGCACGCCATCACGTTCGACGACGCTTCCATGTCCGTCACCGACCTGCCCGACCCCCGACCCGGCACCGACGAGGTCCTGATCGAGGTCGCCGCCGCCGGCGTCAACAACGCGGACCTGCAGCAGCGCGCCGGGAACTACCCGCCGCCGCCCGGGGCCTCGGACGTCCTCGGGCTCGAGGTCTCCGGCACGGTCCGGGCCGTCGGCACCGGGGTCACGACCGTCGCGGTGGGCGACCGGGTGTGCGCACTGCTCTCCGGCGGCGGGTACGCGTCGCTCGTCGTCGCCCCGGTCACCCAGGTACTGCCGGTCCCCGACGGGGTCGACCTGGTCGAGGCCGCCGGTCTGCCCGAAGCCGCCTGCACGGTCTACTCGAACATCGGCATGCTCGCCGGGCTCCGACCCGGGCAGACGCTCCTGGTGCACGGTGGCACGGGCGGCATGGGGTCGCACGCGGTGCTGTGGGCGAAGGCCCTCGGTGCGACGGTCATCGCGACGAGCGGTGGGGAGCGCAAGGTCGCCGCGTCCCGGGACCTCGGTGCCGACCTGGTCGTCGACCACCGCACCGAGGACTTCGTGGAGCGCGTCCTGGCGTTCACCGACGGGGTCGGTGTCGACGTGGTGCTCGACGTCGTCGGCCCGTCCTACCTGGACCGGAACCTGCAGGCCCTCGCCCCGAACGGGCACATCGCGGTGATCGCCGCGGGCAGCGGCCGCACCGCCGAGCTCGACTTCGGGGTGCTGATGCGCAAGCGCGCGTCGATCAGCGGCACGACCCTGCGCGCCCGGCCGCTCGCCGAGAAGGCCGCGATCGTCGCCGCCGTCCGCGAGCACGTCTGGCCCTTCGTCGCCGACGGCAGCATCCGACCGGTCATCGACTCGGTACTGCCGCTCGCCGAGGTCGAGGAGGCCCACCGCCGCGTGCGCGACGGTGAGGTGATCGGCAAGGTGCTGCTGACGCCCTAGGCGTGCACGCGGGCGAGGAACTCGACCAGCGCGGGGTGCTGCGGGTGGTCGAGGACCTCGGCGGGCGATCCCTGCTCGACGACCTCGCCGCGGTGCAGGAAGACGATCCGGTCGGCGACGTTCCGCGCGAAGTGCATCTCGTGCGTCGTCATCAGGATCGTCGAGCCCTGCCGCTTCAGCTCGGTGACCAGGTCGAGCACCTCGCCGACGAGCTGGGGGTCGAGCGCACTCGTGACCTCGTCGAGCAACAGCAGCTCGGGGTCGGACGCGATGGCCCGGACGATGGCGACGCGCTGCTGCTGCCCGCCGGACAGCCGGTCGGGGTACGCGTCGGCGAACGAAGCGAGGCCGATCCGGTCGAGCAACCGTCGCGCGGTCTCCTCGGCCTGGGCCCGTCCGATGCCGTGCACCTGACGGGAAGCGAGCGTGACGTTGTCGAGCACGCTCATGTGCGGGAACAGGTTGAACTGCTGGAACACCACGCCGATGCGGGCCCGCACGGCGTCGACGGCGACGCGCGGGTCGGCGATGTCCGTGCCCTGCAGCAGGATCTCGCCGTCGTCGATGCCCTCGAGCAGGTTGACCGTCTTGAGCAGCGTCGACTTGCCCGACCCGGACGCCCCGATGACACAGATGACCTGGTGGCGGTGCACCGTCAGGTCGATCCCGCGCAGGACCTCGTGCTCGCCGAAGGCCTTGCGCAACCCGCGCAGCTCGAGGACCGCGGCGTCCGTACCGGACGCACCACGGGCCTCCAGGCCTGCCTCGCTCATACGGTCCCTCCGATCTGCTCACGCCGCTGCTGCCGACGCGCGATCGCGTCCGTGACGCGGATCAGCGGCAGGCTGATCACCACGAACAGCAGCCCGGCGACGAAGTAGGGGGTGAAGTTGTAGGTCTCGGCCTGCGCGATCTGGGCGGAGCGGACCGCGTCGACGGCGCCGAGGATCGAGACCAGGCCGACGTCCTTCTGCATCGACACGAAGTCGTTCATGAGCGCCGGCGTGACCTTGCGGATCGCCTGCGGCAGCACCACGAGGCGCAGCGTCTTGGCGTGCGAGAGCCCGAGCGACCGGGCGGCCAGGCGCTGCGAGGGGTGCACGGCCTCCATGCCGGCCCGGAGCACCTCGGCGATGTACGACGAGTAGGTCAGGGTGATCGCGATCGTGCCCCAGACCTCGGCGGGCAGCCGTGGGAACACCCCGAGCCCCGGGATGCCGTAGCCGACCAGGTAGAGCACGATGATGAGCGGCAGGCCGCGGAACAGGTCCGTGTACCCGGTCGCGAGCATCCGCAGCGGGAAGAACACCGGGTTGCGCAGGCCCCGCACGACCGCGAGCAGGGTGCCGAACACGGCGACGCCGATGGCGCTGAAGAACAGGATCCGGACGTTCAGCCACAGGCCCAGCAGGATGTCCGGGAACGTGTCGATCGCGGTCTCGGGGTCGAAGAACGACTGCTGCACCGCCGCCCAGCCGGGGGTGTTCACGACGCCGAAGTACACGACGGCGAGCACGACCAGGGTGGACACGACCGACACGACGACCGAACGACGGCCGCGCTGGCGACGGTAGAGCCGACGCTCGAGCTCGACCTGGCTCGGCGCGGGGGCGGCCACCGGGGTGCCGGTGCCTGCTGGCAGCGTCATGCGGTTACTTCAGGACCGGGGTGCCGGTCTCGGACGACAGCCACTTGGTCTGCAGCTTGTGCAGGGAGCCGTCGTCGTCGAGGGTCTTGAGGGCCTTGTCGACCTTGCTCGTGAGCTCCGAGTCCTTCGGCAGGACGAAGCCGAACTGGTCGCCCTTGCCGTCGTCGGGGAACTGCGCCGACACGGTCCCGTCGTCGAGCTGCGCGCCGGACATGTAGAACGCCGTCGGCAGGTCGGTGACGATGGCGTCGATCTGGCCGGACTTGAGTGCGAGCACGGCGTCGTCGTTCGAGTTGAACACCTGCGGGGTGACCCCGAGGACGTCCTTGACGCTCGCGATGCTCGTCGAGCCGGTCGCGACACCGATGGCGTCCTGCTTGAGCGCCGCGATCGTGGTGTCGTCGGCGGCCTTCGACTTCTCCGTCGTGACCACGGCCTGCGTCGTCGTGTAGTACGCGCTCGACATGTCGACGGCCTTCTTGCGCTTCGCGTCGATCGAGAACTGCTGGACGTTGAGGTCCCAGTCCTTCGGGCCCGGGGCGATGGCACTGTCGAAGGTGCTGCGCTTCCACACGACGTCGGACTTGCCGTAGCCCATCTCCTTCGCGACGGCGTACGCGACGGCGGACTCGAAGCCCTTGCCGGACTGCGGCTTGTTGTCCTCGACCCAAGGCGAGTACGCCGGGTCACCGGTGGCGATCGTGAGCTTGCCGTCGGTCACGGTGCCGTCGGCGTTGCTGCTCCCCCCGGCGGAGCAGGCCGACAGGGCGAGGGCGGCGACCGCGGCGGTGGCGACGGCGAGGGTGAAGCGGAGGGGACGGGTCACGGTCGGGCCTTCGTGCGAGGGGGGGGTGGGGGCAGGTCGAAGTGTACTTCGCGGTGGGATACCAACGCGAAACGGTGTCGCGGTGCTACTCGGCGGCAGAGTCCCCGTCGTCGGCCATGGTGAAGTCGTCGAACGAGAAGCCGGGCGACACCAGGCAGCTCAGCAGCACCTCGCCGTCGCCCGGGATCGTCCGCTGCCACACGCCGCCGCGCACGAACGCCTGCGCGTCGTTCACCCGGTCGCGGCCGGCGTCCGGGCCGAGCGTGATCGTCGCGCCGGGCTCGGGGACGTCACCGTCGCCGCCGAGCTGCAGGTCGACGGTGTCCGGACCGTGCCACATCCAGATCTCGTCGCTCGTGACCCGGTGCCAGGCCGAGGCCTCGCCCGGGGGGAGCAGGAAGTGGATCAGGGTGGCGGCGGGACGCTCCCCCGCGGGGGTGGTGACCGTCGCCGGCGAGGTCCAGGTGCGGACGTACCAACCGCCCTCGGGGTGCGGTTCCATGCCGAGGGCGATCGCGCGCTTCGGCACGTCGAGCCACTCGATCAGCTCACCGGTGACGGTTCGGCGTGCGGCCATCCCTGGGCGGGGTGCGGTCTCGGTCATCGTTCCTCCTGGTGCGGTGCGGGGATGTCCATGTGCGGGGAAGCCGGTTCGGTGACGACGCCCGCCGCGGCACGGACGACCCCGCGGATCACGGTGGCGGCCGCCCGCCCGGCGCCGTCCTCGACGAGCTCGGCGAGCGCGTCCGGCACGGTACGGGCATCGACGTCGAAGACCGCCAGGTCGGCTCGCGCCCCGACGGCGAGGTGCCCGATGCGGTCCGGCCCGACGGCGAGCCCCATCGCGTGCGCGCCACCGAGGGTCGCCGCCGCGAGCAGCCGCTCGTGCAGGTCCCGGTGCCCGTAGCCCTGGGCGCGGGCGATCCGGTGCAGCGCGGTGACGTCGGCCATCAGGTCGAGGGACGGTGACGACGACAGGGAGTCGGTGCCGATGGCGATCGGGCTGCCCTCGCGCAGGTAGTCGGCGACGGGCGGCGGATCGAGGCCGATGACGGCGTTCGACCGCGGGCACAGTGCGACGGCGGTGCCCCGGGCACGCAGGAGGGCCCGGTCGGCCGCGGTCATGTAGACGCCGTGGGCGATGTGGCAGTCCGGGCCGAGCACCCCGAGCCGGTCGACGAACGCGGTGGCACTCGCGCCGAAGCCCAGGGCTCGCAGCGCCCGGAACGACGGCACGTTCGCCAGGTGCCAGTCGTTCCCGTGTCCGACGCCGTCGACCCCGTCGAGCCCGGGGACCGGACCGAGGGCGGTGCGCTCCCCCTCGAACGCCGCTTCGCCGAGGTGCAGGTGCAGTCGCAGACCGCGCTGCCGCACGATGTCGGGGAGCTCGAGCAGCGGGGCGACCTCGAGCGAGTACGGCGCGTGTGGCGACAGACCCGCACCGGGCGTCGTGGGGATCCGGTCGAGTTCGTCGAGCACCTGGTCGCGACCGTGCGACTGCCAGGCGTCGTTCTCCCAGTCCATCACCTCCCAGTACGCGATGCCGCCGAGCCCGGCGTCCTGCAGCGCGGTGGCGGCCTCGATGTCGGTGACGATGTCCGCGATGCTCGTGACGCCGGCCAGGATCGACGCCCGTGCACCGTCCGCGGCTTCGGCCCGCCAGTCGTGCGGTTCGGCGTAGTCGACGTTGAACGCTGCGGCCCAGTCCTCGAATCCGCCGTACTGGCGCTGGCCGACACTGGCCATGCCGGTGTACTGCAGATGCGAGTGCGCGTTCACGAGTCCGGGCAGGAGCGCACCGCGCCACTGCCGCTCGGTGAACGTCGCGCCGGAACCGGTGAGCTGGTCGATGACCCACGACCGGTCGCCGACGTGCAGGATGCGGCCGTCCTGCACGGCGACCGCGCCGTCCGCGATCGGCGGCGCGGTCATCGGCACGACGACGCGCGCCGAGTGCACCGTGACCGGGTGCGGTCGGGCGCTCACGTGGGGTCTCCGAAACGGTGCGTCCGGACGTCCGGCTCGCGGTCCGCCGGGTGTTCAGGGGGAAGGCCTGGGCCCACGCCGCCGGTTCCGGTCTGACGCGCCAGCGGCAGCCCGGCCGTGCCGGTGGGGAGAGGCCCGACGTGCGTTCCGAAGGCGGCGAGCGCCGTGCGGGCGGTGATGTCGTCGACCGCGGGGTCGATCGGCACGACGGCACGCTCCAGCTCGTCGCCGCGTTCCAGGAGCATCCGGACGGCGCCGAGCTGCACGGCGAAGGACAGGTCCATGATCTCGACCGGGTTGCCCTCGGCCGCGGTGATGTTGATGCAGCCACCGTCGTCGAGCACGATCGGCCCGCCGTCGACGCCGGGGAACACGAACCGCTCGGCCTTCGGCCCCACGGGCCGCCGTTCGACCCCGGCGGCGAGGGCGTCGTCGACCGCGATCTCTTGGTCGACCCCACCGGCGACGGCGACGATCGCGCCGTCCGCGCAAGCACGGAGCACCTCGAGGTCGATGGTGTCCCGCACCCCGGTGGCGCTCATCACGAGGTCGGCGTCACGCACCGCCTGGACCAGCGGGGCCACGGCGTACCCGGCGAAGCGGGCCTGCAGGGCGCGGACCGGGTCGGTCTCGGCGACCGTCACCCGGAACCCGAGGGCGGCGAGCACCAGGGCGACCCCTTCGCCGACGTGCCCGAACCCGGCGACCGCCGCCGCGCCTCTCCCCACCGGCACGGCCAGCCCGCCGCTGGCGCGTCGAGCCGGAACCGGCGGCGTGGGCCCAGCCTGCAATCGGTGTGCGCCGGACGCGAGCCCGTCGACCAGGTCGAGCACCGCGAACACCGTCGACTGCCCGGTGCCGTACCGGTTGTCGAAGAACGTCTTGGTGCGGGCGTCGTTCACCGCGATCACGGGGATGCCGAGCTCGCCGCGCGCCGCCAGCACACGCAGGGGTCGCAGGCCGCTCGTGGTCTCCTCGGCGGCGCCGAGCATCGTCGGCAGCAGGTCGGGGCGCTCCTGGTGGGCGAGCCGGATGACGTGTGCCCCGTCGTCGAGCAGGATGTGCGGCGCCGTGTCGAGCATCGCGAGGGCCAGCCGCTTCTGTTCGGCGAGTGTCGCGGTGCTGCTCGCGAACACCGTCAGGCCGGCGGACCGCAGTGCGTCAGCGACGGCGTCGTCGGTCTCGTCGGCGTGGGCGTAGACGACGACCTCGGCACCGGCATCGCGGAGCAGCAGGCTCAGCACCGCCGTCTTGGGTTCGAGGAACATCGCGACGCCGATGCGTGTGCCGCGCAGGAGTCCGCCGTCGCGGAGTTCGGCGGCGACCGACCGGGCGACCGGCATCGACCGCCGGGCCCATCGCAGGCGGGCCTCGGCTGCGGGGTCGTGCTCGGGGTCGCGGCCGGTGGAGACGAGGAAGACGTCGTCGGAGAGCATCGGAACGGCGAGGACGCCGGGGCGGGCGGGTGCGACGGGACCGAAGGCGTCCTCGTCGACGGCGGGCAGGTACCGACCGGCGTCGATGACGACCAGGGTGGCGCCGCGTGGGCGGTCGGCTGCCTGCTCGACGGCGGGCGTCGATTCCTCGGGTGTGCCGAGACACCAGAGCTGGTCGACCAGGTCGGACGGCTGCTGCGGGTTCGACTGCTGCTGCTCGTCGGCCTCGCGCGCGCCGAGTGCGGTCAGCAGGTGCCGGAGCGCCGCGGCGTCCCGGGGGTCCCCGCCGACGATGCGGAACCGGCGGGCGGCGACGAGCAGGTTGGTCGCAGCGGCGAACCGCCGGACGGCCGCCGAGGCCCAGGCCAGCGTCGCGGGGTCGGGTGCTGGCGGCATGTGCCAATCGTAGGGCGAGGCCGGGCACGCGCCTGCTGCGGAGGCCTGCGGTCCTGTCGCCCTGCGACGCGGGCTCCGGGAATGCCCGGTGGCGCTCCGACGTACTCTCTGCACATGAGCGATGCGACGACTGCCCCCGACCGCGTGACCATGTTCGGCGCCGACTGGTGCCGCGACTGCCGTCGGTCCAAGGCGCTGCTCGACACCCTCGGCGTGGACTACGAGTACGTCGACGTGGAGCAGGACCTGTCCGCGGCGGACCGTGCCGAGGCGATCAGCGGCCGGAAGAACATCCCCGTCGTGGTGCTGCCGAACGGCAAGCACTTCGTCGAGCCGTCCGACGCCGAGCTGCGCGCCGAGCTCGAGGCCTCCGGCGTCGTCTGAGCCGCACCGGCAACGCGCGGGTGAACATCGGATGAATCAGGCATCATGAGCGCGTGATCATCGACGCTCACCACCACCTCTGGGATCCCGCCGACCGGCCGTACCCCTGGATGGACGACTCGGTCGCCCCGATCCGCCGACGGTTCGACGTGGACGACCTGCGCGCCGCCGCCCGGAGCACCGACGTCACCCGGACGATCGTCGTGCAGGCCGTGCACGACCCCGGCGAGACCGCCTGGCTCCTCGAGCAGCCCGAGCCGGTCGCCGGGGTCGTCGGCTGGGTGGACCTGACCGCCCCGGACGTCGCCGACCGGATCGCCGCCCTCGCCGCCCTCGTCGCACGACCCGGTCGCACCCCCGTGGACGGGAACCGCCTGGTCGGCATCCGGCACCAGGCGCAAGACGAACCGGACCCTGACTGGCTCGCCCGGCCCGAGGTCGTCCGAGGCGTCCGCGCCCTCGCCGCCGCCGGCCTGGTGTTCGACCTGCTCGTCCGCGCACGGGAGCACCGCGCAGCGCTGACACTGGTCGACGCCGTGCCCGAGGCCTCGTTCGTCCTCGACCACGCCGGCAAGCCCGACATCGCGGGCGGGGGCCCCGGGTGGCCGAGCCGGATGGACGACTTCGCCGCACGCCCCAACGTCGCCTGCAAGGTGTCCGGCCTGTTCACCGAGGCCGGCCCGGAGTGGCGACGGCAGCCGGTCGACCGGTACGTCCGCGCCGTGGTCGAGCGGTTCGGCCCGGCGCGGTCGATGTTCGGGTCGGACTGGCCCGTCTCGACACTCGCCACGACCTACGACGACGTGGCCCGACGCACCACCGAGGCGCTGGCCGACCTGAGCCCGGACGACCGCCAGGCGGTCCTCGGCGGCACGGCGGAGCGCACCTACCTGCATGACAGGACCCTCAGCACCCGGAACCTTGTCGACACCTCGGACCAGACATAGGATGTCTCTGGTTGCGCCGGTGCAGCCGGAGAGCGAGGAACGATGCAGTTCGCACGACTCGGCCCCGCGGGCGACGAGATCCCCGTCGCGGTCGACACCGACGGCGAGGTCCTCGACCTCCGCCCGATCACGACCGACATCAGCGGCGCCTTCCTGGCAGCGGACCCGGTCGCCCGCGTCCGGCACGCGCGCGACGCCGGCGACGTCCGGGTGCTGCCCGACGCAGAGGGCCTGCGTCGCGGCGCACCGGTGGCCCGCCCCGGCAAGGTCGTCTGCATCGGCCTGAACTACCGCGACCATGCCGCCGAGACCGGCGCCGAGATCCCGACCGAGCCGATCGTGTTCATGAAGGACCCGATGACGGTGATCGGCCCGGACGACCAGGTCCTGATCCCCCGCGGCAGCGAGAAGACCGACTGGGAGATCGAACTCGCCGTCGTCATCGGCGCCACCGCCCGGTACTGCGACTCCGACGAGGCGGCGAGCGCCTGCATCGCGGGCTACGCCATCGCGAACGACGTCTCCGAACGCGCCTTCCAGCTCGAGCGCGGCGGGCAGTGGGACAAGGGGAAGTCCTGCGAGACGTTCAACCCGCTCGGCCCGTGGCTGGTCACCCCCGACCAGGTCGACCCGGCGGCGCTCGCGCTCCGGCTCACCGTCAACGGCGAGGTGCGGCAGGACGGCACCACCGCCGACATGATCTTCCGACCCGTCGAGATCGTCCGGTACCTGTCGCAGTTCATGGTGCTGTACCCGGGCGACGTCATCAGCACGGGCACCCCCGCCGGGGTCGCCCTCGCAGGACACGCGCCGTACCTGCAGCCCGGCGACGTGGTCGAACTCACCGCCGACGGGCTCGGCTCGCAGCGCCAGACCGTAGGAGCAGCCTGATGACCGACACCACCGACCAGACCGGCACCACCGGCACCACCGGGACGCCCGGCAGCCACGCGGGTCTCCGCGCGATCGTCACCGGCGGCGCCTCCGGCATCGGCGCGGCCATCGCGGCAGCCCTGCGGGAGCGCGGCGCAGCGGTCGCCGTGCTCGACCTGCAGCCGTCCACCGCCGAGGGACTCGTCTCCGTCACCTGCGACGTGTCGTCCGACGAGTCCGTCCGTGCCGCCGTCGCGTCGGCCGTCGACCAGCTCGGCGGTCTCGACGTGCTCGTGAACAACGCCGGCATCGGCGCTCAGGGGAGCGTCGAGGACAACACCGACGACGAGTGGCGCCGCGTGTACGAGGTCAACGTGCTCGGTGCCGTTCGCCTGTCCCGCGCCGCACTCCCCCACCTCCGGGCCTCCGACAGCGCGAGCATCGTCAACACGTGCTCCGTCGCGGCCACCGCCGGACTCCCCCAGCGTGCGCTGTACTCGGCCACGAAGGGGGCGATCTCCGCACTCACCCGCGCGATGGCAGCCGACCACGTCCGCGAGGGCATCCGCGTCAACGCCGTCAACCCGGGCACCGCCGACACCCCGTGGATCGCACGGCTCCTGTCGACCGCGGACGACCCGGCAGCCGAACGCGCCGCGCTCGAGGCACGCCAGCCGCACGGCCGACTGGTGCAGGCAGCCGAGGTGGCCGAGGCGGTCGCCTACCTGACGAGCCCGCTCGCCCGGTCGACGACGGGCGTCGAGCTGGCGGTCGACGGCGGGATGCAGGCGCTCCGGCTGCGGCCGGCGTGATCGCGCCACGGCTCCGCCGCACGGCCTGGAGGCCCGTCCCGGGTATCGTCGGGACGTCCCGTCGCACAGGCGGCCGGGTCCACAGGAGGTGGTGACGTGGCGTCGTTGACCGACGATGCGATCGCACGCATCCAGCAGATGATCGTGAGCGGCGAGCTCCAACCCGGCCAGCGCCTCCCGCCCGAGAAGGAGCTGAGCGAGTCACTCGGCCTGTCGCGGAACAGCCTGCGTGAAGCGGTGAAGGCGCTCGAGCTCATCCGCGTGCTCGACGTCCGACGCGGCGACGGCACGTACGTGACGTCCCTCGAACCGGGCGTCCTGCTCGAGGCGGTGTCGTTCGTCGTCGACATGCACCACGACCGGTCGCTCGTCGACCTGCTCGAGGTGCGACGCATCCTGGAACCGGCGTCCGCCGTCCTGGCGACCGCCCGTGCCACGGAACAGCAGATCGACGAACTCGCGACCCTGATGCAGTCCGTCACCGACGACACCGGCGTCGAGGACCTCGTCGCCCACGACCTGTTGTTCCACTCGACCATCGCGGGCATCGGCGGCAACCAGTACCTGTCCGGACTGCTCGACGCCCTGTCGAGCAAGACGGTGCGGGTGCGGGTGTGGCGGGGGCTGACCCAGAACGGCTCGGTGCAGCGGACCCTCGACGAGCACGCGGCCATCGTCGACGCCATCCGACGCCGCGACCCGCAGCTCGTGCAGGCCCTCGTCGTGTCCCACGTCGAAGGGGTCGAGCGCTGGTTGCGGCGCTCCCTGGACTGAACCCGACAATCCTCCCAGGAACCTCGGAGTTGTGTCAGTCCTCGGCCCTGACTCCGGCAACCATGCCGCGGCAACCGCACCCACGAGGAGGACACCGTGCTCGGTCTCATCATCAGCTTGATCATCATCGGACTCATCGCCGGCGCTCTCGCCCGGCTCATCATCCCCGGCAAGCAGAACATCGGCATCCTCATGACGATCGTCCTGGGCATCGTCGGCTCGTTCGTCGGCGGATTCCTCGGCTACCTGATCTTCAACCACGATGGGAACGACGGCTTCTTCCAGCCGGCCGGCATCATCGGCTCGATCATCGGTGCCGTCATCGTGCTGTTCATCTACACGCGCGTCGCCGGCCGCGGTTCGCGCCGCTAGGCACCACACTGCCGGTCTGACCGGCGCACGACGAAAGGCACCCCGAACCGCGCAACCGCGTGGGCGGGGTGCCTTCGTCGTGCGTGGGTCAGGTGTCGAGCAGGCCCGCAGCACGCAGGCCGTCCCAGAGCGCCTCGGGCACGACGACGGCGGCCCGGGCGACGTTCGAGCGCACCTGGTCGGCGGACTGCACGCCGAGGGCGATCGCGGCGACCGCCGGGGCCCGCCGTGGGAACGCCAGCGCGGCCTCGGGCAGGGTGACCCCGTGGCGGTCGCACACGTCGGCGATGGCGTTCGCCCGCGCGAGCAACCGCGCGGGCGCCTCGGCGTAGTCGTAGGTCACGCCGGCCGCGGGGCGCTCCTGCCCGAGCAGCCCCGAGTTGTAGACGCCGACCGCGACGACCGCGACGCCCAGCGCCGCGCACCGGTCGACGAGCGCCGCCGCCGGTTGCTCGAGCAGCGTGTACCGGCCGGCGAGCATGACGACGTCGCAGAGCCCGGTGTCGACGGCCGCCGACAGCGCCTCGACGGAGTTCGACCCGACGCCGACCGCCCGCACGACGCCCTCGTCGCGGAGCTCGGCGAGGGTCGGCAGCGCCTGGGTCAGGCCGTCGGTGAGCGAGTAGACGTCCGGGTCGTGCAGGTAGGCGACGTCGACGTGGTCGAGCCCGAGCCGGCCGAGCGAGTCGTCGAGCGAGCGCCGCACGCCCGAGGGCGACGGGTCCCACTGCCGCACGGTGTCGTCCGGCACCGCAAAGCCCCCGGACGCCAGGTCGTCGCCGTCGCCGCGCCCCGGCACGAGCACCCGCCCGACCTTCGTCGACACGAGGAACTCCTGCCGGGGGCGTCCGGCGAGCGCCACCCCGAGCCGTCGTTCGGACAATCCGAGGCCGTAGTGCGGAGCGGTGTCGAACCCGCGCACCCCGGCGTCCCAGGCGGCGTCGACCGTGTCGCGGGCGTCGTCGTCGGAGACCGGACGGAGCAGGTTGCCGATGCCGGCCCCACCGAACCAGAACGGCCCACGCTCCAGGTGGAGGGCGAGGTCCGTCACGGGGCCACCTGGTCCGCGCCGTCCACCTGGTCCGCCAGCGACCAGACCCGCGGGACCCCGTCGTCGTCGCCCGAGTAGTCGTCGGCCGCCTGGAGCAGCGGGTTGATCGTCTCCTGCCACTCGGCGTTGACCGGGTCGTCGGCGAGCGCCCGGCGCATCGCGCGGTGGTCCTCGACCTCGATCAGGTGGACCAGGTCGAGCCCGTCCCGCCAGATCGTCCAGTCGTGCACGCCGACCTCGCGCAGTCGTGCCGCGAGCGCGGGCGGGACCGAGGCGTGCACGGTGTCGTACGCCGCCTCGTTCCCGGCCCGCAGTCGCGTCCGCGTCAGGATCCGCTGCATCAGTCGCGCAGGAACAGCTCGACGACGGGGACGGCGACGTCGGGTCGCACGATGGGCAGCGTCAGGGTGAGGGTGCCGGCGGGCTGGCCGCCGAGCCCGGTGTTCTGCGCTCGGGTGCCCGGCGGGATCTCGCGGAAGTGGATCTCCGACGCGTCGTTGAGCAGCTGCGCGTACGCCACCTTGCCCGCCAGGTCTGGCAGGTGCACGTGCTCGAACGGCCAGGCGAACAGGTGCAGGTACAGGCGGTTCCCGCTCTGCGTGTAGACGGTGTTCCGCGGGGCGACGAACTTCGCGGGTCCGGCGCCGTACACCGAGCGGGCGTGCTGGTGCATCCACGTCCCGATGCCCTCGAGCGTCCGGCGGGAGACCCCGTCGAACTCTCCGCGACCGGTCGGCCCGATGTTGAGCAGCATGTTCCCGTTGTTCGAGACGCCGTCGACGAGCATGCGGACGAGCAGGTCGACCGGCTTCAGGTTGAGGTTGTCGCGGTCGTAACCCCACGAGCCGTTCAACGTCTGGCAGGCCTCCCACGGCACCGGGACCCCGCCGACCTCCATCGGCTTGTCGGGCTGGTACTGCTCCGGGGTGACCAGGTCACCGGGGATGTCGAGCCGGTCGTTGACGATGATGCCCGGTTGCAGGCGCTTCGTCAGCGCCATGAGTTCCTCGGAGCCCCACTCGTCGCGACCCTTGCCGCCCCAGATGTCCTCGTGGTCGTTGTCCCGGTACGAGAAGTCGTAGAACAGGTAGTCGATCTGCCCGTAGTCGGTGAGCAGCTCCTCGATCTGACCGTGGAGGTACTCGCGGTAGCGGGACATGTCGCGGCCCTCGTTGAACGCCTCGATCTCCTCCGCCGAGTCGTCGCGCCGGGGGTGCACGCCGTCGACGGTGAAGTCCGGGTGGTGCCAGTCGATGAGCGAGTGGTAGAAACCGACCCGCAGCCCCTCGGCACGGACGGCGTCGACGAACTCCCGAACGATGTCCCGGCCGAAGGGGGTGTTCGTGGACTTGTAGTCGGTGAGTGCGGTGTCCCACAGGCAGAAGCCCTCGTGGTGCTTCGTGGTGAGGACGACGTACTTCATCCCCGCCGCGCGCGCACGGCGGGCCCAGTCGGCGGCGTCGAACAGGTCCGGGTCGAAGTGGTCGAAGTACTTCTGGTAGTCGGCGTCGGTGATCCGTTCGTGGTTCTTCACCCACTCGTGCCGTGCCGGCAGGGCGTAGAGCCCCCAGTGGATGAACATGCCGAACCGGTCGTGGGAGAACCACGCGGGGAACCCCGCGAGATCGGTCGCGGTCTGCGGCTCGGCAGGTGCGGTGATGGTCATGAGGCCAGTGTTCCTTTCAGTGGAGGACGAGGGAAGACGTTCGGCGGCGTCACCGGCCGCCGAGACCGCTGGTGACGATCCCCTTGACCAGGTGCTTCTGGAGCAGGATCAGCAGGATCACGGTGGGCAGCATCGAGATCACCGACGCCGCCATCACGAGGTTCCACTCGGAGCCCTGCTGCCCGAAGAACTGCTGCAGGCCGAGCGGGATGGTGCCACGGGCCTCGACGTCGTTGACGATGACGAGCGGCCAGAGGAACGAGTTCCAGTACGCGATGAACGAGAACACGGCGAGGACCGCCATCGTCGGCCGGGCGAGCGGGAGCATCACCGAGCAGAACGTCCGGATCGCTCCGGCACCGTCCACCCGGGCGGCGTCGTCGAGCTCCTGCGGCACGGTGAGGAAGAACTGCCGCACCAGGAACGCGCCGAGCGCCGTGAACGCCCACGGGATGATGAGCGCCTGGAACGTGTCGACCCACCCGAAGCCCTGCATCATCACGTACATCGGGATGACGAGGACGTCCTGCGGGATCATCAGCGTCGCGAGGAACAGGACGAACACCGTGTTCCGGCCGCGCCACCGCAGCCGTGAGAACGCGTAGCCGGACAGCACCGCGACGGCGACGTTGATCGCCGTGCCGGCCGCGGCGACGAACACGCCGTTCAGGATGAACCGGGCGAACGGCAGGTAGGTGAACGCCTGCGCGTAGTTGCCCCACTCGATGGACGAGCCCCACAGAGTCGGCGGGGTCGTGAACACGTCGGCCGACGGCTTCAGGCTCGTCGCCACCATGTAGATGAGCGGCGAGACGAACAGCAGGGCCACCAGGCACAGCAGCACGTACCCGACCGCGTGGCGCACCCTGCCGGCCTGCCGGTGCGTGCGGGGCAGCGCCCGCGGGTTGATCGTCCGGTTGGACGAGGTCAGCTCACTCATAGTGCACCCACCGCTTCTGTCCGAGGAACTGGACGGCCGTGATGCCGAGGATGATGACGAACAGCACCCATGCCCCGGCCGATGCGAGCCCGAGCTGCTGGGTCTGGAACCCGGTGTTGTAGATGTACTGCACCAGGGTCTCGGTCGCGGTGCCGGGACCGCCCTTCGTCAGGACGAACGGCTGCACGAACACCTGGAACGAGGTGATCAGGGTCATCATCGTCGCGAAGAAGATCGACGGCGAGATGAGCGGGAACTTGATCCGCCAGAACATCTGCCAGGCGTTCGCCCCGTCGAGCTGGGCAGCCTCGATCTGGTTCTCCGGCACCGAGTCGAGCGCCGCCGAGAAGATCAGCATGTTGTAGCCGAACCCCTGCCAGACGCTCATCGCGACGACGGCGAGCATCGCCCAGTGGTCGTCCGCCAGGAAGTTCGGGGCGTGCACGCCGACGGTCGACTGCAGCGTCGCGTCGATGGCGCCGCCCGGCTGGTACAGCATCCGCCAGACGACGACGTTCGCGACGATCGGCGTGATCGTCGGGATGAAGAACAGCACGCGGAAGACGTGCCGGTGCCGGATCTTCGGGGTGAGCCAGGCCGCGAGTCCGAGGGACACGACCAGGTTGAGCGGCACGTAGAGCACGACGAACAGCACCGTGTTGAGCGTGACCGTCCGGAAGATCGGGTCGGAGAACAGCTGCGCGTAGTTCGACAGGCCGGCCCACGAGCGTTGGCCGAGCATCGGCCAGTTCATGAAGCTCACGACGAGCGACGCCAGGATCGGGAACGCCGTGAACACGACGAGGCCGATCGAGTGCGGTGCGGCGAACGCCGCGCCCCACCACGAGCGGCGGCCGAGCTCGGCGTCGGCGCCGCCGGTCTTCCGGCGGGGCGCCGCGCCGGTCGCGACCGCGACCGCGGGGGCGGGCAGCGCCGCCTCGGCGGGTGGGTCCTGGATGGTGGTCATGCGACGACCTCCTCGTCGTTCGCGCGGTCCTGAACAGGGTGGGGATCGGACGGGAGGCCCGTGGCGGGGCCGTGGCGGGCCTCCCCGTCCGTCAGGGGGTGACGCCCGTCACTGCGAGCCGAGCTGGCTCGCGATGGACGACATCGTGTCCTTGCCGGAGGTCTGTCCGTTCACCGCCTGCAGGGCGTACTGCGCGAAGAGCTGGTTGAGCTGGTCGCTCTGCTTGTTGCCGGGCAGCGGGGTGGCGTTCTCGAGCCCCGTCTTCAGGGCGTCCTCGACCCCGTCGATGCCGGCGTTGTCGTACCAGGCCTGCTGCGCCGCGGTGCGTGCCGGGAAGGCGCGACCCTGCTCGGCGAGCGAGGTGAGCGTGGACTCGTTCGTCATCGTCGTGATGGCCTTGAACGCCTGCTCGGGGTACTTGCACTGCTTCGAGATGCCGAAGCCCGACCCGGCGGCGAACGAGCTGGGTCCGTCCGTGCCCGAGGGGATCGTCGTGATGCCGAGGTCGAACTGCACCTTGGCCTTCTGGCTGATGATCGACCACGGGCCGTCGCTGTACATCGCGACGTCACCGGACACGAACGCGTTGTCGTCGGTGGAGCCGTCGGTGCTCGCCTGCGTGGCGTAGCCGTCCTTGACCAGGCTGCCGATCCAGTCGAGCCCCTCGGCGAACTTCGTGTTCGAGGCGTCGAGCGTGCCGTCGGCCCCGATGACCCGACCGCCGTTGTAGCCGAGGATCATCGACTCGAGGGGGATGTCCTCGACGCTCGTGCCCCAGATCGGCGTGCCGGCGGCCTTGAGTTGCTTCGCGGCGTCCTCGAACTCGTCGACCGTCCAGCCCGGCTTCGGCTCGGCGACGCCCGCCTTGTCGAAGATGTCCTTGTTGTAGAACATGACCATGGGGCCGGTGTCGTACGGCAGCCCGTAGAGCTTGCCGTCGACCTTCATGCCGTCGAGCCCCGTCTGGTCGTACTCGCTCAGGTCGAGGTCGGCCTGCTTCGCCATGTCGTCGATCGGCACGAGCACGTCCGTGTAGTTCGCGGCGCGGAGCGACTGGATGCTCACGATGCACGGGGCGGTGCCGGTCGACAGCTGCGTGCGGAGCTTCGTCCAGTAGTCGTTGAACGGGGAGCCCTGGATCGACACGTCCACGTCGTCATCGGTCTTGACGGTGTCGGCGACCTTCTGCCACGCGGCCTTGTCCTCCTTCCCGGCGATCCACATGGCCCAGGTGAGGGAGTCCTTCGACTGGCCGTCGCTGGCGTTGCTGCCAGCGGAACAGCCGGTGAGCACGAGCACGGCAGCTGCTGCTGCCGCCAGCCCGGCGGTACGTCGTCGTTGCATCGGTGTCTCCACTTCGTCGTGGTGATGGGGTGTGCGGGGAGGGGGGAGTCAGGCGACCCGGACGGCGTCCGGGACGTGCGCTGCGTCGGACTCGGCCCAGACCGGGCCGTCCGGGAACGCGTGGGTGGTCAGGGTGTCGGCGAGCAGCTCGGTGCCGGCGCCGGGCGCGGTCGGCGGCCAGTAGCGGCCGTCGTGGACGTCGACCGGGGTCACGAAGTGCTCGTGCAGGTGGTCGACGAACTCGATGCACCGGGTGTCGAGGTCGCCGGTCAGGGCGACCGCGTCGAACATCGACAGGTGCTGCACCGCCTCGCACAGGCCGACACCGCCGGCGTGCGGGCAGACACGGACGCCGTGCTTCGCGGCGAGGAGCAGGATCGCCAGGTTCTCGTTCACCCCGGCGACCCGGGTGGCGTCGATCTGCAGCACCGACATCGACCCGGCCTGGATCAGCTGCTTCGCGATCACGCGGTTCGCCATGTGCTCCCCCGTCGCGACCGGGATCGGGGCGATGCGCCGGGCGATCTCGGCGTGGGCCAGGATGTCGTCCGGGCTCGTGGGCTCCTCGACCCACGCGATGTCGAAGGGGCGGAGCCGGTCGATCCACGCCACGGCCTCGTCGACGTCCCAGCGCTGGTTGGCGTCGATCGCGATCCGGACGTCCGCGCCGACGGTGGCGCGGGCGATGCCCATCCGTCGGACGTCCTCGTCCACGTCGCCGCCGACCTTGAGCTTGATCTGGGTGAACCCGTCGTCCACGGCTTCGCGGCACAGCCGCGCGAGCTTCTCGTCGTCGTAGCCGAGCCAGCCCGGGGTCGTCGTGTAGGCGCGGTAGCCCTCGCGCTCCAGACGGGCACGGCGTTCGGCACGCAGCGGTTCGGCGGCGCGGAACAGCTCGAGCGCCTCGGCCGGGGTGATCGCGTCGGTCAGGTACCGGAAGTCGACCAGGTCGACGAGTTCCTCGGGGCGCAGGTCGGCGAGCAGGGCCCAGAGCGGCTGCCCCGCACGTTTCGCCCGCAGGTCCCACAGGGCGTTCACCACGGCGCCGATCGCCATGTGCATGACGCCCTTCTCCGGGCCGAGCCACCGCAGCTGCGAGTCGTGCACCATCGCGCGCCAGGTGCCGCCCATGTCGGCCAGGACCGCCTCGGCATCGGCGCCGACGACGTGCCCGCGGAGCGCCGCGATCGCCGACTCCTGCACCTCGTTGCCGCGGCCGATGGTGAAGACGAAGCCGGTGCCGACCAGGCCGTCGAGCGCGTCGGTGGTGATCTCGACGTAGGCGGCGGAGTAGTCGGGAGCGGGGTTCATGGCGTCGGACCCGTCGTGCTCTCGCGAGGTCGGGAACCGGATGTCGTGCACGTGCAGACCGGTGATGCGGCTCATCTGTGTCTCCTGCCGTCCGGTCTCCGTCGACCGAACGGTGCAATCAAAACATCCGATGTCTTGCGCGTCAAGAGCCGTGTTCGTGCCGTTTCGGCGAAAGTCATCCCGCAACCGTCCGATGACTGCGCATGCGGCGGTCTGGACGCACCAACGGCCTGGAGGCGCGGTGCGGGTCGGTCCCGCACCGCGCCTCCAGGCCGTTCTCGCCCCCCGCGCCGGGGGCGACGCGATGGTCGCGCCGGTCAGGCGGAGGCGAGCCGCCCCATCTCGGCGACGACCGCACGCAGCCGCGCCGCGAGCTCGTCGCGCGAACCGTCCGCCGACCGGTGGGCCGACTCGATCACGGCGGCCATCACCAGCGTGGTCGCGGTCCGCGCGGTGTCCTCGCCGACCCGCTCGGCAGCGACCGTCAGGACCGTCTGCCGGGCGTGCGCCATCCACTGCATCATCGCCGGGACCATCTCCGGCCGGGCCCGGACGAGCTCCTTCATGCGCCGACGGTCCTGTGGCAGGGTGACCGTCTGCGCGACGAGCTCGCAGAGGTCCGACACCAGCGGACCCGCGGAACCGAGGAACACTGCGCGCGCCGCGTCCGGGACCATCGTCGCCGGCAACCCGAGGGCCGCCTCGGCCTTCGACGGGAAGTAGTTGAAGAACGTCCGCGGGGAGACCCCGGCGTCCGCGCAGATCTGCTCCACCGTCACCCCGGCGAGCCCCCGATCGGTGACCAGGGCGAGTGCCGACCGGTGGATGGCGGACCGGGTCTGCTGCTTCTTGCGTTCCCGCAGGCCGCAGTCGCTCGCGACGAGGTCCTCGGTGGTGGTGGTCTGGTGCACGTGCTGCGCTCCGTCCTGCTCTCGGGTCCGTGCGACGCCGGGCCTCCGCGTCGTGTGACGAGGAGGCCCGGCGGGGTTCAGTCCTTGGACCGACCGCCCTGGACCGGGATCGAACCGGTGACCGGGGCGGTGGGCGAGCCCATCGTGTCCGCGGCCCGCACGGCCTGCGCTTCGAGGTCGTCGGCGGTGCCGGCGTCGTCCGCCTGCTCCTGCAGGGCCGAGCTCTTGCGGAGCGGCGGCGCCTTGAAGAAGAAGCTCAGGACGAACGCGAGCAGGATCACCGAGAAACCGACCCAGTAGACGGTCACGGCCGAGGCGTTGAACCCCGACATGAACGGCCGGGTCAGGGCCGGGTCCGCACCGTTGAGGTAGGACGTGTCGCTCGTCTCGGCGTTCGAGTCCTTCGAGTCGTTCGCGCCCTTGTCGATCTGCTTCGACAGCTCCGGGGCGAGCTGGTCCACCCAGTAGGTGCGCTGCGACGAGTCGGACCAGTCGACGACGAGTCGGCCGTCCTGCACGCTGGCGTGCGCCTTGTCGGCGGCTGCGGTGAGCGCCTGCTGCCGCACCGCATCGGGAGCACCGGCGGTGGCCGCGATCACCTGGTCGGTGGCGGTGTCGAGCCCGGACTGCACCTGCTGCTGGAGCGGGGTGACGATCGGGTTCCAGATCTGGTCCATGACACCCTGGTTCGCCTTGGCGCTCGCGACCGTCGGGTCGAGCGCCGCGCTGAGGGCGGGCTTCAGGTTCGACTGGTCCGCCGTGGCGTGCAGGATGTTCGTCGGCATGAGCGAGAACAAGACGGACAGCAGCACGGCGGTGCCGAGCGTGCCACCGATCTGGCGGAAGAACGTGGCGGACGACGTCGCGACACCCATGTCCCGCGGCTGCACCGCGTTCTGCGACGCCAGGGTGATGCTCTGCATGAGCTGGCCGAGCCCGAGACCGATCAGGAACATGCCGATCATCAGGAACCACAGCGGCTTGTCGATCGTCATGAACGTCAGGACGACGTAGCCGAGCGACACCAGCGCCGTCCCGATGACCGGGAAGATCCGGTATCGGCCGGTGCGGGCCACGATCTGACCCGAAGCGATCGAGGCGATCATCAGGCCACCGATCATCGGCAGCGTGGCGAACCCGGACTCCGTCGGCGTCAGACCGGTGACGATCTGCAGGTAGAGCGGGATGGTGAGCATCGCACCGAACATCGCGAAGCCGACCAGGAAGCCCAGGACGGTCGCCATCGAGAACGTGGCCGAGCGGAAGAGCTTGAGCGGGATGATCGCGTCGTCCTGCATGCGGGTCTCGATCACCAGGAAGGCGACGAGGCCGAGCGCGCCGATGCCGTAGCAGGCCAGCGCACTCGCCGAACCCCAGCCCCACGTGCGACCCTGCTCCGCGACGAGGAGCAGCGGTGCCAGCGTGACGATGACCGAGGTCGCGCCCCACCAGTCGATGCGCGGCTTCGCCCTGGCCTCGCCGAACTTCGGCAGGTGCAGGAACGCGATCACCATGAGCAGCGCCGCGACGCCGATCGGCACGTTGATCAGGAACACCCAGCGCCAGCCGGTGATGCCGACGATCGAGCTCGCACCGGCGAACAGTCCGCCGATGAGCGGGCCGATGACGGACGAGATGCCGAAGACCGCCAGGAAGTAGCCCTGGTACTTCGCACGCTCACGGGGCGCGAGGATGTCGCCCATGATCGCCAGCGGCAGCGACATCAGCGCACCGGCACCGATGCCCTGGAACGCGCGGAAGGCGGCCAGCATGGTCATCGACGTCGACAGGGTCGAGAGCAGCGACCCGAGGATGAAGACCGCGATGCCGAAGATGTAGAGCGGGCGACGACCGAAGACGTCGGAGAGCTTGCCGTAGATGGGCGTGGTGATGGTCGACGCGATCAGGTAGGCGGTCGTGACCCAGGCCTGCTGGTCGAGGCCGTGCAGGTCGTCGCCGATCGTGCGGATCGCGGTGCCGACGATGGTCTGGTCGAGCGAGGACAGGAACATGCCCGCCATCAGGCCGTAGATGACGAGCAGGATCTGGCGGTGCGACATGATCGGCTTGCCCGGCGTGCTCGCCGGGGAGTCCTGTCGTCCGCGCGACACCTCGACGGGTGCGGTGGCAGTGGACATGCGGTGTTCCTCACAGGGGGTGTGGCGTGGTGGTCGTCGGCCTGGTCGGGACCCCGAAGCAGGATCAACCTTGCAGGCTCTGCAACTTTACACCCCGAGCACCTTTGCCGCCAACGCAAAGTTGCCGAGCGTGCACGTTTGTGTACGGGTTCTCAGGTAGCGTCGGGTCATGGGGCGAACCACCTGGACCGACGTACCGACGACGCTGCGGCAGCAGGTGGAAGGGGTACTGGGCGGGCCCGTCGTGACCGCCCAGTCGCAGGCGAGCGGGTGGTCCCCCGGCAGCGCCGACCGCGTGACGACCGGGGCCGGACGACGCGCCTTCGTGAAGACCGTGTCGCGCTCGCGCAACGAAGCGGCCTTCGAGCTGCACCGGCGCGAGGCCACGGTCATGGCGCAGCTGCCGACCACCGTGCAGGCGCCGCGACTGCTCGACGCACTGCACACCACAGTCGACGGCGACGACTGGGTCGCGCTCGTGCTCGACGACGTCGCGGGACAGCACCCGGGCAGCCACCTCGACGGTTCGGACACGACGGCCGTACTCGACGCGCTCGACACCCTGCCGCTCGCGACCGGCGCCCTGGCGGCACTCCCCCGCATCGCCGAGGACCTGCGCGACGAGTTCGGGGCCTGGGACCGGATGCTGACCGACGACGCGACCGCCGCCCGCGTCGCCGAGGTCGTGCCGCCGCACGTGCTCGACGCCGGCCCCGCGATCGCCCGTGCGGCATCGCAGGCGGCCGCGCTCGTCGACGGCGAGCACCTCGTGCACGCCGACTGCCGAGCGGACAACCTGCTCGTCGACGGCGGCGGGCTCGTCTGGGTGGTCGACTGGCCCTGGGCGAGCGTGGGTGCGCACTGGCTCGACCCACTGACCTACCTGCTCGACACCCTCGTGCGTGGTGAGGACGCCGACGTCGAGCACCACCTCGCCACGCACCCGGTGTTCGCCGAGGTTCCGGCCGACACGATCGACGCCGTGCTGGCCGGGCTCGCCGGGCTGTTCTTCGAGCACGCCCTGCCGCCGGCGCCACCGAACATGCCCACGATCCGCGACTTCCAGCGGCGCGAGGGCGTGGCGGCCGCCGAGTGGCTGCTCCGCCGCTGGGCCGACTGACGGCTCGTCCGCGGACGCCGGGGGACGCATCTGTCCAGGGAGCGCAGCGCGCCGGAGCGTACGGTCCACCGCATGACTGACGAGCACCGCACCCCGCGCCCCGAAGACGACGCCGCGCGCCTCGGTCTCGTCGTCGTCGGCGAGGCAGCAGCCCTGCAGTCCGGCGACGAAGCGGCGTTGGACGCGAGCGAGCAGAACATCCGCGACACGATCGACGAGCTGGTCGACGAGCCCCTGACGCAGCGGCAGGAAGAGGTCGTCGAGCGACTCGCCGCGGCCGGTGGGACCCTGACCGCTGGGCTCAGCGGCGCCCTCGCCGCACAGAGCGGACGCAGCGTCGACGACGTGCTCGAGGGCGCCGCTCGCAGTGTCGTCTGGCAGCAGCGGCTGGCCGACCAGCGCGAGGACGCCGGGTCGCAGCAGCGTGAGGACGCCGGTGGGCAGCAGCGCGACCAACAGGACGAGAACGGGCGCGGCGAGGGCTGACCCCCGACGCGCCCGCCGAACGGGTCCGCTCGGTTACTCGACCGGTTCGGCCTGCGGCGCCGCCTGCTCGCGCACGACGGCTCGGGCGGCTGCCTGCCCCGTCGTGGTGCTCTTCACGATGTCGCTCAGGGTGAACCCGGCGGTGGCACCGAGCAGCGCATCGACCTCGCTGAACTGGCTGACGACGCTCTTCGACAGTGCGCCGGCGCCGTCGGAGGACACCACGGTGAGCGTGTCGATGTTGCTCATCGGAGCAGCGAGCTCGCGGGCGATGCTCGGCAGTGTCTCGATCGCCTTGACCCGCAGGACGGCCTCGGAGTGCTGTGCGAGCGCGTCGGCCTGCGCCTTGGTCGCATCGGCCTCGGCCTGACCCTTCGCACGGATCGCGTCGGCGGCGGCTTCACCCTCGGCGCGTGAGGCGTCGGCGGCGAGCTTGCGGGCATCCGCCTCGGCCTTCGCCTCGGCCGCGACGGCCTCGGCGGAGATCCGGCGGGCCTCGGCCTGGGCGCGTGCGGTCTCGACCTGGGCACCGGCAGCGGCTTCGGCCTCGACGCGGGTCTTGCGAGCCTGGGCCTCGGCGACGGCGGAGACCTCGGACTCGAGCTCGGCACGGCGCAGTTCGGCACGCTTCTGCGCGGTGATCTGCTCCTGCTCGACGACGCCCTGGGACGCACGCGCCTGGGCGAGCGGGCCGGCGGCAGCGGCTTCGGCGGACGCACGGTCGGCGTCGAGCTGCAGCGCGGCACGACGGATGGCCAGGGTGTTCTCGGCCTCGGCGATCGCCTGGTCGGCGGTCGCGCGGGCTTCCCGCGCTTCACGGTCGGCCTGGGCCTCGGCGTTCTCGGCCTCGAGTCGCACGCGTGCACGCTCGGCACGACCGAGGTCACTGATGTACTCGTTGCGGTCCGAGATGCCCTTGATCTCGAACGAGTCGACGTCGAGCCCCTGGCTGTGCAGGGCGTCCTTCGCGACGTCGAGCACGGCGACGGTGAGCTGGTCGCGCTTGCGGATGATGGTCGACACGTCGGTCGCACCGATCGAGGCGCGGAGCGAACCGGACAGGACCTCGCGCGCGAAGTCGTCGATCTTCTTCTCCTGCCCGAGGAACCGCTGCGCGGCAGCCCGGATCGAGGCGTCGGTCTCGCCGACCTTGACGAGCGCGACCGCTTCGACGTCGATGGTGACCCCTCGGGAGTCCTGCGCGTTGACGTTGATGTCGATCGCGCGCGAGCTGAGCGACAGCTTCGCGACCTTCTCGAAGAAGGGTCGGACGAGCACGCCGGCGCCGAGCACGACCTTGATACCGGACTCGACGGTCTCGGTGCCGTCGTCGTTCTTGACCTTGCGCGAGCGCTTGCCGGTGATGATGAGCGCTTCGTCGGCGCCGGCGTTGCGGTACACGACCTTGGCGTAGATCAGCGCGATCACGGCGAGGACGATGATCCCCACGATGACCAGCGGGATGGCTCCGAGCGCGAACAGGACGTCCATGTTTCCCCCCTTGCGGACCAGGTACCAGCCTGGATTCCGCATCTGTTGTTCCGTTGGCTCCCATCCTAGGAGCGCCGGCGGACAGCGGGGGGCGCGCAGGGAAGTGTCGGGGACGACAGACGGGAGGCGCGGTGCAGGATCACCTGCACCGCGCCTCCCGGCCGTGTCGCGTCAGCGCCTACGCGCCCGCACGCCACCAGTCGTCGAAGGGCGTCGCCGGCACCTGCCGCTTGTGCTCCGTCGCGCGGTAGCGCGACTCGATCGCCTCGGCGACCTCGATCGGCACGTCGTGCCCCTGCAGGTAGGCGTCGATCTCGGCGTAGGACAGCCCCAGGTTCGCCTCGTCGGTCTGCCCGGGCGTCTCGTCGAGCAGGTCCGCGGTGGGGGCCTTCTCGTACAGACGGGCGGGTGCGCCGAGGTGCTCGAGCAGCTGCCGCCCCTGGCTCTTCGACAGCCCGGTGAGCGGGGTGAGGTCGACGCCGCCGTCACCGTACTTGGTGAAGAAGCCCGTGACGGCCTCGGCCGCGTGGTCCGTGCCGACCACCAGCAGGCCACGCTGCCCGGCGACCGCGTACTGGGCGACCATGCGCATGCGGGCCTTGACGTTGCCCTTCACGAAGTCGCTCAGCTCGACGCCGGAGGCCGCGGTGTCCTCGACGACCCCGTCGACCCCGTGCTCGATGTTCACGGTGATGCCCGGGTCGGCCGCGATGAACTGCAGGGCGAGCTGGGCGTCGTCCTCGTCGGCCTGCACCCGGTAGGGCATGCGGACGGTCGTGAACTCGGCCGGGTGCCCCTCAGCACGGAGCGACTCGACCGCGAGCTGGGTCAGGCGGCCGGCCAGAGTGGAGTCCTGCCCGCCGCTGATGGCGAGGAGGTACCCCTTCGCCCCGGTCGTCAGCAGGTAGTCACGCAGGAACCCGACACGACGGGCGACCTCCTGCTCCGGGTCGATGGTCGGCTGGACGTTGAGGTCCGCTGCGATGGCGGCTTGGAGTTCACGCACCACCCCAGTATCACGCCGATCGGCCCGGATGGACCGGATCGATCGACAGTTCGATGCCACGCGATGGTGCTGTCGATCGCGCAGAGGTGTTGTTCGTCCCGATCGTGTTCCGCACCGCGCCGGCGCCGCACTCGAGGCCACTCCCGTGGCGCACGCGGTCGCGCCGCGTGCGCTTCGTGCGCAGGAACGGTCGGGTGCGCGCCTGCGACCCGACCGTTCCTGCTCACGAAGTGAGGTGCGCCGCGCTACGAGCTGCGCTCGGCGCTGCGCCCACGGCGCAGCAGCAGCACGACGACAGCACCGGCCACCAGGACCGTGCCGGCGCCGAGGGCGACCCACACGCCGGGCGCGATGCCCGGTGACGACGACGGCGCTCCGTCGGACGCCCCGGTGGCCGTCGCGGTGGCGCTCGGTGTGGGCGCGGTGCTCGCCGTCGGGGTCGGAGCACCGGTCGCGCTCGGGGTCGGAACAGCAGCTGCAGCCCGGTAGTCGAACGCGAGCGTGCCCTCGATCGGGTGGCCGTCCGGCGACACGTACCGCCAGAGCACCGTGTAGTTGCCCCGGTCGAGATCGACCGCGCGGCGCATGGTCGTGCCGGAGACGGTCACGTCACCCGTGGCGACGTCCGTGCCGGCAGCATCCGTCACCTGGATCCGGAGCCCGGCGTCGAGGCCGGCGAGCGGCGCCTCGGAGAAGGTCAGGTCGACGGTCTGCAGCGGTTCGGTGACGACCGCCCCGTCCGCCGGGGTACTGCTCGTCAGGGCCGAGTGGGCAGACGCGGGCTGGACGCCGACGAGCGTCAGCAGTCCCGCCGCGACGATCGCCAGTGCCGCCGCAGTGGTTCGGGCTGTACGCATGCGCAGACTCTACCGACGGTCGAGCGGCAATCCGCTGCGGGTCAGAGCTGCTCGCCGAGGAAGTCTGCGTACGTCGGCTCGTAGCGCGCGTCGCCGGCGCCGACGAGCTGGTGGCCGGTTCCTTCGAGGCGCTCGGCAACGAGGGCGGCGAGTTCTTCCGGGGACCGGAGCCCGTGGCGGTGCCAGATGTTCTGCAAGTTGGCGGCCATGATGACCAGCCCTTCGTCGAGATGATGCGCATCTCGGATCCGTCCGGGTCGACCCGCTGTGCCAGACCCCACAGATCGTGAGGAGCATCGTGACGACGAGTCCCTGATGACTGACCCGGTACCGCAACGATACGGTCGCGTCCCACCGCCGTCGAGGCGGATGCGCTTCGCGGCTGACGACGGACGGGAGGCCCGGTGCCAGCTGGCACCGGGCCTCCAGTCGTCAGGGGGTCGCGCCCAGGGCGCGGGTCCGCTCGATCAGTCGGTGCCGGAGTCGAAGGCGGCGCCTTCGGAGGCCAGGTCGGTGCGACGGCCCATCGCGTCCTCGGCGTCGGAGGCGACGATCGCGCCACCGAGGATCTCCTCGGCCTCGCCCGCTTCGAGCTCGCCGACGAGCTCGGCCGTCGCGCCACCGATGAGGCCGGCGGCGGCGTACTGCTCGAGTCGCGATCGGGAGTCCGCGATGTCGAGGTTGCGCATCGTGAGCTGGCCGATGCGGTCGTCCGGCCCGAACGCGGCGTCGCCGACGCGCTCCATCGACAGCTTGTCCGGGTGGTACGACAGCGCCGGGCCCGTGGTGTCGAGGATCGTGTAGTCGTCGCCGCGACGCAGACGCAGCGTGACCTCGCCGGTGACGGCGGAGGCGACCCAGCGCTGCAGCGACTCACGGAGCATCAGGGACTGCGGGTCGAGCCAGCGGCCTTCGTACATCAGGCGACCGAGACGGCGACCTTCGTTGTGGTACGAGGCGACCGTGTCCTCGTTGTGGATCGCGTTGAGCAGGCGCTCGTAGGCGATGTGCAGCAGCGCCATGCCCGGCGCCTCGTAGATGCCGCGGCTCTTCGCCTCGATGATGCGGTTCTCGATCTGGTCGGACGCACCCAGGCCGTGGCGGCCACCGATGGCGTTCGCCTCGTAGACCAGGGCGACCGCGTCGGTGTACTCGACGCCGTTGATCGCGACGGGGCGACCGGCCTCGAACCGGACGCTGACGATCTCGGTCGCGACCTCGACGTCGTCACGCCAGGCGGCGACACCCATGATCGGCTCGACGATGTCCAGGCCGCTGGACAGCTCTTCGAGGCTCTTCGCCTCGTGCGTCGCGCCCCAGATGTTCGCGTCGGTCGAGTACGCCTTCTCGGTGGAGTCGCGGTACGGGAACCCACGGGCGACGAGCCACTCGCTCATCTCCTTGCGGCCGCCGAGCTCCTCGACGAACTCGGAGTCGAGCCACGGCTTGTAGACGCGCAGGCGCGGGTTGGCCATCAGGCCGTAGCGGTAGAACCGCTCGATGTCGTTGCCCTTGTAGGTGGAGCCGTCGCCCCAGATGTCGACGCCGTCTTCCTTCATGGCGCGGACGAGCATCGTGCCCGTCACCGCGCGACCGAGCGGCGTCGTGTTGAAGTACGTCTTGCCGCCGGAGCGGATGTGGAACGCACCGGTCTGCAGTGCGACCAGGCCTTCTTCGACCAGGGCGCTCTTCGCGTCGACCAGTCGGGCGATCTCGGCGCCGTACTCGTGGGCGCGGCTCGGGACGGCGTCGATGTCCGGCTCGTCGTACTGGCCGATGTCGGCCGTGTACGTGCAGGGGATCGCTCCCTTCTCGCGCATCCAGGCAACGGCGCAGGAGGTGTCGAGACCCCCTGAGAACGCGATGCCGACTCGTTCGCCGACGGGGAGACTGCTCAGGACCTTGGACACGGGGTCAATCGTACGGGGCCAGCGGGGTCGACTACCGTCCGGGGCGACGGTTGTGGAGAACTGGTCGGGCAGAACCAGGAACCGATCCGGGGCGACCGGACAATACAGAGCATGAACCAGATCACGGGGGACCGGTCCGACTGGGCCCTGGGCGTCGCCGGGGACGGCCGTGCGGTCGGTCGGCTCTTCGACCGGCACGCGGCGCGACTGCGTCGTCACGTCCGAGCGCTCGTCCCGACGCCGGACGACGCCGACGACGTGGTCGCCGTGGTGTTCCTCGAAGCCTGGCGGAAGCGGGACCACATCCGTTTCGTCGACGACTCGATGCTGCCGTGGCTCCTCGTCACGGCGACCAACACGGCGCACAACCTGACGCGGTCCTCTCGGCGCCACCGCTCGTTCCTCGGCAGGTTCCCGGTCGACGACCCGGCACCCGACCCAGCGGACTCCTTCACCGACGCAGAGGCCGTGACCGCACTCCGTGGTCTCCCGATCGCGGACCAGCGCGTCCTGTCCCTCTGCGTGCTCGAGGGGCTGAGCGAGCGTGAGGCCGCGACCGTCCTCGGCGTCCCGCCCGGCACCGTCAAGTCCCGGCTCCACCGTGCGAAGGCGCGGCTCCACAAGCAGTACTCGGCGACAGCGGAACCCCTCGGAGGCACACTGTGAACCACGACCAGATCTCCCCCCGGCTCGCGGCGATGCGCGACGCACTCGTCGCAGAGGTCGACGCGACCAGCGCCACCGGAGCGCCGTTCCGTCGACGTCGCCGACCGACCCGCGGCACGGTCCTCACGATCGCGGCCGCGTTCCTGGCGGGATCGGCCGTCACGGGCGGGATCACCGCGGCTGCCCTCCCGTCGAACGACCCGGATGCCGCGCTGGAGAGCACCCTTGCGACCTCGACGCGCTACATGGTCGAGGACGTCAACCACGCCACGATCCTCGGGACTCCGGCCTTCGCGGCCACGCAGGGCGATGGTTCGTTCTCGCTCGGTGCCCGCCCCGCGGACGCCGACCGTGTGACGCTCACGTGGAAGTGCCTCGACCCGGCGACCTTCACCGTGGCCGTCGACGGGACGACCGTCGACGGGCCGACCCGCTGCACGCCCGGCGCGACCGGTGCGCATTGGAGCCTGTCCCCTGCGACCGGTTCCGGACGTGCGTCGGTGACCGTCTCCGTGATGGGCGGCGGCTCCGCCCGCTACGCCGTCTGGGCCTCGTGGGCCGAGTCCGCGCCGATCGCGGATCCGTCTGCCCAGCAGCGAGCCGAGATCCGCGACGGCCGGATCACCCTCGACGAGTACCGCGCCGCGTTCAACCGGCTCGAGGCCTGCCTGACGCAGGCGGGACACCCGATGGACGACGTGCCCCTCCTCTGGTTCGCGAACGGGTCCTGGACGAGCCGACCCGTCGGCACGGGCCCCTGGTACCTGTACTCGACGCCGACCGAGGGCCTCGAGGTGTTCGACACCCAGTGCTACCCGCGGGAGTTCGGCCAGGTCGACGCGCTCTGGCAGGCGGAACACCCCGTGCCGGAGGACCCGCCGGCCCAGCCCGCTGGATGATGCACCATGGTGCGGAGAGTCCTGCGACCGATGAAGGGAACGAGATGACTGCCGAGGCCCTCGACGTCCGGGCGGAACTCCGCGCGCTGATCGAGCACCGTTCCGTCGCGCTCGAGGCGATCGCGCAGATGACCGGGATCTCGGAGTCCACGCTCTCCGCGTACCTGGCCGGGCCAGGGACCGAGCACCAGGGTCTGACCGCCCTCGGGACCGGGCTGACTCCCGACGAATCGCAGCGGCTCGCCGTCTTCGCAGCCATGCTGGCCGCGGCTGGGAGCGTGCCCGACGATGACCGCGTCCGGGGCATGCTCGAGGGTCTCACGCAGGTCTCCGGGCTGACGGTGGCGAACATCGCGTGGCTCACCGGGATCGCGGAGTCCGACCTCGATGCGTTCTCGGAGGACCCGACCGGGGTGAGCGACGCCGTGAAGTACGCGATCGCGACCCGGACCTCGTACCTCGTGAACGCCGTCAACCTCGCGACGTCGAGACACTGAGCGACACCGACGCGCGCCAGGAACTCGAACCGCTTCGATCTGGTGCCCCTGGAGGGACTCGAACCCCCAGCCGTTTCCTGAGGACGCGGGGCTCCCGACGATTCCCGGAACTACCCAAACATCCGTGCAGTGTGCGGTGAAGTACCTTCCAGTACAGCTCTAGACCAAGCCTCCTCTGAGGCAGGAGAAGCAGGAGCCCGGTGTGGGCTCGCGCTGCTCTTCTGCTCCTACTGCCGCGGTTCAGATGACCTCGTCGCGGTGGACGGGCTGTCCGTAGTACCACCGGCCACGAACGACCCGCTCACGCCGCCGTGATCTTTCGCCGCTGCCACCACCGTGCCTGCTTACGGTGGAAGGTTCGCAATGTCGGCGCCCGTCCGCAGCGAATCTTCGAAGAGCTGCTGACCCCGGGCGCCGACATCAATGCTGTTCGCGCCACCGAGCGCAGCGACGGTCACGCCGGTGGTGGTGCGTGCCCGCCAGCCCCGGGGGAGGAAACCGATGCGATCGTCGAAACGATGGACGCCTTCACTGTCGGTGGGGATACCGTTGATTGCGTCGTTTCCGTCGTGGTTGCCGGGCACCACGAGAAGCTGCACGTGACGAATCTCAAGGTGCGCGGACAGCCCGTGCGAGACGACGGCACGGGTCACCGGGAAGCGCCGGCGGGGTACCATCCTCGCCGGCCGCTGTACCAACTGTGCCTGGCAGAGCTGAGACGCCCGCCGCTACTCGTCGTCGTCGTACGACTTGCAGAGGGACCCCGCTCGGAGCGTGACCACCGCTGCCTTCTCACCGTCGGGGTACTGGATGCTCACGGACGGCGAAGGGTCGTCGCGGGTGGCGCGGATGAACGTCTGCCCGTTCGACCGGTCCGTGTCCACATGCGTGTAGCCGACGTCCGCCCACACCCGTTTCACCTTCTGTGTGATGTCGCTGAGGTCTCGCTTCGACACCGTCTCGAGGTAGGCACCGTCCGCTTCCCCCATGGAGTGGCCCGAGAAACCGGCCCAGTCCTTTGGTAGGCAGTCCGAGGATGCCAGTCCGCGGGTCAGTGGACCGTCGAGTGGTTGCTGCGCGGACCAGTACCGCCAGGCTGTGTGTCCCCCGGTGGCATCGATGACGTCGTTCAGCACCTCATACATCTCCGCGTCAGCACGGTCGGCCTGCTGGTGTGTGTAGATCGTCGGCGTGCTCGCACATCCGGTTGTCACCGCGGCGAGCGCCGCCATGACCGTTGCAGCGGCAATCCGGGTTGCGGTTCTCACGATGGTGCGTCAGTCGGGTCGTCGTACCGGTCCGGCTCGTCGTCGTTGAGGTAGTCGTAGGACTGGCAGATGGAGTCCCCTTCGAGCAGGACCTTCTGCTTCTCCTTCGTGTCCCGGTAGGTGAAGGTCAGCGTGGGGGAGGGCGCTTCGTGGGCGGCGCGAACGACGATGCCGTCGTCGGCGCCGGCGTCGGTGCTGACGTCGGTGCTGACGTCGGTGGTGATGTTCGTGTAGCCGGCGGCCGTCCAGACCTTCTTGACAGCTGCGAGAGTTGCATCAGCATCCACGAAGTCGGTTGAGTTCAAGGAGGCGCCGTCGTAGTCGCCGAGCGGGTCGCCTGCCATGCCCATTCCGTTGGTGGGCAGGCATTCACCGCCGCCGTTGCTGTGGTCACCGGTACCGACCGGTTTGTCCAACGGCTTGTTGGACGACCACGCCTTCCATGCTTGGAGACCGCCGGTGGCGTCGATGGTGTCGTTCAGGACGGTGAACATCTCGTCGTCGGCGGAGACCGCTTCCGAGTGCGAGTAGATGGTCGGCGTCGAGGCCTTGCTGCATCCTGTGATGGTCGCGGCGAGCGCCGCGACCATGACGACAGCGGCGACGCTGCGGCTGGTTCCCCTCATGGTGTTTCCCCTCCCCCGAGACTGACCAGGATGGCACAACCTCCCGCCACGGAGGTGCGGCCGGTCCGCGCATAGGGGCAGCATGCCGCACCCCTTCGACGAGATCCCGGACCTCGCGACCACCCTGTCCGAGGAGGCGGAGCGACTTCGCAGCGCCGGTGTCAGGGCCGCGCTGCAGGTCGTGCACAAGGTGCTGAACCGGGAAGCGCTCGGACCGCGTCTCGCCGTCGGCGAGTTCGCCGGTGTGCAGAAGGACCTGCTGCGTGTGAACGTCAAGGTCGGTCAGGCAATCCTGACCGACCGCATCGTGGACCGGCAGCTCCCGAACACCTGACAGATTCGCCGACCTGGCCGACAGGTCATCGTGCCCCCCCGACTGTAGGAGTCCCATCATCGCTGTACTGAATCGCCGCCGAAACGCCCTCATCGCGACAGCCGCGGCCGTCATCCTCGGCGGTATCGCCGTCGGCACCGGCGTGACTGTGGCTGCGAACGCGGAGACGGTCCGTCAGTGTGACGCTGCCCGCGGGAAGCTGTCGAAGGCGTCTGCCGTCGCGAAGAGGGCGACAGCCGCGGCCGACACCGCGGTGAAGAAGTCCGAGGCGACGCAGCTGCCGCACACGGACGGCTGGACGTCGAAGAAGTACGCCGACAAGCCCGCCTCCACCGCGCAGCCACACGGCAGCAGCGGAAAGGACCGGCTCGCCGCCGTCACCACCCAGCAGAAGAAGCTGCAGTCGCTGGCGACCGCGCCAACATGTGAGTCCCGCGGCGACGCGGAAGCGGTCACCGAGCGCGCGGCGGTTCTGGCGATGACTTCGAAGCAACTCACCACGGCGGCAACTGACCTGGCTGATGACTTCCAGACGTTCCAGGCGGACGAGACGACCCGCGTCGCCGCGGAGAAGGCAGCAGCGAAGAGAGCTGCCGAGGAAGCCGCCGCGAAGAAGGCCGCGGAAGCGGAAGCCGTCCGGCGAGCAGCGGCCGCGGACGCTGCCCGCCAGGCAGCCGCACGCGCAGCTGCGGCGACAGCGGAAACCAGCACCGAGTCCGGTGTGACGCAGCGCTCGACTGGTGGCGGGCCGGCGACGGGCGGAACGACGTCCGGGCAGAGCGACAGGGTGACCGCTCCGTGGGGCTCCACTGCGCCGCGGAAGGGCCCAGAGTTCGTCGGTGGCGGCGGAGTCGGCTCTGGCGGCGGTGGCTGCTGGACCGACAACGGCGTCGGCGGCACCAAGCGCTGCTGACCAGCGGTGTCGGGACGGTACGCCGACGCGGACGCTGAGGACATGCTTGAACTCCGGCACATCTTCATCGGGTTTCGAGACGCGCAGTAGCTGCGGGCGTGCAGAGCCTCATCCTCGGTGCGTCCACCGGCACAGCCCTCGTCAGCGCCGTCGGCGGGACTGCTGCAGGTTTCAAGAAAACCCAGTCAGAGCAAGCAGGGAGGGTCAAACGCAGCAACGGCACGGTGCCGGTGTGCGCGGAGAGACCGGAGTGAGTGCAAGCAAGACTGACCTGGGCTTTTTCTGGCACTTCCCGGAATGTCCCGCTGTGTCCCGCATCCGCGCACAAGGTTGGCGGCCGTGTGTGCTGCGACCGGGCTGTCATCCTCGCGTGGCTTGACGCTGTGCGGGTCGCCTGATGGGGCGTCCCGAAGGCGAGGAAGGCACCCGCTGACGCGCGAGTAGCCCTGCAGATGCTCGCCCCGATGCAGACGCCGATCGACTGACCCGGCCCCGACACCGACGAAGCGGCTGCATCCACTTGGATGCAGCCGCTTTTCGTGTCGGACCGGCGGTCATGACCGCTGGGTAACCGTTGACCTGGGTGAAACTTGGGCTTGCGGACCGCCGTACTTCCGGTTGTTTGTGCCCCTGGAGGGACTCGAACCCCCAACCGTTTCCTTAGGACGGAACTGCTCTTCCATTGAGCTACAGAGGCTGGCCCGTCCACTCTAGCGGCGGAAGGGGCCCAGGAACGCGTGCAGTTCGTCGACGAACAGGTCGGGCTGCTCGAACGGCGCGAAGTGCCCGCCGCGGTCGAGTTCGTGGTGGAACACGAGGTTCGTGGTCCGCTCGAGCCACTCGCGCGGCGCCCGCACCAGGTCGCCGGGGAAGATCGAGAACCCGGACGGCACCTCGACCCGTCGCTCCAGCTGCTCCGCAGGGATCGCGGCGTTCGCGTGGTACATCCGCATCGCCGAGCCGATCGTGGCGGTGGCCCAGTACTCGGTGAGCAGCGCCAGGACCTCGTCGCGCGTGTAGACCGACCACAGGTCGCCGTCGCAGTCGCTCCACGCCCGGAGCTTCTCGACGATCCAGGCGGCCAGCCCAGCGGGTGAGTCGTTCAGCCCGACCGCTGCGGTCTGCGGCTTCGTCCGGTGCAGCATCGCGTAGGCGCCCTCGGCGGTGCGCCAGCGGTCGGTCGCGGCGACGAACTCCCGTTCGGCGGCGGACAGCGTCGACGGGTCGAGCCCCGGCCAGGCGAGCCCGCCGTCGATGCGGTGCACGGCGACGACCCGGTCGGGGTGGTCGAGTGCCAGGTACCGGGCGACGTGTGTGCCGATGTCGCCACCGGAGACCGCGAACCGCTCGTACCCGAGATCCGTCATCAGTGTCGCCCACATGCCGGCCACCTGCCGGGCGTCGAGCACCTGCGGCGGCGCATCCGAGAAGCCGTACCCGGGCATGTCCGGCACGACGACGTCGTACCCGGCGTCGACGAGCATCGGCGGCACCTTCCGGTACCGCCAGCCGGAGTCCGGCCAGCCGTGCGCGAGCAGGACCGGCAGCGCGTCCGGCTGTGCGGCCCGGGCGTGCAGCACGTGGATGCCGATGCCGTCCACGACGGCACGACGCGAGGGCAGCGCGGCGAGCGCGGCACGGTGCGCGTCGAAGTCGAAGCCGTCGGCCCAGTACTCGACGAGTGGCCGCAGGACGTCGTAGTCGGCACCGAGCGACCAGCCGACCCCGGCGGGTGCGTCCGGCCAGCGTGTGGCACGCAGCCGCGCGCGCAGGTCGTCGATGGTCGCGCCGTCGATGTGCGGTGTCTCGCCCATGCGGCCGACGCTACGCGGCGCCACCGACGCAGATCGGCGAGCGCGGACCGGAGCCGCTCCCCCTGGCGGACCGGCTGCATGTCCGCACAGGCCGTGACGAGCCTCCCGGCGGCGTTCACCTGGCGGACACCCGCGCATCGTCTGCCCGCCATGGGGTGCGTCGACGCTGGTCGGACCGCGCCGGTCCCGGCGTGGCGGCACGTACCCAGGAGTCCCATGATCTCGCTCGTCTGCCTCGACATGGCAGGAACCACCGTCGACGACGGTGGCGTCGTGCTCGACGCCTTCCGCACCGCGCTCACCGACGTCGGCCTCGAGCGTGGGAGCGCCGAGCACGACCACGCCGTGCAGTACGCCGTCGACACCATGGGCCAGTCGAAGATCGCCGTCTTCACGGCGCTCTTCGACGGGGACGCCGTCCGCGCCGAGGCTGCGAACACCGCGTTCGAACGCGCCTACGCACGCACCCTCGACCGGGGCGTGCGGCCGGTGGACGGTGCCGTCGAGACGCTCGTCGCACTCCGCGCCGCGGGTCGGCAGATCGCGCTGACCACCGGGTTCTCGCCCGCGACGCGTGACGCGGTGCTCGACCTGCTCGGCTGGCGGCCGCTGGTCGACCTCGCGCTCTCCCCCGCCGACGCCGGGCGCGGGCGCCCGTACCCGGACATGGTGCTCACCGCCGTGCTCCGGACCGGCACCGACGACGTCCGTGCCGTGGCGGTCGTCGGTGACACCGTTGCCGACCTGCTCACCGGGCACCGCGCCGGCGCCTCCGTCGTGGCGGGCGTGCGGACCGGGACGCACCAGGACGCGGACTTCGCGACGGTCGAGCACACCCACGTCCTCGACTCGGTCGCCGAGCTTCCGTCGGTGCTCGCCGAGGTCGACGAGGCCGTGGCCGCGGTGTGACGACCGCGTGACGACCTCGCCGGTGCCAGAGGCCGCCGGGGTCGCAGCGTTGGTCGGCCTGGTCGGCGGCTGCGCGGCTGACGGTCCCCCTCAGCCGAGGACCGCCGGGGCGATGCCGAGGCCGGTCGTCATGCCGATGCCCGTGGTGACCGTCACGACGTCGACGCCGGGCAGCGGCTGGTCGATGAGGAACTCCCGCCCCGGCGCCGAGGCGTAGACGCCCTGCCACCGGTCGACCACGGAGACCGGCGCACCGAACAGGCGCTCGGTCTCGGTGACGAGCAGCCGGAAGCCGTCCTCGTCCTGGAACGGCGGTGCGTCGACCCCGCGCTCGTGGGTGTCCCCGACGATGACGCTGCCGTCCGGCGGCGACGTGTACATCTGGTTGAGGTCCCAGCGGACTCCCTCGGGCAGGTCGGCGGCGAGCCGGTCCCGCAGTGCTCCCGCTCCGGGCATCGCGGCGAACCCCGAGTAGCGCAGCAGCGACCACCCGGTCAGCAGCGGTGTGGCGATTGGGAAGGCGAGCGGGATCGTCGCACGCAGCATGTGGAGCCGGCAGCGGACCAGGCCGATCGACTCGGCGAGCTCCGGGAAGAGCTGGTCGAGGTCGTGGTTCGTGCAGACGACGACCCTGGTCCCCTCGACGACGCCGCGACCGGTGCGGACGGCGCCGGCGGCGACCTCGAGCACGGGGGTGCGCCAGAGGAAGGTGACCCCCTGCTCGGCGAGCCAGCGCGCGATCGCGGGTGCTGCCTCCCGGGGGTCGACCTGCAGGTCGTGCGCCAGGTGCGCGCCGCCCAGGGCGGTGTCCGGGTCGACCGGCACGGCCGCGGCGATCTCGACCGCGTCGGCCAGCCGCACCTCCGCGCCCGAGTCGCGGTACTCCTCGAGCACCGCCATCTCCTCGGGGCGACGGGCGACGACGTGGGCACCGAGTTCCCGAGCCGTGAAGCCGGCGAGCTGCGCGAGTGTGAGCCAGCGGCGGCGTGCCTCCTGGGCGTACCCGGCTGCCTCGCCGGTCTGCGGGGTGACGCAGGCGTGGCCGAAGTTCCGGACGCTCGCCCCGACGACCGCACCCGCACGGTCGACCACCGCGACCCGGGCGCCCTGCCGGAGTGCCTCGTACGCCATGCCGAGTCCCACGATGCCCGCGCCGACCACGACGACGTCGTACCGTTCGGTCAGTGGCTGGTGGTCCGTCTCGGTGTCGAGTGCGGTGCGTGCGGAGCGGGGCATGGAGACCTTTCGGGCAGTGCGGGACGCCGGTCCGGTGCGGACGTCGCAACTGTCGCAGGCAACCGGTGGGGCGGGGTTCCGTCCCGGTGCACACGGCGTGGACGGCAGGTGAAATCGATCGGCACCTGTCCGGACAGCCCGGCCGGGTCAGGTGGTCTCGGTGCCGCCCGGCGTGGCGCGGCGGTCCCGTCGACTGCGGAGCCGCGTGCCCTGCACGCGCGTCAGGGCGGACGGGAGGCCCGTGGCGGCGTCGCCACGGGCCTCCCGTCCGTCTCGTGGTGCCTCTTACCGACGGCCGCTACGCGGCCACGAGGTACTCGTCCCACTCCGCCTGCGGGCGCTCGATGCCACGCACGACCCACGAGGACCCGTGCGGCACCTTCGGCGGGAACCGGAGGCGCCACCCCATCTCCTGCGGGGTGCGGTCGCCCTTGGTGTTGTTGCAGGTCAGGCAGCAGGCGACCAGGTTCTCCCACGAATCCTGCCCACCGCGCGACCGCGGGTGCACGTGGTCGATGGTGGTGGCGTGCCGGCCGCAGTAGGCACAGTGGTTGCCGTCGCGACGCAGGACGCCGCGACGGGACACGGGCACGAGCCGGGAGTGCGGGATGCGGACGTAGCGGGTGAGGATGATGACTGTCGGACGTTCGTAGCTGGACGTCGACCCGGTGACCGGGTGTTCGACGTCGGCCGCGACGACGGCGGCCTTCTGGTTCATGACCAGCACGATGGCTCGTCGGAACGAGATCACCGCGAGGGGCTCGTAACCGGCGTTGAGGACGAGAGTGCGCATGGGTTCCCTTCCGACGTGCCTGGACGGCTTCCAGGCGCTGCGGGTGCGTCGGACCGACGACGCGGAACGGGTGAACACGGCCTGTTCACACCCCTGGAACCACGAAGAGCACCACCCGGATGGGCAGTGCTCTCGTCATGCAGGGGCGTGCTCGTGCACGCAGGCTGTGCTCGACCATATGTCGACATGCGCGCGCCGACCCATGGTGCGGGTCGTGCGGAACGTCGACATGAGGGTCTCCTGTTCGCGCCGGTGCGGACCGGTGCAGCGTCAGGTTAACCCAGAAACCGGCCCGGCACGAGGGTGTGCGGGCCGGTTCTGGAGAAGTTCACACTCCCCCGGGGGCAGTGTTCGCTAGATGCCGAAGCGGACGATGTGGTAGTCGCTCGTCCAGATCGGGCGGATGGACACCGCGCCACCGGGCTTCGGGGCGTCCATGATCATGCCGTTGCCCATGTAGAAGCCGTCGTGCGCCTCGTTGTTGAAGATGACGACGTCGCCGGGCTGCGCCTCGGACTCGGGGATCGTGGTGCCGGCCTGGTCCTGCAGCGGCACCGAGTGCGCCAGGTTGATGCCGTACTGGGCGTAGACGAACATGATGAAGCCGGAGCAGTCGAAGCCCGAGGGGTCAGCGCCGCCGACGACGTACGGGGTGCCGATGTACTGCTTGGCGGTGTTGACCACGGCCGGCAGCGAGAACGGGGTGTTCGCCGCCGACGAGCTGGCTGCGTACTCCGCCGCGGACGGCCCGGTGTACGAGGCGTACTGCTTCGCGGTCGCGGCGCGGGCGGCCTGCGTCTCCTTCGCCTGAGCTGCGGCCTGCTTCGCTGCAGCGGCCTGGTCGGCGGCTGCCTGCGCGGCCGCCTTCTCGGCGTTGAGCGTCGCGGTGGAGGTGGCGCCGTAGCCGTCACGGCTCGTGTCCGCCAGCGCCACGGCGTCGGACACCGACAGCTCCTGGCTCTGCGTGGCGCGGACCTGACGCTGGGCGTCCGCGGCGACGGTCGAGTTGCTGGCGGACGTCGCGGCGAAGGCCGGAGCGACCGCGACCGTCCCGAACATGCCGGCGGCGACGGTGAGGACGACGGGCGCGAGGAACTTGCGCTTCCGCGACACCGAGCTGGCCTTCGCGGTGCTCGCGGCGGCGGCGGCCTGCGCGGCACGACGACCGCCGGGCAGCGGAGCGGAGCGCACCGGCACGACCTTGCGGACGGCTCGGCCCTCGGTCTCGCGCACGGCCCGCCGGGTGAGCGGGGCGGTGGTGGCGTTCTCGGTGTTCGTCGGGTTCGCGGGCGTCTGGTCGTCCGCGGCGGTACCGGTCTGCGTCAAGAGGTGTGTCTCCAACGTCTCGTCATCACGCCGCCGTGGGTGTCCGGCGGTGTGCAACCCCATCCGTTCGTCATCGTTTCCGATCGAGGCAGGAGACGGGTTCGAGACGTCCTGCCACGGGTCTCCGGCTCAGGGGCAGCACGGCGACTCGGACGAGTGTACGGAGGCGTCGTTACCGTGTCGAGACAAAACGCCCCGAGGTAACGAATCGGTAAAGACTCTCAGGGACGACCCCGGAGGGGTCAGTCGCGCTCGATGTAGACGTGCTGGGCGACCTCGATGGGGAGCTCGATGCCCGAGTCTTCGCCCTCGACACGGACCGCCACGTAGGCCCCCGCACGCTGCACACTGCCGACCCGGCCGGGCATGACGCCCGCTGTGCGGAGCTGGTGGAGGAGCTCCGGCTCGAACTGCACGGGCTCACCGAGGCGCCGGATGACCCCGGTCGCCACGGCGTCGGTGCCCTCGGTCGCGGCGACGATGTTGTGGACGCCGTCGAGGAAGCCCGCGGCCGCGGGGCCACCGATCTCGGCCAGCCCGGGGATCGGGTTGCCGTACGGCGACTCGGTCGGGTTGCCGAGCATCTCGAGCAGACGGACCTCGACCTGCTCGCTCATGACGTGTTCCCACCGGCAGGCCTCGTCGTGCACGAACGCCCAGTCGAGTCCGATGACGTCAGCCAGCAGGCGCTCGGCCAGACGGTGCTTGCGCATCACGTGGGTGGCGCGGGAACGGCCTTCGTCGGTGAGCTCCAGGTGCCGGTCACCGGAGACGACGACCAGACCGTCGCGCTCCATCCGGGCGATGGTCTGCGAGACCGTCGGGCCCGAGTGCCCGAGGCGCTCGGAGATGCGCGCACGCAGCGGCACGATCCCCTCTTCTTCGAGGTCGAGGATGGTGCGAAGGTACATCTCCGTGGTGTCGACGAGATCGGTCACGGTCCGCCTCTCATGTCTGGGCCCAGCGCCGACCACACTACTTGTTCGCACCGACGAACACCGACCGGCGCCCGGGCACACGTGAGAAAGGGTCATCGGACGCGGTGAGCGGGTGCGCCGGACCCACCCCGTCCGGCCGGTACACGGGCGGGGGCATGCGGATCGGCGTCGGTAGGATCGGTGCATGGCAGACATCGTCATCCCGGCCGAACTCCTCCCCACCGACGGTCGCTTCGGCTGCGGTCCGTCGAAGATCCGCGGTGCACAGCTCGAGGCACTCGTGACGCGCGGCGCCACGGTCCTCGGCACCTCGCACCGCCAGAAGCCCGTGAAGGACCTGGTCGGCAGCGTCCGCTCCGGCCTCGCCGACCTGTTCCAGATCCCCGAGGGCTACGAGGTCGTCCTCGGCAACGGCGGCTCGACAGCGTTCTGGGACGCCGCCGCCTTCGGCCTCATCGAGCGTCGGGCCGAGAACCTGTCCTTCGGCGAGTTCGGGTCGAAGTTCGCCAAGGCCGCCGCAGCCCCGTGGCTCCAGGCTCCGCACGTCGTCGAAGCGCCGGGCGGCTCCCTCGCCGCACTCGAGCCGGTGGACGGCGTCGACGTCTACGCCTACCCGCACAACGAGACCTCGACGGGCGTCATGGCCCCGGTCGTCCGAGCGACCGGTGACGCCGGTGCCCTGACCGTCGTGGACGCGACCAGCGCCGCAGGTGGTGCCCTGTTCGACGTCAGCGCCACCGACGTCTACTACTTCGCGCCGCAGAAGAACTTCGCCTCGGACGGCGGGCTCTGGCTCGCACTGCTCTCCCCCGCGGCGATCGAGCGGATCGAGCGCATCGCCGCATCGGACCGGTACATCCCCGAGTTCCTGTCGCTGAAGAACGCGGTCGACAACTCGCGCCTGAACCAGACCCTGAACACCCCGGCGATCTCCACGCTGCTGCTCCTCGACGAGCAGGTCCGGTGGATGAACGAGTCCGGCGGTCTGGCGTGGGCGGACCTCCGCACGAAGACCTCGTCGTCGACGATCTACGACTGGGCCGAGGCGAGCGAGTACGCCACCCCGTTCGTCACCGACGCCGCTGCGCGGTCGCAGGTCGTCGCCACGATCGACCTCGACGACTCGATCGACGCCAAGGCCGTGGCCGCGACGCTGCGCGCCAACGGCATCGTCGACACCGAGCCGTACCGGAAGCTCGGCCGCAACCAGCTGCGCGTCGCGACGTTCACCGCGATCGACCCGGACGACGTCGCGAAGCTCGTGCGTGCGATCGACTTCACGGTCGACGCCCTGCGCTGACGCCGGGGACACCCGCCGGAACGCCGAACGGGCCCGGCACCACCAGATCGGTGGTGCCGGGCCAGTTCGTTCGTCGGTGCGGGTGCGTCAGGCGCGGTGGAAGTCCGGGTCGGCCTCGCCGGCGTCGAGCTGGTCCACCTCGAGGTCGGCGTCGGGCTCGACCGGCTGCACGCGGCGGGCACGGCGGCGGCGCGGCGACTGCGGAGCCTCATCCTCGTCGGCACCGTCGGCACCGTCGGTGTCGCTCACATCGGCGAGCGCATCGACGTCCACGCCCTCGATGTCGTCGTCGTCCGACTCGTCGAGGTCATCCTCGTCGGCATCGAACTCGTCGTCGTCATCATCCGACTCGTCGTCGTCCTCGTCGTCCGAGTCGTCGTAGTCGTCGTCTTCGTCGTCGTCCGACTCGTCTTCGTCGTCATCCGACTCGTCGTCGAACTCGTCGTCGTCATCGTCATCGTCCGACTCGTCGTCCTCGTCCGACTCGCCGTCCTCTGCCTCGTGCTCCTGCGCGGCCCGGTACTCGGCCAGCCGCTCGGACCACGGAACCCACTCGGGTGCGACGAGCGCGCCGTCCCCGGGCATCAGCTCGACCTCGAGCACGGTGGGTTCGTCGTCGCCGATCTTCGCGACACTGACGGTCCAGCGCCACCCGGGGTACCCGGGCAGGCGGTTGGCGAACAGGACGGACACGACGCCGTCCCCTTCGTCAACGGTGCCGACGGGTGCGCCGACGGTCGACTCGGGGGTGACCTCGAGCAACGCCTCGCGCGCCAGGTCGGTGTAGTCGATGGACGCTGCGTCGATGGGCGCTGCGTCGATGGACACGGCGTCGGTCGACGCTGCGTCGGGAGCCGACTCGGCCCCTGCTGTCTCGGACTCGGTCATGGGGTCACGCCTCCAACTGGTCTGCGACGTGCCGCAGGATGGCGGCGATGCGATCGCCGTTCTTCGGGTAGCGGCCGTGGCGGAGGTCTCCGCTGATCCGGTCGAGTTCCTTCACCAGGTCCTCGACGATCACGGCCATGTCGTCCGCGGAGCGACGGGTCATCCGCGACAGCGACGGCTGGGGTTCGAGCAGCCGCACGGACAACGCCTGCGACCCCTTCTTGCCCTGGACGACGCCGTACTCGAGCCGCGTGCCGGCCTTGACGGTCACGACGCCGTCGGGCAGCGAGGACGCGTGCAGGAACACCTGGTCGCCGTCGTCTCCGGTGATGAAGCCGAAGCCCTTGTCGTCGTCGTAGAACTTGACCTTGCCGGTGGGCATGCGTGGACTCCTCGAGGTCGTGGTACGGCCGTGGTGCGTCGGATATCCTGGGTCGATGGCCAATCCGACCCGATCAACCGGGAACCCGCAGGATTCCGCAGAACCCCCGCTGACGTTCAATCGTACCGAACGCGCTCTGGCGTTCATGATCGGTGGCATCTTCATCGCTGCCTTCCTCTGCATGGCTGCCATCATCGTCATGTGGCTGACGGCCTCGAGTGCGCAGGCGTCGATGCCGTGGCCGGTGATCATGGCGGTCCCGCTCATCGGCTTCCCGATCGGCATGGTGCTGGTCTTCACGCTCCTCGCCATCACCTGGACGCGTCGCGCACGAGCGAACCGGACGGCTCGCTGACGTCCGCCCCGGACGCTGGCACCGGACGATGACGACCACCGCCGACCTCGCCGCCCGACTCCGGGCGATGCCGGACGACGCGCTCCAGCGCCTCGTCGCGGCGAGGCGACTCCCCACCGCTGCACTCGCCGAGACCGGCCCGCAGCGCATCACCGACTTCTTCGACCTCGCCGAGGCGCTCCGCGGCGACGACGCGGTGGACGCCGCCGTCGAGCACCTGCCGCGCGCCACGATCCTGGCGCTCCGCGACGGCGGTGCCGTCGACGCGCTCGGCCCCGCGGTCGAGCTCGGCCTGGCCGACCAGGACGGCGCCGTCGACGACGCGGTCGCCGCACGCGTGGCCGCCCACCCCGACCTCACCTCACTCGACGAACAGCCTGGAGGCCCGGAGCCGGTCCGCCCCGCTGCTCCCGTCCTCGACGCCGCGGCGCTCGAGCGTGCGCGCACCACGGGCGCGGAACAGGCGTTCGCGACGATGACCGTGCTCGCGGAGCTGCTGCGGGCGGTCGACGCCGGCGCGGTCCGCGAACTCGTCAAGGGCGGGATCGGCATGCCGCTCGCCCGGACCCTCGCGGAGCGCATCGGCACCGACGCCGAACTCGTCGCCGGTCGCCTGGCGCTGCTCGACGGCATCGGGTTCGCCGACCCCGACACCGGACGCTGGATCGTCACCGACGCCGGGCACGCCTGGTTGCTCGCCAGCTGGCCGGAGCGCTGGGTGTCGCTGGTGGCCGCGTGGTCGGACACCCTCCCGCCGGCCGTGCACGAAGTGCTCGCGCGGGCCGACGGCGACCTGCGCGACCTCGTACCGCTCGGACGCTGGGCCTACCCGGCCGGATCCCGCTGGCTCGACGCCCTGCTGCTCGACGTCGCCGGCACCGCGGCGTCGCTCGGCCTGGCCGTCGACGGTCTCGTCACGAGCACGGGCCGGGCGCTGTTCGACGGCGACGCCGAGCAGGCCGCCGACGACCTGCCGGGCACCGTCGAACGGGTCTACTTGCAGCACGACCTCACCGTCATCGCGCCGGGGCCCCTCGCACCGGTGGACGACGACGCCCTGCGCACGGTCGCCGTGCTCGAGGCACCGGGGCTCGCGGCGCGGTACCGCATCTCCGAGGACACCCTGCGCACGGCGTTCCGGGCCGGGCACTCCCGCGACGACCTGCTGGCGCTGCTCGGGCGACTGTCGGCCACCGGTATCCCGCAGCCCCTGGCCTACCTGATCGACCAGGTCGCCGGACGCGACGGCAGCATCGTCGTCGACCGGGGACCCGGCGGTGTCGGCACCGAGGTCCGAGGCACCCCCGACCAGCTCGACCTGATCGGGGTCGACGCCGAACTCCGGCAGCTCGCCTGGGACCGGCCCGACCTGACGACGCTGACCACGCGCTACCCGCCGCACGTCGTGCACAACGCGCTCGAGGACCAGCGCTACCCGGCCGTCCTGACGACCGCAGCCCGTCCCGAGGCGCACCACGGGCCTCCCGGCCGGCGCAGCCCCACCGGACGCTCGCCGGAGCAGTCGGCGCACGCACTCGTCGAACGGCTCCGCCTGACGACCCGGCGCGGCGACGCGGAGCCGGAGCAGGAGTGGCTCGGTCGGCAGATCGACCTGGCCGTCCGCGGGCGCACGCCGATCCGCGTGACCGTCCGGATGCCGGACGGCTCGGAGCGACCGTTCTCGATCGTGCCGACGTCGGTCGCCGCCGGACGCGTCCGCGGGCGGGACACCGCCGTCGACGTCGAGCGCACGCTGCCGCTGTCGCTCGTCGTGTCGGTCGAGAGCGACGCCTGAGCCGTGCGGTCACCAGTACGCAGGCGCTGACGGCTAGGCTGGCAGGTCATGAACGGACCGCTGATCGTGCAGAGCGACCGCACCGTGCTCCTCGAGGTCGCGCACCCCGACGCCGAGGACGCACGCCACGAGCTCGCGGCCTTCGCCGAGCTCGAACGCGCTCCCGAGCACGTGCACACCTACCGGATCACCCGACTCGGACTCTGGAACGCGCGCGCCGCGGGCCACGACGCCGAGGCGATGATCGACACCCTGGAACGCTTCGCGAAGTTCCCCGTGCCGCAGAGCGTCACGGTCGACATCCGCGACACGGTCTCGCGCTACGGACGACTCGTGATCCGTCGCGAGGAACGCCCCGACGCGCCCGTGATCGCGAACTCCCCCGCCGAGGAACTCGAGCGGCTGCCGCTCCTGCTGCTCACCGCCGAGGACCCGTCGGTGCTCGCCGAGGTCATCCGGTCGAAGCGGATCAAGCCGCTGCTCGGTGACATGCGGTCCTCGACGGAGGTCGAACTGCAGCCGTGGGCGCGTGGGCAGATCAAGCAGGAACTCGTGAAGCTCGGCTGGCCGGCCGAGGACCTGGCCGGCTACACCCCGGGCCAGCCGCACCCGATCGACCTGGACACCGCCGAGTGGCACATGCGGCCGTACCAGGAGCAGGCGGTCGACACGTTCTTCGCCCAGGGCTCCGGCGTCGTCGTGCTGCCCTGCGGCGCGGGCAAGACGCTCGTCGGCGCCGGTGCGATGGCGACCGTCAAGGCGACGACGCTCATCCTGGTCACCAACACGGTCTCGGCGCGGCAGTGGCGCACCGAGCTCCTGAAGCGCACGACCCTGACGCCGGAGGACATCGGCGAGTACTCGGGCAGCGTCAAGGAGATCCGGCCGGTCACGATCGCGACGTACCAGATCCTCACCGCCCGTCGGAAGGGCGAGTACACGCACCTGTCGCTCCTCGATGCCCTCGACTGGGGCCTCATCGTCTACGACGAGGTGCACCTGCTCCCCGCTCCGGTGTTCAAGCTGACCGCCGACCTGCAGGCCCGCCGACGCCTCGGCCTCACCGCCACGCTCGTGCGCGAGGACGGCCGCGAGGGCGACGTCTTCTCGCTCATCGGGCCGAAGCGCTACGACGCCCCGTGGAAGGAGATCGAGGCGCAGGGCTACATCTCGCCGGCCTCCTGCTACGAGGTCCGCATCGACCTGCCGCACCAGGACCGCCTGGAGTACGCGGCGTCGAGCGACGACGAGCGCTACCGGCTCGCCGCGACGTCGCCGGCGAAGACCCCGGTGGTGCGGGAACTCATCGAGAAGCACCGCGGTGAGCAGATCCTGGTGATCGGGCAGTACATCGACCAGCTCGACGAACTGGCCGCGTCGCTCGACGCGGCGGAGATCACCGGAGCGACCCCGGTCGACGAACGGGAGCGGCTGTACGACGCGTTCCGGTCCGGCGAGGTCGACGTGCTCGTCGTGTCCAAGGTCGCGAACTTCTCGATCGACCTGCCCGACGCGACCGTCGCGATCCAGGTGTCCGGCTCGTTCGGGTCCCGGCAGGAAGAGGCGCAGCGGCTCGGCCGACTCCTCCGACCGAACAAGGACGGCCTGCCCGCCTCGTTCTACACGCTCGTGGCCCGGGACACCGTCGACCAGGACTTCGCGCAGAACCGGCAGCGGTTCCTGGCGGAGCAGGGGTACTCCTACACGATCCTCGACGCCGACCAGGTCCAGACGCCCGTGGGCTGACGTACGAAGCGCTCTCAGGAAACCCCGAGGGAACAGTCAGAAGATAAGACCATGAGCGATGGCCCCAAGATCCTGATCGTCGACGACGAGCCGAACATCCGCGACCTCCTGACGACCTCGTTGCGCTTCGCCGGCTTCGCCGTGCGTGCGGTGGGCAACGGCGCACAGGCGATCTCCGCCGTGCTGGAAGAAGAGCCGGACCTCATCATCCTCGACGTGATGCTGCCCGACATGAACGGCTTCGGCGTCACCAAGCGCCTGCGTTCCTCGGGCTACACCTCGCCGATCCTGTTCCTGACGGCGAAGGACGACACCGAGGACAAGATCACCGGCCTCACCGTCGGTGGTGACGACTACGTCACCAAGCCGTTCTCGCTCGACGAGATCGTCGCCCGCATCAAGGCCATCCTCCGTCGCACCATGAACGACGAGGAAGACGCGATCATCCGCGCCGGTGAGCTCACGATGGACCAGGACACGCACGAGGTCACGATCGGTGACGCGCAGATCGAGCTCTCCCCCACCGAGTTCAAGCTGCTCCGCTACCTCATGCTCAACCCGAACCGCGTGCTGTCGAAGGCGCAGATCCTCGACCACGTGTGGGAGTACGACTTCAACGGCGACGCGGGCATCGTCGAGAGCTACATCTCGTACCTGCGCCGCAAGCTCGACCAGTACTCCGCCGAGCCGATCATCCAGACCAAGCGCGGCTTCGGCTACATGCTGAAGGCGTCCAAGGCTTCCTAGGGGCCAAGGCCCCTCGGGGCTCGACTTCACGGCGGCCGTCCGGTTTCACCGGGCGGCCGCTGTCTATCGTTGAGGCAGCATGCACACGCGAATGAACCACTGGTGGGACGGGATCTCCCTGCGCACCAAGATCACCGGGATCACGGTGCTCCTCGTCGCGCTCGGACTGCTCGTCGCCGGACTCGGCACGATGACGGTGCTGTCCACCTACCTCATGCAGCAGCTCGACAACACGGTCAAGCAGACCACCGAGCAGCTCGAGGGCCAGAACATCAGTGACGGCGAGCAGTACTGCAAGCTGTCCGTCGTGGTGTCGCAGAGCGCCTACGTCGCCGCGTACGACGCCGACGGCGACCGGATCTGCCAGACGAAGGCGTCGAGTCGGCCCGACGTCCGCGAAGCCACCCTGGTGCAGGCCGCGCAGTCGAACCAGCGCATCTCGCTCTACGACAGCCAGCACGACCACGAGTGGCGTGCCCAGATCATCCCGGCGTCGCTGCAGAACCAGTCCGACGGCACCACCGAGACCGGCTACGTGCTCATCGCGGTCTCCAGTGCCGGCACCGACGAGACGATCGGCAAGTTCACCGCGATCTTCCTCGGGTTCGGCGCCTCGGTCATCCTGCTCGGCGCCATGCTCACCCGGCTGCTCGTCACCGCGACCTTCGACCCGCTGCGCGACGTCGAGGACACCGCGGCCCGGTTCGCCGCCGGTGACTTCAACCAGCGCCTCGAAGCCGACACCCCGAACACCGAGGTCGGCCGGCTCAACCGCTCCCTCAACGTGATGCTCGAGCGGATCGACTCCGCGTTCGAGGACCGTGAGCGCACCATCGACCAGATGCGCCGGTTCGTCGGGGACGCCTCCCACGAGCTCCGCACCCCGCTGGTGTCCCTGCGCGGGTACGCCGAGCTGTACCGGATGGGTGCCCTCCGCAAGGAAGAAGACGTCGCCCAGGCGATGGAGCGCATCGAGAAGGAAGCGCAGCGGATGGGCCTGCTCGTGCAGGACCTGCTGCAGCTCGCCCGCATCGACGAGTCCAAGCCGCTCGAGCTCGGCCCCGTCGACCTCGTCGCCATCGCCCGCGACTCGGCGCTCGACACCATGGCCTCCAACCCCGACCGCGAGATCCAGGTCCTCGTCGAGGACTCCCTGACCGGCGAGAGCGTGCCGCAGGCCGTCCGTCCGTCGTCGTCCCCGTCGTCCGTCGTCTCTCCGGACACCGGCGAGGCACCGCCCGTGTCGCCGACCTCGGCGAACACCACGGGCCCGATCGCGTTCTCGCGCCAGACCATCGCGCGCCTCCGAGCCCGCCGCACGCGCGCGATGAACATCGACGCCGGCGCCACACCGACCGACGAGACCACGCCGCTGCCCACGGTCGTGCTGCCGAAGCGCCCGCCGATCGTCCTGGCAGAGGAGAACAAGATCCGCCAGATCGTCACGAACCTGATGGGCAACGCCATGCGGTTCACGGCGCACGACGACCCGATCGAGATCGGCATCGGCGTGGACGACGAGCGCGGCATGGCGCACCTCGACGTGATCGACCACGGTGAGGGGATCCCGCCGCAGCTGCGCGAGAAGATCTTCCAGCGCTTCTGGCGTGCCGACACCTCGCGCGCACGCGACACCGGTGGCTCGGGTCTCGGACTCGCCATCGTGTCCGGGATCGTCGCGGCGCACCACGGCTCGGTCGAGGTCTTCGACACCGAGGGCGGCGGCGCGACCTTCCGCGTCTGGCTCCCCCTGCTCCCCCGCGACTTCGCCGCCTGACCGCCTGACCGGCGAGGGCCGTGCGTCCCGCGGCGTCCCGGCCGTCCCGCGGCGTCCCGGCTGGTCACAACACCCCGTTCACGGCCGCCGAGTGGTCACGATCTGTCGTCTGCGCACTCGCTGACCGACCGTTCGTGACCGACCGGCGCACAGCCGACGACATGTCGTGACCGCCCGACGAAGTACTCATCCGCGTGGCACATGCTGCTCTCACGCCGAGCGCCGACGGTTTCCGACCGCACGGACCTCGAACGCCTGCCGGAGCCGCTCGAACAACAGTGCGGGCCGGTGGGCGTCCGACGCCGTCGCGTGGATCACGAGCCAGTCGTTCACCACGAACCCGTTGTCCCGTCGTTGATCGTGTCGGAAGGTGTCACGCTCGCGGTGGTGATCGCCGTCGTACTCCAACGCGATGCCGAACTCCGGCCACGCCATGTCGACGCGGCCGAGGAACCGTCCCGCACCGTCGTGCACGTCGACGTTCAGCTCCGGCTCGGGGAACCCCGCTTCGACCACTGCCAGACGGAGCCAGGTCTCCTGCGGCGACTCCGCCCCGGCCCGGACGAGTTCCAGCGCGCGCCGAGCAGCGAGCGCGAAGCGTGTGCCGGGACGGATCGCAGCACGGAGGTCGTCCGCAGTCGCGAGACCCGACACTCCGACGAGGTGGTCCCCGATCGCGACCAGGCCGTCACGGTCCACGACACCGGCGCACTCGAACCACATCTGCGCGGGCGAACTGACCCGGCGCTCGCGGTGTTCGACGACGGTCGGCCGACGGATGCGGTGCGCGATCACGTCCGGCCGACGCATCCGGACCCCGTCTCCCACAGTGGAGACGTGCACGGTCCGGAGCGATTGCACCGACTGCGGCAGTGGCGCACCCCAGATCGCAGCGGCGGTCGTGTGACTGAAGAACTGGTCGGGACGCATGACCAGGGCGACGGCGTCGATGAAGTCCACCGAGTCGATCGGAGCGCGGACACCGTGGACCGGGGCTGCCAGGTCGGCACGTCGGAGTCGTTCCGGATGAATGCCACCACCCACGGCATCGGCCACGCGGAAGGTGGATCGGTCGAACGGAGCGGGGAGGCGACGGGCAGCTGGCATGCCGTCATGGTCGCTGCAGGGCACGCGAGCCGACCACCTGCGCTCGGAACCTGTGGAGAACGAGGTGAGTCGGGCCTCCTGTGCGGGAGTGGTGAGGCGCGACACGAGCAAGCCGCATCCACGAGCCGGTCATGACTCCCCGCTCCTGCGCCGCCGGACGGTCACGAAGTGTCGACGGGAAGCGGCCAAACCGACGGTTCATGACCGCGCCGCGAGCCTGAGCGGGGTGTCGTGACCAACAGACCCACCCGCACACACAGAAGGGCCCCACACGCGCAGCGTGCGGGGCCCTTCCGTCAGGCGGACTTAGAAGTCCATGCCACCCGTCGGGTCGCCAGCCGGAGCAGCGGGGGTGCGCTCGGGCTTCTCGGCGACGACGACCTCGGTGGTCAGGAACAGACCGGCGATCGACGCAGCGTTCTGCAGAGCCGAACGCGTGACCTTGGCGGGGTCGATGATGCCGGCGGCGATCAGGTCGACGTACTCGCCGGTCGCGGCGTTGAGGCCCCAACCCGACTCGAGCTCGCGCACCTTGGCGGCGACGACGCCAGGCTCGAGACCGGCGTTCAGCGCGATCTGCTTGAGCGGCGCGTCGATGGCCACGCGGACGATGTTCGCACCGGTCGCCTCGTCACCCTCGAGCTCGAGGGCCTCGAGTGCGACGGCACCGGCCTGGATGAGGGCGACGCCACCACCGGCGACGATGCCCTCTTCGACGGCAGCCTTCGCGTTGCGGACGGCGTCCTCGATGCGGTGCTTGCGCTCCTTGAGCTCGACCTCGGTCGCGGCACCCGCCTTGATGACGGCGACGCCACCGGCGAGCTTCGCGAGGCGCTCCTGGAGCTTCTCGCGGTCGTAGTCGGAGTCGGTCGCCTCGATCTCGGCACGGATCTGGCGGACACGGCCGGCGATCTGCTCGGCGTCGCCGGCACCCTCGACGATCGTGGTCTCGTCCTTGGTGATGACGACCTTGCGGGCACGACCGAGCAGGTCGAGCGTCGCGTTCTCGAGCTTGAGGCCGACCTCTTCCGAGATGACCTGGCCACCGGTGAGGATCGCGATGTCCTGCAGCATGGCCTTGCGGCGGTCGCCGAAGCCCGGAGCCTTGACGGCGACGGACTTGAAGATGCCGCGGATCTTGTTCACGACGAGCGTGGCCAGGGCCTCGCCGTCGACGTCCTCGGCGATGATCAGGAGCTGCTTGCCCGCCTGGATCACCTTGTCGACGACCGGCAGGAGGTCCTTGATGTTCGAGATCTTCGAGTTGACGATCAGGATGTAGGCGTCCTCGAAGACGGCTTCCTGACGCTCGGGGTCGGTGACGAAGTACTGCGACAGGTAGCCCTTGTCGAAGCGCATGCCCTCGGTGAGCTCGAGCTCGGTGCCGAAGGTGTTCGACTCCTCGACGGTGACGACGCCTTCCTTGCCGACCTTGTCGATGGCCTCGGCGATGAGCGCGCCGATCGTCGGGTCAGCGGCCGAGATCGACGCGGTCGCGGCGATCTGGTCCTTGGTCTCGATGTCCTTCGCGTTGGCGAGGAGCTGGTCGGAGACGGCGGCGACGGCCTTCTCGATGCCGCGCTTGAGCGACACGGGGTCGGCACCGGCGGCGACGTTGCGCAGGCCTTCGCGGACGAGGGCCTGGGCGAGGACGGTCGCGGTGGTCGTTCCGTCACCGGCGACGTCGTCGGTCTTCTTGGCGACCTCCTTGACGAGCTCCGCACCGATCTTCTCGTACGGGTCGTCGAGTTCGATCTCCTTGGCGATGGAGACACCGTCGTTCGTGATCGTGGGGGCGCCCCACTTCTTCTCGAGGACGACGTTGCGGCCGCGCGGGCCGAGCGTCACCTTCACGGCGTCGGCCAGCTGGTTCAGGCCGCGCTCGAGGCCACGGCGGGCCTCCTCGTCGAAAGCAATGATCTTAGCCATGTGGTTTTTCGTCCCTCCCGGACGTCGTCTTGGGGGTCGTGCTGGCACTCAGCGTGAGCGAGTGCCAACGCCGATTCTGGCACTCGACGGGTGCGAGTGCAACACAGTCGGGAGGCTCGTGACGACTTCCCAGGACACGCCACGTCCGGCGGACCCCGCACCACCGCCGCGGTCGCGCTCCCCGCACCTGTCCTCACCCCCGCACACGACGAACGCGCCGCCCCTGACGGGACGGCGCGTTCTGGAAGTGGTGCCGCTCAGGCGGGGCGGACGGATTCTGCCTGCGGGCCCTTCGACCCGGTCCCGACGTCGAACACGACGGCCTGGCCCTCCTCGAGGACCTTGTAACCCGACATGTCGATGGCCGAGTAGTGCACGAACACGTCCTGGCCCCCTCCATCCACGGTGATGAAGCCGAAGCCCTTCTCAGCGTTGAACCACTTCACGGTTCCGTTGGCCATGATCTCTTGCTCCCTGGTACTGCAGTGCGGAACGACGTGATCGTCGTCTGCATGGGACTCTGACCGAACGCGCCGGATCAGGCAAGAGGTGTGACGTTGTTTCACGTCGATTCCGTCAGAATTCAACGTGCCCGAAACACACCCGTCACACAATGCGCGAAAAACGCGGTGGTGCCGGGATCAACCGGTGTAGTCCGCGCCGAGGACGACACTCACGTCCGCGTTCGGGAACGCCGCCGACTGCTGCACCGCGGTGACCCCGAGCTGCTTCGCGATGCCCTGCGCGACCGCCGCCTGCGACGCCTGCTGGTAGTAGACGATCGTCGACGTCGAGCCCGTCGTGCCGGCGTCACCGGTCGAGGCGACCTGCCAGCCGGCACCGGTCAGCGCCGCACTCGCCCGGCTTGCCAGGCCCGTGGTGGTCGTGCCGTTCAGGACCACCACGGTGGTGGTGCCCTGCTGCGCCGGCGTCGCGGCCGCGGCACTGCCCGCGCCGGACCCCGCGGAGCCCGATCCGGCCGACGAGGACGCGGACGGCTTCGACGTCGCCGAGGGCTTCGCGGTGGCGGACGCCGACGTGGACGCCGACGGAGAGTCCGAGCTGTTGAAGGAGTAGCTGCCGTTCAGCAGCGCGAGCACGAGCACGCCGATGCCGACGAGCACCCCGGTGGCGAGTGCCGCCCAAGCGAAGGCGATCCAGCCACGGCCGCGACGCTGGGCACCGCGGTGCGCACCGACCCGCGGGCCGTCGGCGACGTCGTCGAACCGGTCTCGGGGGAATCTCGTGCTCATCGTTCCTCTTCACGTCCTTCGGGAGCCACGCCTGGCGCGACGAAGCTGCGCGTGGCCCGGGCGCTGGTGCGCGCGTGCCGGAGCCGCTGCAGCCGGCTGACGAGCTGCGGGTCGTACGCGAGTGCCGCGGGCGAGTCGATCACGCGGTTCAGTACCTGGTAGTAGCGCGCCGCCGACATCTCGAACTCGACCCGGATCTCCGCTTCCTTCGTGCGGTCGTGCCGTGCCCGGTCCTGCTCGAACGACAGCACGCGCTGGGCGAGCTCACTGAGCTGCTCAGTGCTGCGTTCGTCGGTGGGGCTGGTCACGGCGGTTCCGATCACGGTCGGGTAACGGGTCTCGCACATCGTAGGGGTGGAGTCGATCCGGACCCTGGCACGGGGCTGGACTGTCGCGAACACTGGTCACAGGTTCGGCGCACGGAACCACCGCACTCGGGTACCGAACGGGTCGGAGACGGCGACCGCGACCCCGTCGATCGAGGCCGTCGCGAACGCATCCGGGTCAGCGGCGTCGACGTCATCGGGGAGCGTCGCGGCCACCCCGCGCAGGATCCCGGTGCGCTCGAGGGCGATCCAGTGCACCCCCCGCTCACGGATCCGGTCCACGAACCGTTGCCGGTCCGCGCCCGGCACGTAGACCAGGGTCCCGGTGGTCAGGACGACCGGTTCGACGTCGTCCGGCAGGGCGTCCAGTGCACGGTCGAGGTCACCCGGCAGCGTGCCGACGAGCCGGTCTGGAGGCACGGGGAGCGTCGCGCGCGCCGCCTCGCGCATCAGGGCGATCCGCTCCGTCGCCTCGGGCGGGACCGCCTCGACCAACCGGTCGAACGCGCCCGGTGCGGCGAGGTCGATCGGGTTCGGGTCGAGCGCGATCCGCGCGCCGATCCGGATCGGCCTGCTCGCAGGAGCCGGAAGGACCCCGGAGACGTCCGCGACGAGACGGACCGCGGGTTCGTCGACCGCCGTGTGCATCCGGACGAGCTCGGTGCGCGCCCCGCCGTGGTCGTCGCGCCCCGAGGAGTCGGGGCGCGACGACGGCACCGGGGCGCGTTCCGCCGACACCCGGGACGCCGACGTCCGGTGGTCGAGCGTCACCCGGTCCGGGATCGAGCACAGCCCGGCGGCAGCCCCGGCATCGACCAGGCCGAGCGGCCGTACGGAGCGTTCGGCGAGCGCCGCGAAGAGCGGGACGACCGGGGCGAGCCGCCGCGGGTCGTTGGCCTGCACCGTGGCGGACGCGAGGGCCGTGACCAGCGCGGGGCGGGCCTCCAGGCCGAGCGCGCCGAGCGCACCCGGGTCCGACGGGTCCGCGCCCAGCCGCCGCGCGACCGCGAAGAACAGTTCCGGCTGCCGCTGCTGCTCGGGGACCTCGGCGAGGAGCGCGACGAGGGCGTCGTCGAGCGACCGTGCCCAGGCGGCGTACGACGGTGAGACCGCCTCGATGCGGTCGGCGTAGGCGGCGTACCGGGCCCGGGTGTCCATCAGCGCCCGGGCCGGTGCATGCCGACGTGGCGGATGCCGGCCTCCACGTACGGCTCCCCGAACCGCACGAAGCCGTACCGCTCGTACAGGGCCGCGACGTACTCCTGGGCGTGCAGGACGAACGGATCGTGTCCGTGCTCGTCGAGGACGGCGGCGACGAGCCGGCCGGCGATCCCCTGCCCGCGGTGGTCCGGGTCGGTCGCGACCCGCCCGATGACCCACGCCGGCGACTCGGCGCCGTCCGGGTGGACCTCGTCCACCGCCGGGCGGATGAGCCGCAGGTACCCAACCGCAGCGGTGTCCGTGCCGAACCACCAGTGCTCGGTGTCGGGCTCGCGGTCACGGCCGTCGAAGTCCTCGGCGGTGACCCGCTGCTCGAGCGCGAACACGCGGTTGCGCAGGACGACGATGCCGTACAGTGCGTCCGTCGTCAGACGGGTCCAGCGGGCGTGGTGCACGGAATGCTCGGACATCGTGGCGAGTTTAGTGAAGTGGTCGGGAGTGCCCGGAAGAGCCCGGCCGGAAGCAGGAGGAACCAATGGCATACAACGTCGACAAGTCCGACGCCCAGTGGCGCGAGGAGCTCTCCCCGGACCAGTACGCCGTCCTCCGCCAGGCGGGGACCGAACGACCGTGGACCGGTGAACTCCTCGACGAGGAGCGCGCCGGCGTCTACACCTGTGCGGCCTGCAACGCGGAGCTGTTCAAGAGCGGCACGAAGTTCGACTCCGGCTGCGGCTGGCCGTCGTTCTACGAGTCGGTGAACCCCGACGCCGTGCAGCTCATCGAGGACAACTCGCTCGGCATGGCCCGGACCGAGGTCCGGTGCGCGAGCTGCGGTTCGCACCTGGGCCACGTGTTCCCCGACGGGTTCGGCACCCCCACCGGTGACCGGTACTGCATGAACTCGATCTCGCTGAACTTCTCGGAGAAGTCGGGCGAGTGAGCCCCGGACGCCCTCACCGGTAGGATGAGCGGCGTCAGCCGGCATGGCGCAATTGGTAGCGCACCGTACTTGTAATACGGGGGTTGCGGGTTCAAGTCCCGCTGCCGGCCCCAGAA
>NZ_JARVRN010000013.1:0-96735 GCF_030209655.1 Curtobacterium sp. MEB011 | reverse complement strand
ACCGTGCCGCCACCGTGCGCGGTCCGTGCTGCCGAAGCGACAGTCTCCCGCGAACTGTTGGCGGACTTCTGTCGCTTCCGCGTCGGCGGCGCGAGCGGTCCGGACGCGACTGGCCCGCGCCTCCCGGCCAGCGAGTCTCGCGGTGGGCGAGCGGACTCGGGTGCCGGACGGCGAACGATGTCGCGCAGGCCGAGTCTCGGTGCCGCCAGAGCGACACCGTGCCGCCACCGTGCGCGGTCCGTGCTGCCGAAGCGACAGTCTCCCGCGAACCGTTCGCGGGACACTGTCGCTCTCGCGAACGCGCGCAGCGGACGGCCGGCCGGCCGGCGCCCGCCTACGCCTCGCCGGCGGTGCCGTCGAGCGTCGCGGCGCTGCCGCCGATCGAGCCGATGACGGCCTCGAGCGGTGCGCCCGACCCGTCACGCTTCGACAGCCAGTCGGGCAGGGTGCGGGCGGCGCCGTCGGTGCCGACAGCGTGCGGCGGCGCGATGCCCGCCCAGCCGACGGTGAGCCCGTCCTCGCCCTTCAGGAACGCGTGCGCCCGGACACCCTGGGTCGCGCGGCCCTTCGCCGGGAACTCCGACAGCGCGGAGACCTTGGCGCGGCCGGCGTCGGTACCGGGCAGCGCGGTCGAGGTCGTGGACACCGTGGCGACCACGGCGTCGTCGGAGCGTGCGACGGACCCGAACCAGATCACGGCGGCGCCGTCGGCCAGGGCCATGCCGGCCACTCCACCGGCGGGCAGCCCCTGCGCCCGGACGACGGACGCCGGGAACCGCAGCAGCTGCGCGTTCGAGCTGATGAACACCAGGTCGTCGGACTCCGGGGCCTGGGCGGCACCGACCACCGCGTCTCCGGGCTTCAGGCCGATGGCGACGAACTCGGGCTTGTCCGGCCAGGCGCCTGGGACGACGCGCTTCACGACGCCGTGCGCGGTACCGATCGCCAGCGAGTCCGACGATGCCCCACCGAGGTCGACGAGCGCGACGACCGTCTCGCCCTTGGTGAGCGCCAGGAAGTCGGTGACCCGGACGCCGGCGTCGAGCCGGACCGCTGCGGGCGGCACGGCGGGGACGTCGACGGGGGAGAGCCGCAGGACCCGCCCGGTGGAAGTCAGGGCGCCGAGCTGCCCGCGGACCGTGCTCACCACGGCGGAGCGGACGGCGTCGTGCTTCGAGCGCTTCGGCACGCGGACGATGCCGAGTTCCGACGTCGGGATGTCGACGCGGATGAGCCGCCCGGTGGTCGAGAGCAGCACGCGGCAGGGGGAGTCGGCGATCTGCAGGGACTCCGGGTCGACCGCGGCTTTCCGACCGCCCTTGACCGGGGCGTCCGCCTCGGTGAGCAGGGTGCGGCGCGGGGTCGCGAACTTGTCGGAGACCTCGGTCAGCTCGAGGGCGACCTGCGCGCGGAGGCGCTCGTCGGACGCCAGCAGTTCTTCGAGGGCGGCGATGTCGGCGAGCAGCTGGTCACGCTCGGCCTCGAGCTCCATCCGCGAGAACTTCGTCAGGCGACGCAGGCGCAGCTCGAGGATGTACTCGGCCTGCACCTCGGACAGGTCGAAGACGTCGCGCAGGCGGTTGCGCGCCGCCTCGGAGTCGTCGGACGTGCGGATGACCTGGATGACCTCGTCGATGTCGAGGATCGCGATGAGCAGACCCTCGACCAGGTGCAGCCGTTCCTTGCGACGTGCCAGGCGGTACTGCGACCGGCGTGTGACGACGTCGAGCCGGTGCTGCACGTAGACGTCGAGGAGCTCGCGCAGCCCGAGGGTGCGGGGTGACCCGCCGACCAGGGCGACGTTGTTGATGCCGAAGCCGTCCTCGAGCGGGGTGTGCTTGTAGAGCTGCTCGAGCACGGCGGTGGGGTTGAAGCCGCTCTTGATGCCGATGACGAGCCGGAGCCCGTGGTTGCGGTCGGTCAGGTCGTTGACGTCCGAGATGCCGACGAGCTTCTTGGACTGGACGCCGTCCTTGATCTTCTCGATGACGCGCTCGGGGCCGACCAGGTAGGGCAGCTCGGTGACGACGAGGCCGACCTTGCGCGGGGTGAGGTTCTCGACGCTCACCTTGGCTCGGGTGCGGAACGAACCGCGGCCGGTGGCGTAGGCGTCGCGGACCCCGGAGAGCCCGACGATGGTGCCGCCGGACGGCAGGTCAGGCCCGGGCACGAACTCCATGAGCTCTTCGAGGGTGGCCTGCGGGTTCATGAGCAGGTGCTTCGCGGCCTCGACGACCTCGCCCAGGTTGTGCGGTGCCATGTTCGTCGCCATGCCCACCGCGATGCCGGAGGCACCGTTGACGAGCAGGTTCGGGAACGCCGCCGGCAGCACGCCGGGCTGCATGATCTGGTTGTCGTAGTTCGGGACGAAGTCGACGACGTCCTCGCCCAGGCCCTCGGTCATCGCCATCGACGGTTCGGCGAGCCGTGCCTCGGTGTAGCGGGCTGCAGCGGGACCGTCGTCGAGTGAGCCGAAGTTGCCGTGGCCGTCGACGAGCGGCACGCGCATCGTGAACGGCTGGGCCATCCGGACCAGGGCGTCGTAGATCGCGCCGTCGCCGTGCGGGTGCAGCTTGCCCATCACCTCGCCGGTGACGCGGGCGCTCTTGACGTGTCCGCGGTCGGGGCGCAGCCCCATCTCGGCCATCTGGTACAGGATCCGGCGCTGCACCGGCTTCAGGCCGTCGCGGGCGTCGGGCAGTGCCCGCGAGTAGATGACGGAGTACGCGTACTCGAGGAAGGAACCCTGCATCTCCTCGGAGACGTCGACGTCCTCGATGCGCTCACCGTCGGGCAGGCCGACTACATCCGTGCGTGCCATGGCACCTTTCTGGAAGACCAGAGTCGTCTGGAAGACTCGTGGAATGGGAACAAGCGTACCGACGGCCCCCGACGGCGTCGCGAACCTCGCCGACGTCTTCCCGAGTTGCCTCGTCGCGCTCGGTGCTGCGGACGATGCGTGGTTGCGTGGCAACGGCCTGGAGGCCCGGATCACCCTCCGCCCCGCCCGCTCGGCGATCGTCGTGCTGGTCGACGGCCTCGGGTCCGCCGCGCTGTCCGCGCGCGCCGGGCACGCCCGCTGGCTGACCGGCGCGAAGGGCACCGGCACCGCGAAGAAGCTGCGGAGCGGGTTCCCGACCACGACCGCGGCCGCACTGAGCACGCTCACGACGGGCCGATCGCCCGGCACCCACGGGGTGATCGGCTACAGCGGCTGGAACCCGGACACCGGTGCCGTGATGAACCTGCTCGGAGGCTGGGACACCGAGGTGCCCGCCGACTGGTTCCTGACGCAGACGCTGTTCACCCGGGCGGCTGAGCTCGGACTCGACCCGGTCGTCGTCGGGCCGGACCGGTACCGATCGTCCGGGATGACCGCGAACGTACTCGGCGGTGCGCGGTACGTCTCGGCGGACTCGATCGCCCAGCGGGTCGACGCCGCCCTGGCCGAGACCGACTCCGGTCGGTCGCTCGTCTACCTGTACGTGCCGGAGCTCGACTCGATCGGCCACAAGTCCGGCTGGCAGTCCGACCGGTGGACGGCCGCGCTCGAGTTGCTCGACGGGGAACTCGCCCGGCTCGACGCCCGCAGCGCCGACGACGTGGGCGTCCTGGTGACGGCGGACCACGGTGTGCTCGACGTGCCGGACCACGCGAACATCGCGATCGACCCGCTGCTGCTCACCGACGTCGTCGGTGTCGCAGGAGACCCGCGCTGCCGACAGCTCACGGTCGCACCGGGCACCGACGTCCGCGCCCTCGTCGGTGCGTTCCGCGCGCGCTACGGCAAGAAGGCGTCCGTCGCCAGCCGTGCCGAGGCGATCGAGGCCGGGTGGTTCGGGCAGGTGTCCGACGAGGTGGTGCCGCGCATCGGTGACGTGCTCGTCGTGGCGCGAGGCTCGTGGGCGTTCAACGACGACCGAGCCCTGCGCGAGGACGAGACACCGAAGCGCATGATCGGCCAGCACGGCGCGATGACCGACGAGGAGACGATCGTCCCGCTCCGGCTCGCCGGTGCCTTCGCCCACTAGGGGCGTCAGCGCGGCCGCGCGGTGGTCCGGATCAGGCGGGGTCGTCGTCCGGGCGGGTGCCGAAGACGATCTCGTCCCAGCTCGGCATCGAGCGGCGGCTGCGCTTCTTGCGTTCGCCACGGCTCTCGGGCTCCGGCGCCGAGGCCGGACGGCCGTCGGTCGACTGCGGTGCGGTGTCGTTCGCGCCGCCGTCCTCGAAGCCCTGCAGCGGGATGTCGACGACGCTGATCGAGGTCCCGCGGGCGGGCTCGTCACGCTGTTCGCCGAAGGACGCGGCCTCACGCTCACCACGGCGACGGCGCAGCGCCTCGAGCAGGTCGGCGGTCTCGTTGCCGGGAGCACGCTCTTCCACGGTGGCCTGGCCGATGCGGGGCAGCGGCGCACGGAGCGGTGCGTGCTGGGACGGTTCGGGCTCGGCGGCCGGCTGCTCCGGCTCGTCGACGCGGAAGGCTCCGGAGTCGAAGCGGGTGCCGTCGTCGTCCTGCTGCTCGAACTCGACCGCACGCAGGCGCGGGGCGATGCCCTCGTCGTCGGTGTGCGACAGCCGGTGGGCGTCACCGTTGTCGGGCGCGAGGGTCGAGGTCTTCGGGTCGAAACGCCACTGGGCGTCGTGCTCGACCTCGCCCGCGGTGTAGCGGACGCGGACCTGCCAGCCGCTCTCCGGGTGCTTCCAGGAGCCCCAGGTGATCGCGGTGGCCTCGCCGGCCTCGAGCTTCGCGGTGATCGCGGGGCCGAAGGTGTCGGGGGCCTCGTCGTCGACCGGGGTGACCGGGACGCGGTGCGAGGCGTCGAGGATGAAGGCGCGCTCCGCCAGGACCGGGCCCTCGAAGCGACGGACGTACTCGACGTCGACGTCGAGCGCGGCAGCCACGTCGGCGGCGTCGGCGCCACCGCGGATCCGTGCCTGGACGTCCTTGGGGGAGACCCGCTTCTGCGGACCGGCGTCGGGGTTCGCCTGGCGCACCTGACCCGCCAGCGACGACGAGACGGGCAACCGGAACTCGGTGCCGCCGTCGGTCGCCAGGAGGAGTGCGCCGGACTCGACTCCGATGACTCTCACGTCTTGCATGGTTCCGCCTTCCCAGCGTCGCGTACGGTCCTGCTGTCGTACCCCGTGAGTATGCAGGGAGGACGGACGGTTTCCGGGGAGGCGCACGGGCGTGCCGCGCACATCCGCAGGCCGATCCGAGAGCGCGCCGGAGCCCGGCAACGGGTGTCGGGAATGTCCGGTTCGGGTCACCGGTTGCACAGCCAGCACGACCCGCCGCAGCACTCGGTTTGCGCATCGGCGGGGCGTGGTGCAAACTGTCGCCGCCGATCACCCGGCGACGACCTCTCGATACGAGAATGGATGGGCATGGCCACCGATTACGACGCCCCCCGGAAGACCGACGACAACTCTGACTCAGAGTCGATCGAGGCCCTCAAGGAGCGCGTTCCCGACAAGATGTCGGGGGTCGTCGACGATGATTCCGACAACCCCGGCAGCTTCGAACTCGCCGGGCAGGACCTCAGCGACGTCGACCTCGACGTCGTGGTGCTGCCCCCGCAGGTCGATGAGTTCACCTGCGTCGAGTGCTTCCTCGTGAAGCACCGTTCCCAGCTCGACCACGAGTCGAAGCTCGGACCGGTCTGCGCGGAGTGCGCGTCGCTCTAGCGAGCACAGCCGCGTCGTCCTCGACGCAACGATCAGCGAAGGCCCCGCATCCCGATGGGATGCGGGGCCTTTGTCGTGGGCTGCGAGGCGGGGCCGAGCCGCGCCTCCAGGGCCGTTGCCCGTGGTCCGTCAGGACCGCAGCGCCTCGACGACCTTGCCCGGGTGGCGGACGCTGACCAGCCAGTAGGGCGTCGGGTCGGCGTCGTCGCGCACCTCGACCTTGACGACCCCCCGCACGTAGCCGCGGAAGAGGGTCCAGGCGCGGGCGTCGAGTGCCGGGCCGCGCTGCTCGGTGGCCGCCGTGCCCTCGAACGCCTCGGTCGTGCCCACGAGCGTCCGGGGGAGGTGTGCCCTGCCCGCGCGGAACTCGGTGTCGGTGACCTCGATGGTGGGTGCGAGTACCCACAGGAGAACGAGGACCCCGAGCTCCATCCCGATCGCCACGAGGACGCCGGCCAGGACGCTGATGGGGAGGAAGACGAGCAGGGTGGCGGGGATCACGAGCGCCGTCGCCAGGTACAGGGCGGGCGGGGCCCAGAGTCGTTCGCGGTACAGGGTCACGGGTCCATTCGATCACGAGCGGACGAGGTCACGGAACGGTCACGGCTGCACTACCCTCGTCACGTGACCGAACCAGTCGACGTCCTCTGGACCGGGGAGCACGCTCCCGGCCACGCCCACCCCGGCGACGCGGGTGCCGATCTCGTCTCCACCGAGGCCTTCGTGCTGCAGCCGGGCGAGCGACACCTGGCCGCCACCGGACTGCGGATCGCGCTGCCCGAGGGGTACGCCGCGTTCGTGGTCCCGCGCAGCGGCCTGGCGGCGAAGCACGGCATCACGATCGTGAACAGCCCCGGCACCGTCGACTCCGGCTACCGCGGCGAGATCAAGGTCGCGCTGCTCAACACGGACCAGACGGAACCGTACGAGGTCCACGTGGGCGACCGCATCGCCCAGTTGATCGTGATGCCGGTGCCGCAGGTGACCTACACCCGGGTCGACGAGCTGCCGGACAGCGTCCGCGGACAGGGCGGGTTCGGCTCGTCGGGCTACGGTGACCGGAGCGGCGCCGTGCACGGTGCCGCCGCAGACGCTCAGGAAGGGACGCGCGCATGAAGTTCGGCCGACGCAAGCAGGACGAGGTCGAGGTGGCGGACGCCGTCGCCGACGACATCGAGGTCGCGGACACGTCCCCCGAGGTCGACATCGCGACCGATGCAGACGCGGACCACGACGAGGTCGACGCGGTCGCCCCGACGGACAAGTCCGCTCCGGACGACCGGGCCGAGAACGGCCCCCACGACGAGACCGAGGCGAACCTGGTCCGCCCCTACGTCGACCTGGGCGGGGTGAAGGTGCTCCCGCGTGAGGGCCTGCACCTGCGCCTCGAGGTCGAGGAGGGCTCGCAGCGCGTCGTCGCGGTCGGGCTCGACTACGACGACTCCACGCTGCAGGTCCAGCCGTTCGCCGCGCCCCGGTCCACCGGCCTGTGGCACGAGATCCGCGCCCAGATCGCCGAGCAGATCGAGCGCCAGGGCGGTGTCGTGACCGAGGTCGACGGCCCGTTCGGCCCCGAGCTCCGGGCGTCCGTGCCGGTCGCCGTGGATGGTGACGGCGGCACCGCCGGTTCCCGTCCGGCCCGCTTCGTCGGCGTCGACGGCCCGCGCTGGTTCCTGCGCGGCGTGATCGCCGGCAAGGCCGCCGAGCAGCCCGACGACGCCAGCGAGATCGAGGAGTTGTTCCGCAGCGTCGTCGTCGTGCGCGGCACGACGCCGATGCCGCCGCGCGACCTCATCCCGCTGCACATGCCCAAGTCGACGCAGACCGCGATCTGACGGCCTGACGAGCAACCCCGCCTGGAGGCACGGTGCCGGACCACGACGACACCCCACGACCCGAGACGGCTGGCCCCGACCCCGCTGCACCGGCAGCTGAGTCGTCGGTGGCGCCGTCGTTCTCCGCGCAGTTCCGTGACGCGGTGCAGAACGCCGGCATCGCCCGCGTCGCGCCCGGCGAGGCACCGTCCGGTCGGGCCCTGCTGGGCGCGGTCGGCGGGGTTCGTGGGCTCGCCGAGTCGGTGCTGCCCGGGTTCGCGTTCCTGGTCGTCTACGCGATCACGAAGGAGCTCGTGCCCAGCGTCGTGATCCCCGTGGTCGTCGGCCTGGTGTTCGTGGTGCTCCGGCTGGTGCAGCGGCAGTCGGTGACGATGTCGTTCGCGGGCATCCTCGGCGTCGCGGTCTCGGCCGGCCTCGCGCTCATCACCGGCCGCGCGGAGAGCAACTTCATCCCCGGCATCATCATCAACGCGGTCTGGCTCGTCGGGCTGCTGATCACGCTGGCGATCCGCTGGCCGCTCATCGGGCTCGTCGTCGGCTTCCTGCTGCCCGCGAACGAGGACGGCTCGCACGTCGACTGGCGTGCCGACCCCGTCAAGCGCCGCGTGCTGACGGTCGCCACCTGGATCTGGGTCGGGCTCTTCGCGGTCCGGCTCGCGGTGGAGGTCCCGCTGTACCTGACGGCGCAGGTCGAACTGCTCGCCGGGCTGAAGCTGATCCTCGGCGTGCCGCTGTACGCGGCGGTGCTCTGGGTGACCTGGCTGCTGGTCCGCACCGTGTTCGTCCGACGCGACGACGTCGCCGCGGTGTAGAGTTCTCTCGACATCAAGATAGTTCTCGCCGGGCGCGCACGCGTCCGCGGGATTAGGTTTGCCTTGCTGGTGGGACGGTCCACGGCCCGCGAGGATGAGGGCAAACCGATCAGTAGGGAGGCGGCACGGTGGCTGCAGTCAATAGCTTCGGCTCGAAGGACACACTGTCGGTTGGGGGTGTCGACTACGCGATCCACCGGATCGACTCGGTTCCCGGGCACGAGAAGTTGCCCTACAGCCTGAAGGTGCTGCTCGAGAACCTCCTCCGCACCGAGGACGGCAAGAACGTCACCGAGGGGCAGATCCGGGCGCTCGGCTCCTGGCGTCCCGACGCGGAACCCGACACCGAGATCCAGTTCTCGCCGGCGCGCGTCGTCATGCAGGACTTCACGGGTGTGCCGTGCATCGTCGACCTCGCCACCATGCGCGAGGCCATGGCGGACATCGGCGGCGACCCGAACAAGATCAACCCGCTGTCGCCGGCCGAGATGGTCATCGACCACTCCGTCATCGCCGACCTGTTCGGCAGCACGGACGCCCTGCAGCGCAACACCGACCTGGAGTACGAGCGGAACGGCGAGCGCTACCAGTTCCTCCGCTGGGGCCAGACCGCGTTCGAGGACTTCAAGGTCGTCCCGCCCGGCACCGGCATCGTGCACCAGGTGAACATCGAGTACCTGGCGAAGGTCACCTACACGCGTGACTTCGACGGCGAGACCTACGCGTACCCGGACACCCTGGTCGGCACCGACTCGCACACCACGATGGTGAACGGCCTCGGTGTGCTCGGCTGGGGCGTCGGCGGCATCGAGGCCGAGGCCGCGATGCTCGGCCAGCCCGTGTCGATGCTCATCCCGAAGGTCGTCGGCTTCAAGCTCTCCGGCGAGATCCCCGCCGGCGTGACCGCGACCGACGTGGTGCTCACCATCACGCAGGAGCTCCGCAAGCACGGCGTCGTCGGCAAGTTCGTCGAGTTCTACGGCGAGGGCGTCAGCGCCGTCCCGCTCGCCAACCGCGCCACCATCGGCAACATGTCGCCCGAGTTCGGTTCCACCGCGGCGATCTTCCCGGTCGACGACGTCACGCTCGACTACCTGCGCCTGACCGGTCGCGACGAGGCGCAGATCGCCCTGGTCGAGGCGTACTCCAAGGCCCAGGGCCTGTGGCACGACGCCTCGGTCGAGCCGAACTACTCCGAGTACATGGAGCTCGACCTGTCCACGGTCGTGCCCTCCATCTCGGGCCCGAAGCGTCCGCAGGACCGCATCGAGCTGTCGAAGGCCAAGGACCAGTTCGAGGTCGACCTCGCCAACTACGCGAGCATCGACCACAGCGAAGAGGACAAGGCCGTCGCCGACACGTTCCCGGCGTCCGACCCGGTGGCCGCGGCCCCCGGTGACGAGCACGCCGTGGACGACCTGCAGGACGCCCCCGGGTCCGAGGTCCCCGTGCACGCCTCGAGCGCGCCCGGCACCGTCTCGAAGCCGACCTCGGTCGCCATCGCCGACGGCGACCCGTTCACGATCGACCACGGTGCCGTGGCGATCGCCGCGATCACGTCGTGCACGAACACGTCGAACCCATCGGTCATGATGGCCGCCGGCATCCTCGCCCGGAACGCCGCGCAGAAGGGCCTCACCGCGAAGCCCTGGGTGAAGACCACCCTCGCGCCGGGGTCGAAGGTCGTCACCGACTACTACGAGAAGGCCGGTCTCACCACCTACCTCGAGCAGCTCGGCTTCTACACGGTCGGCTACGGCTGCACGACCTGCATCGGCAACTCCGGCCCCCTGCCCGAGGAGATCTCGCAGGCCGTGCAGGACAACGACCTCGCCGTCACCGCGGTGCTCTCGGGCAACCGCAACTTCGAGGGCCGCATCAACCCCGACGTGAAGATGAACTACCTGGCGTCCCCGCCGCTGGTCATCGCGTACGCCCTCGCCGGGTCGATGCACTTCGACTTCGACAAGGACGCACTGGGCACCGACCAGGACGGCAACGACGTCTACCTGACCGACATCTGGCCCGACGCGGCTGAGGTGCAGCAGGTCATCGACACCTCGATCGACACCGAGATGTTCACCCACGAGTACGGCTCCGTGTTCGAGGGCGACGACCGCTGGAAGAACCTGCCGACCCCGACGGGCGACACCTTCGAGTGGGACCAGGAGTCGACCTACGTCCGGAAGCCCCCGTACTTCGAGGGCATGACGATGCAGCCCGACGCGGTGGCGGACATCTCCGGTGCCCGCGTGCTCGCGAAGCTCGGCGACTCGGTCACGACCGACCACATCTCGCCGGCCGGTTCGATCAAGGCCGACAGCCCCGCCGGTCAGTACCTCGCCGAGCACGGCGTCGACCGCAAGGACTTCAACTCCTACGGCTCGCGTCGCGGCAACCACGAGGTCATGATCCGCGGCACGTTCGCGAACATCCGTCTGCGCAACCAGCTGCTGGACGGCGTCGAGGGCGGGTACACCCGTGACTTCACGACGCCGGACGGCGAGCAGTCGTTCATCTACGACGCCTCGCAGCACTACCAGGCGCAGGGCATCCCGCTCGTCATCTTCGGTGGCAAGGAGTACGGCTCCGGCTCGTCCCGTGACTGGGCGGCGAAGGGCACGAACCTGCTCGGTGTCCGTGCGGTCATCACCGAGAGCTTCGAGCGGATCCACCGCTCGAACCTCATCGGCATGGGCGTCGTCCCGCTGCAGTTCCCGGCGGGCGAGACGGTCGAGTCCCTCGGGCTCGACGGCACCGAGGTCGTGTCGATCTCCGGGCTGACCGAGCTGAACGAGGGCCGCACCCCGAAGACCGTGCACGTCACCGCGACGCCGAGCGAGCACTCGCCCGCCGGCAAGCAGCCGGTGGAGTTCGACGCGGTCGTCCGCATCGACACCCCCGGTGAGGCCGACTACTACCGCAACGGCGGCATCCTGCAGTACGTGCTCCGCTCGCTCGTCTGAGCGACGTGCACACGGGTCGCTGACGCGACCACACGACGGACTGGAGGCCCGTGGCGAACCCGCCACGGGCCTCCCGCGTGCTCCGCGTGATGCGACGCGCCAGCGACGCGCGGCGCCAGCGCCGACCGCGCCTGCGAGGTCGGTTGAATGGGAGCCCACGAGAATAGAGTGGGCCGACAGCCCCACGAAAGGAGCGCTCGTGAGCCTGCTCAGCAGCATCACGTCGCCGCGCGACCTGAAGCGTCTCTCCGACGCGCAGATGACCGACCTCGCCGCCGAGATCCGACGCTTCCTGGTCGCCGAGGTCGCGAAGACCGGTGGGCACCTCGGGCCGAACCTGGGTGTCGTCGAGCTGACGCTCGCGATGCACCGCGTGTTCGACTCGCCGAATGACCCCTTCGTCTTCGACACCGGGCACCAGTCGTACGTGCACAAGCTCGTCACCGGGCGGCAGGACTTCTCCAAGCTGCGCGAACGCGGTGGCATCGCCGGCTACCCGCAGCGCCGCGAGTCCGAGCACGACATCGTTGAGTCCTCGCACGCGTCGTCGTCGTTGTCGTGGGCGGACGGTATCTCCCGCGCGTTCGGGCAGACCGGCCAGACCGACCGCACCGTCGTCGCGGTGGTGGGGGACGGCGCGCTCACCGGTGGGATGACGTGGGAGGCGCTCAACAACATCTCTGACGACAACGACCGGCGCCTGGTCATCGTCGTCAACGACAACGGCCGGTCGTACGCCCCGACCATCGGTGGCATGGCGCGGTTCCTGAGTTCCGTGCGCACCCGCCGCGAGTACCGGGCCCTGTACGAGAGCACGCAGGCCGTGGCGGCGCGGTTCGGTGCTCCGGGTCGTGCGGTGTACCGCGGCATGCGCGGGGGCCTGCACGGCTTCCTGTCGCGACTGACGAACAACGAGGCGCTGTACTCGAACCTCGACATCAAGTACATCGGCCCGGTGAACGGGCACGACCAGCAGGCGATGGAGGCTGCGCTCCGGCAGGCCAAGGAGTACGGCGCTCCCGTGATCGTGCACGTCATCACGGAGAAGGGCCACGGCTTCGAGCCTGCCCTGCGCGACCAGGCCGACCAGTTCCACGCCGTCGGCCACATCGACCCGGAGACGGGCGAGTCGCTCGACGCCGCGTCGGGCCCCTCGTGGACCTCGGTGTTCGCGTCCTCCCTGGCCGAGGCCGGCGCCTCGGACCCTCGGATCGTGGCGATCACGGCGGCGATGCTCCGGCCGACCGGGCTGCACCTGTTCCAGGAGCAGCACCCCGACCGCGTGTACGACGTCGGCATCGCGGAGCAGCACGCCGTGACGACCGCCGCGGGCCTGGCGTACGGGGGACTCCACCCGGTCGTGGCGCTCTACGCGACGTTCCTGAACCGGGCGTTCGACCAGGTGCTGATGGACGTCGCCCTGCACAGGGCCGGCGTGACGTTCGTGCTCGACCGCGCCGGCATCACCGGTCCGGACGGCCCGTCGCACCACGGCATGTGGGACCTCGCACTGCTGCAGGTGGTGCCGGGGATCCGGATCGCCGCACCACGCGACGCCGCGACACTGCGTGAGGAGTTCCGCGAGGCGATCGCCGTCGACGATGCCCCCACCGTGCTGCGGTGGTCGAAGGGGCAGGTCGGGCCGGACATCCCCGCGGTCCGTCGTCTCCCCGACGGTGTGGACGTGCTGCACGCCGCCGCGGACGACGTCGAGGACGTCCTCTTCGTCGCCGTCGGGTCCATGGTGCCGGTGGCACTCGAGGCCGCGGCGCTGCTCGAGGCGCAGGGCATCGGCGTCACCGTCGTGGACCCGCGATGGGTGGTCCCGATCCCGGGTTCGCTCATCGAACTGTCGCGCTCACACCGGCTCGTCATCACGATCGAGGACGGTGTGCGCGTCGGCGGCGTCGGGACCCGGCTGCGGCAGGACCTGCGCGCCGCCGGGGTCGACACCGGGGTGAACGAGCTCGGGCTGCCCGACGCGTTCATCGACCACGCGACCCGGTCGCAGATCCTCGCCGACGCTGGGCTGACGGCGCAGGCCATCGCCCGCGACGTCATCGACCAGGTCGTCGGGACGAAGCTGCCGCAGGCGAAGCCCGCGCGCTCCCGCGAGTCGGCCGCGTCCGACCGCTGACCGCTCGGCCCGGGTCCGGTCCGGGTCCGGGTCCGGGTCCGGGTCCGGTCCGGGTCCCGGTCCCGGTCCGGTCAGCAAAACACCGGTGTTCGCGCTGCACTCCGCGGTTTGCGGGTGTTCGGTGCGCGAACACCGGTGTTTTGCGTACTGGGCCTAGCGGGAAGCGGGGCCGACGATCCGGGGCTCGTGGAACGTACCGCCGAAGACACGCTCGGAGGCACCGGAGCGGTCGAGGTACGGGCTGATCCCACCGGCGTGGAACGGGTAGCCGGCGCCGAGGATGAGCCCGAGGTCGATCTCCTCGACATGCTCGACGACCTTGTCCTCGAGCATGCGGTGCAGCTCGTCGGCCAGGGCGTCCTCGAACCGGCGCTGCATCTCGGCGGCGTCGACGGGCTTCGCGTCCTTCTTGGACGGTGCGACGAGCTTCACGGCGGCGGGGTCGTACCCGGTCGCGTTGCCCTTCTTGTCGCGGGTCAGGATCGTCCCGTGCTCGGCGATCTTCTTCAGGCCGTCGCCGGGGTAGAAGCGCTCCGGCCAGGCGGCGTGGTGCGAGTCGAGCACGTGCGCACCGACCGGCAGCCCGACGAGCTCGAGCAGCTCGAACGGCGACATCGGCAGGCCGAGCGGTGCGGCACCCTGGGCGACGGTGTCGAACGAGGTGCCTTCCTCGACGCCGCGCATCGCCTCGCCGAGCACCCGGGCGAGCACCCGGTTGACGACGAAGCCGGGCTGGTCCGCGGTGATGACCGCGGTCTTCTTCAGGGTCTTCGCGACGGCGAGGGCGGTGACGAGGGCCTCGTCCGAGGTCTTCGCCGCGCGCACCACCTCGAGCAGCGGCATGACCGCGACCGGGTTGAAGAAGTGGAAGCCGACGAGCCGCTCCGGGTTCGTCAGGACCGACGCCATCTCGTCGACGGAGAGCGATGACGTGTTCGTGGCGAGGATGGCGTCCGGGGCGATGACCTGCTCGATCTTCCGGAAGACCTCTTGTTTGACGGTCATCTCCTCGAAGACGGCCTCGATCACCCAGTCGGCGTCGGCGAAGGCGTCGTACGACACCGACCCGCTGACGAGTGCGGTGATGCGGTTGGCGTCGTCGGGGGAGATCCGGCCCTTGTCGAGCAGCTTCGTGACCTCGCCGCGGATCCGCTCGACACCGGCGTCCACACGGGACTGGTCGACGTCGGTGATGACCACGGGGACCCCGAGACGGCGGGCGAAGAGCAGTGCGAACTGGGAGGCCATCAGCCCGGCGCCGAGCACACCGACCTTGGTGATCTTCTTCGGTTCGACACCTTCCGGAGCGCCGACGGGCTTCTTCGCGCGCTTCTGCACGAGGTCGAAGGCGTACATCGACGCGGCGAACTGGTCGCCGGACAGCAGGTCGGCGAGGGCGTCGTCCTCGTCGGCGAACCGTTCGTCGAGCGAGCCCGACTTGGCTGTGGCCACCAGGTCGAGTGCTCGGAACGGCGACTTCGGCACGGTGCCGATCTTCGACGCCACCTGGCCACGCGCGACCTTGACGACGGTGCCCCATGCCGCCTTCTCGAGCATGCCCGGCTCGTTCTTCCGCACCACCTTGGTCGCGCCGGTGATGACACGATCGGCCCAGGCAACGGACGAGGGCAGGAACGTGACGGACGGCACCAGGACGTCGCCGATGCCGATCTCGACCGCGGCCGGACCGTCCATCAGGCGGTTGTTCTTGAGCGGGTTCTCGACGATGACGCGGAGCGCGCGCTCCGGGCCGATCAGGCGGGGGAGCAGTGTCGCGCCACCCCAGCCGGGGATGATGCCGAGGAACACCTCGGGCAGGCCGATGCCCTGCGCGGCGGACGAGAAGGCCCGGTACGTGCAGTGCAGGGCGATCTCGAGCCCGCCCCCGAGCGCCAGGGTGTTCACGAACGCGAACGACGGCACTCCGAGGTCGGCGAACTTGCGGAGCGTGGCGTGCCCGAGGGCGGCGAGGTCGTGCGCGGCCTCGCGCGACGGGACCGCTGCGGCCTGGGACAGGTCGGCCCCCGCCGCGAAGCAGTACTCCTTGCCGGTGATCGCGACGCCCTGGATCGTGCCGGCGGCGGCCTCGGTCCGCAGGGTGTCGAGCACCCCGGACAGTTCACGTAGCGTGCGGGGTCCGAGGGTGTTCGGCCGCTTGTAGTCCTTGCCGTTGTCGAGCGTGATGAGTGCCAGCGTGCCGCCCGAGGGCATGGTCACGTGCTTCACGAACGAGTGGGTGACGACCTCGTCCTCGCTGAGTTCGGCCAGTCGGTCGTTGTCGACGATGGTCATGGTCACGCCCCCTTCCGAGCGGAACGCTCGGCCGACTTGCTGTGGTTCGGGTTCTCCCAGATGACGGTGCCGCCCTGGCCGAGCCCGATGCACATCGTGGTGATGCCGTACTTGACGTCCGGTCGCTCGGCGAACTGCGCCGCGAGCTGGTTCATGAGTCGGACACCGCTCGACGCGAGCGGGTGGCCGACGGCGATGGCGCCGCCCCACGCGTTCACGTTCGGGGAGTCCTGGGCGATGCCGTAGTTGTCGAGGAAGGCGAGCACCTGGACGGCGAACGCCTCGTTGATCTCGAACAGGCCGATGTCGTCGATCGACAGCCCGGCCTTCGACAGTGCCTTGTCGGTGGCGGGGACCGGGCCGACGCCCATGACCTCGGGCTCGACGCCGGCGAAGGCGAACGACACCATGCGCATCTTCGTCGACAGGCCGTGCTGCTTCGCACCGTCCTCGGACGCGAGCAGGCTCATGGTCGCGCCGTCGTTGAGTCCGGCTGCGTTGCCGGCGGTGACCCGTCCGTGGGGCCGGAACGGCGTCTTCAAGGCGGCCAGCGCCTCCAGAGTGGTACCCGGCCGGGGCGGCTCGTCGGTGCTGATGACGTCCCAGCCGTCGCCCTTGTTGACCTCGACCGGGATGACGTCGGGCTGCAGCTTGCCGTTCGCCCAGGCGGCGGCGTAGCGCTGCTGGGACTGGACGGCGTAGGCGTCCGTGCGGTCCTTCGTGATCGCGGGGAAGCGGTCGTGCAGGCGCTCGGCGGTGGCGCCCATGACGAGGGCGTCGCTCGACACCATGCGCTCCGCGACGAAACGCGGGTTGGGGTCGGCGTTGAAGCCCATCGGGTGGCGGCCCATGTGCTCGACCCCACCGGCGATCGCGACGTCGGCGGCACCGAAGGCGATGGCACCCGCGAGCGTCGTGACACTCGTCATGGCGCCAGCGCACATGCGGTCGATCGCGTAGCCGGGCACCGACTTCGGCAGGCCTGCGAGCATGCCGACCGTGCGCCCGAGCGTCAGGCCCTGGTCACCCTGCTGCGTGGTCGCGGCGACGGCGACGTCGTCCACCGCTGCGGTGTCGAGGGAGTCGTTCCGGTCGAGCAGTCCGCGCATCGCGTGCACCGCGAGGTCGTCGGACCGCGTCTTCCAGAACACCCCCTTCTCGCCGGCTCGTCCGAACGGTGTGCGAACGCCGTCCACGAACACGACGTCTGATGCCTTTGGCAATCCGGGCCTCCCAGATCCTCTTCGATCGGGCCGGAACGCAGGTCGCTCCGGCCTGGCCGGGCCTCGCCCGGCGACCCTGCCGACGCTATGCCCCCACCCTGGGCGGCCGCATGCCGGTTGGGCAGTTCCTACGACTCGTCGTCGTCCGTCGCGGCGGGCCGCTGTGCAGCAACGACAAAGGCAGACGCGATGATCGACGAGAGTTCCTCGACCTGCCACGGGCGCGCGTCGTGCTCGGCGAGGGCGGCTCCGACCAGTTCGGTCGACACCGGCGACGGCGGTGCCCACGACACGAGCCGGAGCGTCTCCGGCGTGAGCAGGTTCTCGAGCGGGATGTCGAGCTCCTCGGCACGCTTCGTCACCGCGGCGCGCGCGGCCTTGTACCGGCGGTCGGCCGCGGGGTTGCGGTCGGCCCAGGCGCGCGGCGGCGGGAGCGTCGCCTCGCCGGCACCACGCAGGCGGGGGAGGTCCTCGGTGGTGCGGCCCTCGTCGACGGCGGCCCACCAGCGGTCGAGCTCGGAACGGCTGGCGCGGCCCGTGAAGGCCTTCAGCGCCCCCAGCTCGGCGCGCGACTCGGGTGCGGCGGCCGCAGCGGCGACGATCGCGGCGTCGGGGATGGTGCGGCCCGGGGCGATGTCCGCCTGTCGGGCGTACTCGTCACGGGCGAGCCACAGCGACCGGGCGATCGCCAGGGCGCGGGCACCACGGAGCGCGTGCATGCCCGACAACCGACGCCACGGCTCGGCGCGGGCCGGCTTCGGTGCACGGTGCAGCACCGCGTCGAACTCCTCGGCCGCGATGCGGGACTTGCCGGCCTCGTCGAGCTTCTCGGCGAGGGCGTCGCGCAGGTCGGGCAACAGCTCGACGTCGAGCGATGCGTAGACGAGCCACGACTGGGGCAGGGGACGGGTGGACCAGTCGGCGGCCGAGTGCGCCTTCGCCAGGGTGATGCCGAGCAACTGCTCGACGACGGCACCGAGGCCGACACGGGGGAAGCCGGCGATGCGGGCGCCGAGTTCGGTGTCGAAGATGCGGGTCGGGACGAGGCCGACCTCCTGCAGGCACGGCAGGTCCTGCGAGGCGGCGTGGAACAGCCACTCCTCGTCGACGATGGCGTCCTGCAGGGCGGAGAAGTCGCCGATCGGGATCGGGTCGAACAGGAACGCACCGGCACCACGGCGGAACACCTGGATCAGGTACGCGCGCTGCGAGTAGCGGTAGCCGCTGGCGCGTTCGGCGTCGACCGCGACGGGGCCGTGCCCGGCGGCGATGGCGGCGACCGCGTCGAGGTACTCGTCGTGCGTGTCGATGACCTTGACGGCGTCGTGCGACGCCTCGAAGGCGGGGCCGGCAGCGGCGGCCGGAGCAGCCGAGCCGGCAGCGGCGGCCGGAGCAGTCGAACCGGCAGCGGCAGCCGGAGCAGCCGAGCCGGCAGCGGGGCTGGCGGCGTCCTGGGGAGCGGGATCGGTCACTTGGCGAGCCTCCTCGGGGCCAGCAGGGTCACGCCGTCCGATGCGGGAGGCAGACCGGCGAGCATGGCGACGATGTCCTGCCAGGCCCGGACGTGTGCGGTGAGGTCGTCGCCGCGTGGTGTCCACGACGCGCGGAGTTCCAGCTGGGCGCCGTCGCCCTGTGCGGCGAGGTCGCCGTACCCGCGCGAGATGATCTTGGTGGCCGTGCCCGAGGCGTGGTCGTACGTCGCACCGTGCGACTCGAGCGCGTCGACGAGCCAGCTCCACGTCACGTCCGCGACGAACTCGTCGACGCCGATCTCCGGTTCGAGCGGCGCCTGGGCGAACGAGACGACGCGGAACGCGCCACCCCAGCCCTCGGGTTCTTCCGGGTCGTACAGGGCGATGAACCGTCCGGTGCCCAGGTCCGACTCGACGCCGTGCGCGGTGCCGGACACGTCCGCCGCCAGGGCGATCGAGAACGGTGCGATCCGGGTCGGCGAGGGGATCTCGGTGACGGTGGTCTCGGCACGGCCGCTGCCGCCGGACACGAACGCGCGGAGCCGCGCGAAGGCGTCGGGCTCTCGGGTTTCGGACACACATGCAGACTAGGCTCCGGGCCATGTCCCGATCCGCGCGACCCGCCGAGGACGTCGTCCAGGAGACCGCTCGATCGGCCGGGTTCATCGCACTCGGCGCCGGTCTGGCAGCAGCAGCGGTGGGGACGGCCGTCATCGGTGGCTTCGTCGCCGCCGTCGCCCGCGCCGTCGTCACGCCCGACCGCAAGCGCAACGAGCGCGTGCCGATCCACGCCGTCGACCCGGTCCGGAAGACCGTCACGATCGAGCGCACCGCGGACACGGAACCGCAGGGCCGCTACTCGCTCTGGTTCGGCGGCGGCACCGGACACATGCGCGTCGGCGAAGTGCTCGGCACGACCGACACCACCGTCACCCGCCGCATCATCGCCATCGACGCCGGCGACCCGACCGCTGCCCGTCGCGGTCGCTGGGGCGGCTGGTTCTACCTGACACCCGGCGAACTCGACGTGCCCGTCGAGGACGTCGACATCCCCACCCCGAACGGCCCTGCCCCGGCATGGGTCGTCCGCGCCGACGATCCGGACGCCCCGTGGGCCGTGCTGGTGCACGGCCGTGGTGTCACCCGCGCCGAGACCATCCGCGCCGTCCCGGTCTTCCGCGCCGCCGGCTACTCGGTCGTCCTCGCCTCGTGGCGGAACGACGGCGTCGCCCCGCCCAGTGTCGACGGTCGCTACGGCCTCGGCAGCACCGAGTGGGAGGACGTCGACTCCGTGCTCCGCTGGCTCACCGCGCAGGACGCCCAGAGCGTCGTGCTCATGGGCTGGTCGATGGGCGGCGCCGTCGTGTTGCAGACCCTGCTCCGCTCGCGCTTCGCCGGCCTGGTCGACGGGGTGGTGCTGGAGTCCCCGGTCGTCGACTGGCACGCCGTGCTGAAGTCGCAGAGCCAGCTCCTGCGCCTGCCGCGTCCGGTCCGCAAGGTCGCGCAGCGCCTGCTCCGCACGCCCGTGCTGTACCGGCTCGCCGGGCTCCAGGCTCCTGTGGACCTGCGCGAGCTCGACATGGTCACGCGCTCCGACGAGCTCACGGTGCCGATCCTGCTCCTGCACAGCGACGACGACGGCTTCGTGCCGTCCTCGGCCTCGCACGACCTGGCCCGCGCACGGCCCGACCTGGTCCGGCTCGAGATCCAGACCACGGCCCGGCACACGAAGCTCTGGAACCACGACGCCGACTGGTTCGACGCCCGGATCCTCGCGTGGCTGACCGAGGTGGTCCAGCGGCGCGGGGCGGCCAGCGCGCGGTAGACGCGACCGAAGGGCGGACGGGAGGCGCGGTGCCAGCGGGCACCGCGCCTCCCGTCCGTCGATGCGTCCGTTCGGTCGCTTGGTGACCAGGAATGGTCGGGTCACCGTCCGACACCCGACCATTCCGGCTCACGAAGCGGGTGGTCCGGCATTCGTTCCGTTCGAGGCGCTTCCTGCTGCCTCGTCGGGCGGTTCGCGAGTCTGCCGGAGCTTGCCGACCAGATCGATCACTTCGTCGAGGAGCGCGGGCGAGCGCTCATCTCGTGGGCGTTCGCGTCTGCCTCGGTCTTGTAGATCTCGCCCCATGCGATGCTCGGAGGCATGGCATGGACAGGCAGATCGACGTCAGGGAGACAGATCTGCACGAAGTGCGGGAAGGCGGGGAAGGTCCAGAGGTCTTCGTCTTCGAAGCGACCCCAGAGCAACAGCTCCCCGACGCCCAGCGGGTGGCCGAGCTCCTGACCGTTCAGCGGGGGATCGCAGGTGACCATCAGCGCATGGTGACCGTTCGGGAGCTCGATCGGTCGTTCCACTTCGCACCGGAAGACGGACGAGAACCGCTTGCTGTCCATGGACGAGAGAAAGAAGACTTCTTGCATGTCAGTTCTCCGGATCGATGCCGTTGCCGTTGGGGAGGGAGTCGCGCAACGTTGCTTCGAGCAGGAACTGCCCCGAGTTCACGCTGTGACCGGGCTCAGTCTTCCCTGACGGTAGCCCTGCGACGTCGCGGTGGTTGGCAACAGAACCAGGGTGGGAAGGTGTCCATGAGGCACCGGTCGCCTGAGCATCTCCGCCGGAGACACGGCAGATCTTCTGAGCTTCGAAGGCCGTCGGGAGCTCGTCGCCGAGCTTGTTCACCGCTGTCGGCAGGTGGACCTGGTTGAGCAGGGGACGTGATGGCGTACAGCGTCGTGAGGACCCAGACGAGCCCGGGTGAATCGAGCTCTGAGGAGAACTGGACCAGATCGGGCAGCACGATGTGATCAGCGGGGATCGTGTACGTGACCATCTCGAGGTCGTTCGGCGCTGTCATGGTGATCCGGTCTCCTCTGTCGTCTCGGTCTGGGGCGAGAGGCCGCCCACGCTCATGGCAGCGAGGATGTCGGTCCTGCCGGGCGTGAACGCCGTGATTCCGACCGAGGTGTCAGCCTGCACGATGCAGAACCCCGGCTGCTCGTCGCCGAGCGGCACGAGCGCACGGGCGAACTCGTCGAGTCCGCGCACGTCGAAGCCCTTTTCGGCGGCAATCCTGTACTTCGTCAGGAAGGTGCGTGCCGTCGACAGCGCGCCCTGCTCGAAGATGCGCAGCCGTTCCTCGGCCAGACACCGCGATGCCACCTCGAGCGCCAGTTCCGCCCCCGGAGCGTCTGATGCGCGGAGCCGCGCGCACAGCTCCTGGACCGAGATGTGGACGACCCCGACGGAACGGTCGATCGCCGTGGCTGCCACGAGCGTTCGGTCCGTCGCGCGCAACACGACCGTCACGAGTTCATCCCCGTGCTCGACCTGACAGATCAGGACCAGCTCGTCGCCGAGGGCTTCGAGTGGGTCGATGAACGGCACGAGGTTCGGCTCCTGCTTCGAGTAGGACTGCCGGATGACCGCTGCGAACGAGCGTGCGGTCACGTCGGAGACGAGCACCTGGGCGTTCGATCCCACTGCGGCGAGTACGTCGATGACACGGTTCGGGAGCTCCACGGTCGATTCATCGGTGACCGCTCGGAGATGGTGGATCGAGATGGCCGGGGGCGCGTCGGTCACCGTCGGATCTCCGCGGACGACGGGCTGTGTCGGTACCGGACCTCGCCGTCGGGCAGAACGTCGATGTCCACTCGTGCGCGCCCCGGTTCGCTGTAGTGCCAGGACGGACCTCGGCGGTTCGACCAGCCCTCGAGCAACTCACCCGAGGCGAACCGGATGGCGATCCGCGCGCCCGTGACTGCACCGTCCGAGACGACCTTGTTGTGCAGGGCAAGGAGCTCGAGCAGGGACGGTTTGTCGCCGGGATCGAGGAACGCGTGCTCCCCGTCAGAGCCGGTCAGCGCGAAGTCGGTCTCGAACCGGAGCGACGCACCGCTCGAGAAGCGGATCGTCACGTCGGAGTCGATGCCGATGAAGTCGACGGTGTCGCCGGCGATGTCCAGCGCGAAGGGCTGGCGCGGAACGCCGCTCATCCTCGATCTCCTTCCGTGCCCGTGCCCGTGCTCGTGCTTCCGGTCGGCGGCTCGGTGCGGGTCGGGCGACCGTTCGGCCCGGAGACCTGCCAGGACTCGAACTCGGCATCGGGACCGGCGACGAGGGTGTCCCCGCCGTCGAAGACCAGCGTCAGTACGCCGTTCTCGGTCGAACTCCGAACGAGCTCGGCACCGAACAGCCGCAGGACCGGGAGCAGTGAGTCCTTGCGGTCGGGATCGACGACCGCGGTGCTTCCGGACCGGTCGGTGAAGGTGCACTCGGATTCGAGCTGGACGCGGTACCCGTTGCCGAACCCCAGCTCGAGCCGGAAGTCGACGCCTATGAGGTCGAGCGTGCCCGCGCGCTCGACGGTCATCGCGCCCCCGGTGGGGTCTGCCGTGTCACGGGTCACGATCGTTCACTCGTCCGAAATCTGCGCGGAGCCGACGACAGAGGGCCGGCGGAGTTCATTCCGCGTCGCATCTGTGAACCACGGAAGTTCAAGACTGTCGACGTTCCTCTTCCTCATCCAGATCATGATCTCCCTGGGTGATTCAGAATCGTCGTTCACGGACTGCTAGTCGCCGAACAATTCGGACGACGTAGGAGTTGGACGATATCGAACTTCGTCGTAGGCCGGGAGCCACGGTTCCAGACCGAAGTGAGCACGAACCGCCTTCTCGAGGACGATCGGGGAATCGATCGTGAGCCGCGGGACCTGGGTAGCCTCCTGTCCCGTTGCCCGGCGCATTCTCGTTCCGTCGAAGTTCGTCACCCGGACTCCGTCGTAGTCGTCTGATCCGAAGCTGTAGGCGGGCAGGAAACGTGCCTGATCCGGAGCGCGGTTGCCCACTATCTGCCACATCCCCGGTCGGAATCGGGCGTCGAACGTCATCCGGGCCAGGAGTGGCGGAGTTCCGGCCACCTCGCTGAGGTCGAGGCTCTGAACTGCATCTTCAGGAACGACCAGATCGAAGACGACGACGTAGAACGAACTCTTGTACTTGCCGATCACTTGTCCGAGGGCAGCCCTGCCGTCGCCGAGGGGCACTGTGAAGATGTCGCCGATCGTGATCCTGTAGACCTGCTGTTTCGTACTCAATACGGGCTTCCTCCTGCCGCGTCGTAACGCTTTTCGCTCATCTGGTGGCGCTTGTTGGACAGGCCGCCATCCGGGTTGCCCTTGTTCGTGGGTCCGCCTTCGTTGCGAATGTGGAACTCTTCTCGACGGTCCAGGTCGACTCCTGGGTGCCCCCTGTCGATCCTCTCAAATCTGAACGCCGCATCCGGGTGTTCTCGTGCGTGAGCGGCCTGGCGCAGGAGGAAGTGGTCTTCACTCTTGGTCTGTCCGATGTAGGGCTTCAGGCCGTCGGTGATGTCCGTGCGCCGGTAGATGATGCCCGGTGGTACCGGCGTCTCTTCGCCGAGCTTCGCCACGGACGTCGGCAGATGCACCTTCGACATCGTGCCGCCGGTGGCCGCCGACGTCGCCGCACCCTCGGCAGCGTTCCGGAGCAGGCCGCCGGGGGTCACGGGCTGGCCACTCACCGCGTAGTTCGTGACGTTCTCCGCCGCACCTTCTGCTGCGTTCTTGACCAGCTGCTTGCCGATCAGGGCACCGGCACCACCCCCGACGGCGCCGAAGGCCCCGCTGACGGCGACCTGGCCCCAGTTCACCTCGCCGGTCGTGGCCTTCTGGATGATTGTGTCGGCACCGGCGCTGATGAGCATCATGCCGACCGGACCGCCGACGCCGGTGGCGACGAGCACACCGCCGGCGACGACCATCGCGCCACCGGCGACGTACTCCCAGTTGTTCGCGAACCAGTCACCGGTCGCGGCTGCGGCACGTGCGAGCGGCCCCTGCTGCGCCGCTGCGTAGGCCTCGAGCTCGGCGTCGGTGACCGGCGCGAGACCGAGCGGGTCGATGGCGTGCAGCGGATCATTGCCGGCGAACGAGTACGGGTTGCCGGCCCAGGCTGCTCCCGCGGGCGCGGTGACCGGGTCGACGGACAGGAAGCCGCGCGACGACGGGTCGTAGGCGCGGGCGCCCATCCACTCCAGGCCGGCGACCTGCAGCGAACCGTCGGCGCCGAGTGCGATGCCGCCGGGCAGGCCGGAGCCGCCGAGGTCGACGAGCGTCTGCCACGGCTCGGCGTCGTCGGCTGCTCTCGTGGTGCGCCGACCGCTGGCGATCCAGCGGTCGTCCACCGCGATCAGGCCGCCGGGAGCGCGGAGCACCGGCTCGTCACCGACGGCCAGGAGCGTCGGTGCGAACGCGGCGGTGTCCCAGTCGATCGGGACGCCGTCGACATGCGCGAGTTCGCCGAGGGCGTCGACGTGCAGGTCGGTCGTGGTGCTGCCAGCCGCGGTGGTCTCCGCCACCCCGGTGAGGTGACTCTGCGGGGTCCAGCCGTACGTGGTCGTCACGCCGTCGGCTCGGAGCGCCTGCACCCGACGACCAGCGCCGTCGTAGGCGTACTCCACCTCGGGCGACCCGTCCACGGCGTCGACGCCGATCAGCTGACCGGCGGCGTCGTGCCGGAACCGTCGGGCCACGGAGTCCGTCCGTTCCTCGACCAGACGACCAGCAACGTCGTAGACCCAGTCGGTGCGACGGGCTTCCTGGACGGACGCCACCAGCTGCGCGGCATCGTCGTGCTCGTAGGTGGTGCTCCCACCGGGTCCGTCGACCCGGGTGATGCGCCCGTCGGCGTCGCGTTCGATCGTGCTGGCGTGCGTGCCGTCCGCGTCGATGCGCGTGTGCCGGACCACCTGTCCGTTCGCGTACTCCCAGGTCTGCAGCTGATCGCCGGCGCGGGCCTGCAGGAGCCGCCCCGCCGCGTCGTGCTCGTACCGGACCTCGCCGAAGGCCGAGTGGTCGACCCGGACGACCCGTCCTGCCGCGTCGTGCTCGTACCGGGTCGTGGACCCGTCGGGAGACTGCACCGAGGTGCGGAGCCCGTCGGCATCGTGGGTCCACCGCGTTTCGCGCGCGCCGGTTGAGCGGCGGACGAGCTGCCCGAGTCGGCTGAACTCGAGGACGTGGGTGGCGGGGGAGTCGGGACGGGTCTCGTCGGTGATCGTCACCGTGCGAGCACGCGCATCGCGGTCGATGCGGCCGACCAACCGGTCACCGGCGTACTGCACGGATTCACGACCGGCCGCGTCGTACTCCCACCGCAGGACGCTGCCGTCCGGGTCCGTCTGGGTGAGCTGGCGCCCGGCCGCGTCGTAGGTCGCCGTCGTCGTGCGACCGAGCTGATCGGTGGACGAGGCCACCTTGTCGAGCTGCGTGTACGTGCGGACGGTCACCCCACCCAGCGGATCGACGGTGCGGACGAGGCGCCCACGCTGGTCGTACTCGTACCGGGTGGTGCCGCCGAGCCCGTTCACCGCGGCGACGAGTTGCCCGGCGGCGTCGTAGCGGAAGGTCCGCTGGCCGAAACGGGTGTCCCGCGCCGACACGACCCGACCCACGCGGTCGTACCGGTACCGGGCGGTGCCGACCCCGGGCACGTCGGCGTGGACGACCCGACCCTGGCGGTCGTACTCGGTCCGGGCGACCTCGCCGGTCGGCAGGGTGCGCGCGACGACCCGTGAATCGGCGTCGTAGGTCAGCGTGGTGCGTGCGCCGGCGGGGTCGATCGCGCTGACCGGGCGGCCGCACGCGTCGTACTCGTACCGGGTGGTGCGGCCCGCCGGAGTGGTCACACCGACGACTCGTCCGGCCAGGTCACGCTCGATCCGGGTGAGTCCACCGTCCGCGTCGACGAGTTCGACCGGTCGGCCGCAGGCGTCGTACGTCGTGAGTTCGGCGGAGGCGTCTGTGTGCTCGAGCCGGGTCGGGCGCCCGAACTCGTCGGTCGTGACGGACACGGCATCGAAGGCGTCCCGGACCGTGGAGACGCCGTCAGCGCGCGAGCGCCCCACCTCGGTGCGGACACCGGTGGGGTCGACCGTCGCGCCGAGGGCTCCGACCACGTCGTGCTCGCGTGTCCAGGTGCCACCGGCCGGGTCGACCACGGCTTCGAGTCGGGAGAGCGCGTCGTGCACGAACGCCCACTCGGCACCGTCGGGCAGGGTCATCGACGAGACGTTGCCGAAGGCGTCGAAGTCCTTCGTCACGACGCGACCGAGGGGATCCGTGGTGGACACGATCTCGCCGTGCTGGCCGTAGGCGACCTCGGTGCGGGCACCGGTCGGATCGATCGTCGCCGTGACCCGACCGCCGTCGCCGTGCTCGAACCGCCACAGCCCGCCGTCCGGGTCCTCACGCGCGGTGAGCAGGCCGGCGGAGTCGTAGCGGTACCGGGTCCGGTTGCCGAGCGGTGTGACGGCCTCGATGATCCGGCTTCCGGGGTCGCGGACCAACTGCGCGGTGTCGCCGACGGCGTTCTCGACCCCGGTGAGCTCACCGGACGCATCGTGGTGAAAGGAGACGACGACGCCCATCGGATCGGTCGTCCCCACGAGCAGGCCGTCCCGCCACTCGAGCAGCGTGCGACCGCCGACAGGGTCGATGACGACGGAGGGGTTCCGGTCGTCGCCCGCGTACTCGTACTCGACGACCCCGCCGTTCGCGGTGACCACCGTGGTCATGCGGTCCTGCTCGTCGTACCCGAAGGTCAGGTCGGCGCCCTCCGGTGTCACGGTCCGGACGCGCCGTCCCCGCTCGTCGTACCCGTGGACGGTCACCTGCCCGTCGCGCTCGGTCACCGAGACGAGGTTGCCGTGCGGGTCGTACGACATCGACTGACGCCGCCCGTCGGTGTCGATGATCCCGACGACCCGGCCCTTGCGGTCGGCGATCCACGTGTTGGTGTGGTCGCCGTCGACGTCGGAGACCGAGGTGACGCGGCCCGGCAGGTACGCGAACCGCACGCGCCGTCCGAACGGCGTGCGCTGCTCGACGACACGGCCACGGGCGTCGTAGGTGTTCTCGCACTCGACCACACCCGTGGCAGCGGTCACGCGGTCGATCAGCCCGTCGTCGTTCCAGCGGTACCGACGGCTGCCGACGGCGTCCGTCGCACGGACGAGTCGGCGAGCATCGTCGTAGTGGTACTCCACGCGGCGTCCGTCGGAGGCGCTCGTCGACGCCACGCGGTCGCCCGCGTACTCGACGTCGATGAACCGTCCGAACACGTGCGACAGGCGGGTGATGCGGTCCTGCTCGTCACGCCGAACGGTCACGGTGGTGCCGGCTCCACGGCCGCTGCGCAACCACAGTCCGGACGGCGTGAACGCCCAGTGACCGCCGGCGTTGTCCTGGACGACGAGGGCGTCCCCCTCGGCCCGGAGCCACAGGTCCTCGCCGACCGCGCGGTCCCAGCCGTCGCCCTGCCGCAGGAAGTCGACCTGCCGGCCGTCGTCGAGCACGACCGACGCGGCGTCGTCGGTGATCTCCAGCCGGGTGTCGAGGATCGAGGACCACCCGAGCCCGAACACCCCGGCACGGCCGTCGAGCGAGTTGTACATCCGGGTGAGCCGGAGCGACGCGGCCTGCCCCGCGAAGGACAGGTCGGTCTCGGGCTCGAGGAAGTTGCCCGTGGCGGTGTTCACGGGATCGTCGGCGAACCCGTTGGTCGGGGGCGTCCCCATCGCCGAGAACGGTCCGATGGTGAAGTCGTCACGTCCGGCGTCGATCCCCGCCGCGGACAGGGCGGCCGCGATCGCCGCGTCCGACAGCGTCGCGGGCCCGGCACCACCACCGGCGGCTTCGAACTGCGCGGCGACGGTGCCCGCCCAGTCGGCGTCCTGCCCGTTCGCGGTGAGCCAGTCGTTCACCGCGGTCAGCAGCGACTGGGCGTTCAGGGTGCCCCAGCAGGGGTTGCACTCGGCCTCGTAGTCGCTCAGGGCGTTGCGGAACGTGGAGACGGCGCTCGACAGGTCCGAGTCGAGCGTCCGGGTGTTCGCCTCGAAGGAGCGGAGGTCTTCGGGGACGGCCGACGACGTCCCACCGCTGGTCCCACCACCCGCGGGGATCTCGCGGCCCTTGACGCTGACCTCCTCCGCCTGCAGTCGCGGCTCCGGCTCGGGCTCCGGCGGCTTCGGGTCGTCGCCCCCGCCGAACCACGTCGAGACCTCGTGCCCGGCAGCGACGAGGAGGTTCTCCTCGCGTTCACGCTTGCGGGCGTCCCACGCCTTCGCCTGCTTCCGCCGGTCGTCCTCGTCCTTCGCGGCGTCGCGGAGCTCCTGCACGAACCCCGACAGGCTCTGCAACGACTCGACGAGCTTCGTCGCGCTGCGCGCACCGATGTCGGCGTTGTCCGCGAAGACCTCGGAGAAGTACCCCCGGAACTCTGCACTCGCGGTCGTCACCGACGACGACCGCGACCCGGACTGGCCGCCGATCGACGACGCGAGCGCCGTCGAAGCCGATTTGAGCGTGTCCGCAGCGCTGTACGAGTAGCCGGTCGGATCGTTCCCGTGAATCTTCGCCATCGTCAATTCCCCCCAGATGCTGACGGGCTCATCCTGTCACGCCCCGCGACTGAAATGCCAGAGAACCGGCTGAACCGACGGACGGGAGGCCCGTGGCGGTGTCGCCACGGGCCTCCCGTCCGTCAGTGGGTCGCGTCTACGCGACCGCCGCCTGCACCTGACGCTGCACGCGGCCGAGCATGCCCACCATGCCGCGGATTCGCAGCGGGCTGACCGCCTCGGACAGGCCGATGGTCAGCGGGTAGTCCGTCGGGACGGCGAGCACCTGCTCGACGGTCAGGCCGGACAGGCCCTGCGCCAGGATCGAGGCGAAGCCGCGGGTGGTCGGCGCCTCGCGCGGGGCGGTGGCGTGCATCCGGACCACGTCCGGGTCGTCGCCGTCCTCGCCCACGGTCACGGTGATGAAGACGGGGGACTGGCACTCCTCGACGCGTTCGAGCTCGTCCTCGTGCCCCTGCAGGCGTTCGGGCAGTGCGGGCAGCTCGTTCGAGAACTCGAGCAGGAGCTGCAGGCGGTCCTTCTGGCCCAGGGCGAGGAAGTCGTCGCGGATCTCGGCGAGGGTGGCGGGGAGTGGTGCGTCGGTGCTGTCGTTCATCGGTTCGGAACAGTACCCGGCTCGGATCCCTGCACGATGGGGACGCGGACGGCGCTGCCCCACTCGGTCCACGAGCCGTCGTAGTTGCGGACGTTGTCGTAGCCGAGCAGGTGCTGCAGGACGAACCAGGTGTGGCTCGAGCGCTCACCGATGCGGCAGTAGGCGATGACCTCGTCGGCGTCACCGATGCCGGCGCCCTCGCGGTAGATCGCGTCGAGTTCAGCGCGCGACCGGAAGGTGCCGTCGGGCGCCGCCGCCGTGGCCCAGGGGATGTTCACCGCGGTGGGGACGTGGCCGCCGCGCAGCGCGCCCTCCTCCGGGTAGTCGGGCGCGGTCGTGCGCTCCCCGCTGTACTCCGGGGCGCTCCGGACGTCGATGAGCGGCTTGCCGAGGTGCGCGAGGACGTCGTCCTTGAAGGCACGGACGGGCTCGTCGTGGCGCTCGACGACGGGGTAGTCGACGGGAGTGACGGGGGTCTCCTCGGTGGTCAGTGCACGGTCCTCGGCGATCCACTTGGCGCGGCCGCCGTCGAGCAGGCGCACGTCCTGGTGGCCGAACAGGGTGAACACCCAGAGGGCGTACGCGGCCCACCAGTTGTTCTTGTCGCCGTAGATCACGACGGTGGTGTCGCGGCCGATGCCCTTGCCGCCGAGGAGCTCGGCGAACGCGGCGCCGTCGATGTAGTCGCGCTGCACCGGGTCGTTGAGGTCGGTGTGCCAGTCGACCTTCACAGCGCCGGGGATGTGTCCGGTCTCGTAGAGCAGGACGTCCTCGTCGGACTCGACGACCACCAGGTCGGGCGCGCCGGCACCGGCGTCCAGTTGCTCCTGCAGCCACTCGGTGGAGACGAGGCGCTCCGGGTGCGCGTAGGCGGCGAACTGCTCGGACGGGTCGACCGGTGCGGTCATCGGGGGTACCTCCAGGGGTGCGGGGGAGCGTGGTGCTGGGGAGCGTGCTGCTGGCGCCGGACTAGGATCGGGCGTCGGTGCCTGTGGGCAACGGTACGCGGACGTACCGTGCCCCTGACGCAACGTGACACCCAACGACATGTTTCCCGGAAGGGTCCCCCGATTGCCCGCTCACCTCGTCGACCGTGATCCCCGGGTGACCCCGCAGCAGATGGCCGCGTCGCTCGTGCCCCCGCCGCAGTTCACGGACGCGTCGTTCGACTCGTACCGGCCGGACCCGGACTACGCCTCGCAGGCCTCGGTCCGCGATGCCGTCGCCGCCTTCGTGGCCGCAGGGCCCGCCGAGGCCCCACGGCGCGGGCTGTTCGGGAGGCGCAAGCAGTCGGCGGAACCGGCGGCCAAGTCCGGGGTCTACCTGGACGGCGGCTTCGGTGTCGGCAAGACCCACCTGCTCGCGGCCGCGTACCACGCGGCCACCGGGCGGAAGACCTTCGGCACCTTCATCGAGTACACCGCGCTCGTCGGGGCACTGGGGTTCCAGGGGACGGTCGACCTGCTCCGCGGCACCGACCTGGTGTGCATCGACGAGTTCGAGCTCGACGACCCGGGCGACACGATGGTGATGACCCGGCTCATCAAGGAACTGACCGAGACGGGCACCCGCTTCGCCGCGACGTCGAACACGCCGCCGGGGGCGCTCGGCGAAGGACGCTTCGCCGCCCAGGACTTCCTGCGCGAGATCCAGGCTATGTCCGACCGCTTCGACACCATGCGCATCGACGGCCTCGACTACCGCCGACGTGCGGTGGACGAGTCCGCTGCCGTCGTCGACGACGTCGCCGGGTTGCTGCCCACGGGCGCGGTCACGCTCGACGACTTCGCAGCGGTGGTCGCACACCTGGGTTCCGTGCACCCCTCGAAGTACGTCGCGCTGGTCGAGGACCTGGACGCCGTCGGACTGACCGACGTCCGGGCGTTCACCGACCAGACCGACGCGCTGCGCTGGGTCGCCCTGGTGGACCGGCTGTACGACGCGCAGGTGCGGATCGTCGCCTCGGGGACCCCGCTCGACCAGGTGTACCCCGACGTGATGCTCGAGGGCGGCTACCGCAAGAAGTACCTGCGCGCGGCGTCCCGCGTCGTGGCGCTCACCCGCGCCTGAACGTCGCTCCCTGCCCGGACCGATCTGTCCACGGCGGTCTCGTGCCCCTCGCGCAGGGGACATCGGGCCGCTGGAAACACGACGTTTACAAACGGCGTGCTCGCGTTACATCCGCGAAACAGTTCGTGCTCCCTCGTGAAACCTCGCCTCGCCAGACTCGGTGACACCCGAGGCGGTCCAAGAGCCGCTCGTGCAATCGAGAGGTGAACAGATGCTTGATCAGGGCCAGACAGGCTTCATCATGATCATGGCTGCGCTGGTGTTGTTCATGACACCCGGCCTGGCCTTCTTCTACGGCGGTTTGGTGAAGGCGAAGTCCGTCATCTCCATGATGATGATGTCCTTCGGTGCGATCGCGCTCGTCGGCGTCCTCTGGGTGCTGTACGGCTACGCGATCGCCTTCGCCAACACGGGGCCGCACACGGCCGTCAGCGGCGTCGTCGGGTTCTTCAGCATCGACTGGAACCAGATCGGCCTCGGCCAGGCGTTCGAACAGTCCCAGGCCACCACGCTCGCCGCCACCTACCCCGACCTCGCCTTCGTCGGCTTCCAGGCCACCTTCGCGATCATCACCGTCGCGCTCATCTCCGGCGCCATCGCCGACCGCGCCAAGTTCGGCGCGTGGATGGTCTTCGCCGGCATCTGGGTCACGGTCGTCTACTTCCCGGTCGCCTCGTGGGTCTTCAACCTGACCTCCGGTTGGGCCGCCACGTGGGGCGTCATCGACTTCGCCGGTGGCACCGCGGTGCACATCAACGCCGGTGCGGCGGGTCTCGCCCTGGCGATCGTCCTCGGCAAGCGCGTCGGCTTCGCCAAGGGCGCGCACAAGCCGCACAACCCGCCCTTCGTCCTGCTCGGTGCCGCCATCCTGTGGTTCGGCTGGTTCGGCTTCAACGCCGGCTCCGCCGGTGCCGCGAACGGCGTCGCGTCGCTCGCCTGGATCAACACGCTCGCCGCTCCCGCAGCCGCGGTCCTCGGCTGGTTGCTCGTCGAGAAGCTCAAGGACGGCAAGGCCACCTCTGTCGGTGCCGCCTCGGGTGCCGTCACCGGCCTGGTCGCGATCACCCCGGCCTGTGCCAACCTGACCCCGGGCTGGGGCATCCTGCTCGGCTTCCTCGCCGGCATCGTCTGCTGCTTCGCCATCGACTGGAAGTACCGCCTGGGCTTCGACGACTCGCTCGACGTGGTCGGCGTGCACCTGGTCGGCGGCATCTTCGGCACCCTGTTCCTCGGGTTCTTCGCCAACGACACCGGCCTGATCTACTCCGGCTCGTTCGAGCAGCTCGGCAAGCAGGCGGCCGCAGCCGGTGCCGTCGGCGCCTACTCGTTCGTCCTGGCCTTCCTCATCGGCTGGATCATCGAGAAGACCATGGGCTTCCGCGTCAAGACCGAGGACGAGGTCGCGGGCATCGACACCGCCGTCCACGGCGAGGAGGGCTACGTCCTGTACGAGCAGACCGACGACAGCCCGGTCAGCGTCCGCTAGTCACCAGGCACCACCCGTACGACGACGGGCCCCGCGCACCCAGCAGCGCGGGGCCCGTCGTCGTGTCGCTGGGTCGCGTGTTCGACGTGACCACGGACGGGAGGCTCTCCACCGGTCACGGTCGGTCCGCAGCTGGCGCGTCGGCACGGAAGCGGCTTCGGAGGCGCGGTGCGGGTCGGACCCGCACCGCGCCTCCAGGCAGATGGTCGCGTCAGCGACCCGTTGGTTCCGTTGGTTCCGCCGGTTCGGTTGGTTCCGCCGGCGACGTCACCAGGCGTAGTCCTCCGGCGAGGTCGTGTGCCCCGGGAAGATCTCGCCGAGCCGGTCGAGTGCACGCTGGTCGAGGCGGATGTCGACGGCGCGGACCGCGGACTCCCACTGCTCCATCGTGCGCGGGCCGGTGATCGGCGCGGTGACGCCGGGCTGGTGCAGCAGCCAAGCGAGGGCGAGCTCCCCGGGGGTGTGCCCGAGTTCCTTCGCGAAGGACTCGTACGCGGTGAGCTGGTCACGGTGCGAATCGACGTACTCGGCGCTGCGGCCGGACAGGCGACGCGAGCCGTTCTCCGTCTTCTCGATGACGCCGCCGAGCAGGCCGCCCTGCAGCGGCGACCACGGGATCACGCCGAGGCCGTACGCACGGGCGGCGGGCAGGACCTCGCGCTCGACGTCGCGGACCACGAGGTTGTAGATCGACTGCTCGCTGACCAGGCCGAAGGTGTTGCGGCGCTTCGCGGCCTCCTGCGCCTGGGCGATGTGCCAGCCGGCGAAGTTCGACGAGCCGACGTAGAGCACCTTGCCCTGCTGCACGGCGACGTCGATCGCCTGCCAGATCTCGTCCCACGGCGTCGCACGGTCGACGTGGTGGAACTGGTACAGGTCGATGTGGTCGGTCTGCAGCCGCTGCAGACTCGCGTCGAGCGACTGCCGGATGTTCAGGGCGCTGAGCTTGCCGCCGTTCGGCCAGTCGATCATCTCGCCGTAGACCTTCGTGGCGAGGACGGTCTTCTCGCGACGCCCGCCGCCCTCGGCGAACCAGCGGCCGATGATCTCCTCGGTGGCACCCTTGCCCACCGAGCCGCCGTACCCGTTGGCGGTGTCGAAGAAGTTGACGCCGAGCTCGTGGGCCCGGTCCATGATCGCGTGCGAGTCGTCCTCGCTGGTCTCCGGGCCGAAGTTCATCGTGCCGAGCACTGCTCGTGAAACCGACAGCCCTGTCCGTCCGAGGTGTGTGTAGTCCATGAGACGGGTCTACTCGTGACGCGCTGGTGGCGCCAGGCCCTGGGAGTACCGGTCGAGGGGTGGGGAGTAGTCAGGGAGGACCACTCGAGAGGAGCAGCCATGCCAGCCAAGGACGAGATCCCCAGCACCCTGCAGCGGTCCCCGGAGCACGCGCAGGAGATCTTCGAGAAGGCGCTCGACTCGGCGAACGAGTCGTACGGTCCGGGCGAGCGCGCGCACCGCACCGCGTTCGCCGCGGTGAAGCACGAGTACGAGAAGGTCGGCGACCACTGGGAGGAGAAGGAGTCCTCCGGCCCGTCCGACTCCGGTGCCGCGGGTTCGCGTGGTGCTGGCTCGGACTCATCCGGGAAGACCGAGGGCGGTGTCGACGCGAACGCCTCGAAGGCACACCTGATGGACGTCGCGAAGCGGCTCGACGTGCGCGGCCGGTCGAAGATGAACAAGGACGAGCTGGTCGACGCGATCGGCAAGGCCAACGACCGTGCGACCGCCGCCGCGCGGAAGTGACGGTGCGAGGCGGGGCCTGCATTCCTCGGCAGGCATGCTGGCTCGGGGTGAGGGGGTAACGTGCCGACGGTGAACATCCCAGCACTCCGTGGCAGCCGGATCCTCGGGTTCGGACACCACCAGCCCGAACGCATCCTGACCAACGACGAACTGTCGACGATGGTCGACACGAACGACGAGTGGATCCGCACCCGCACCGGCATCCAGACCCGACGGATCGCCGGGCCCGACGACACCGTCACGTCGATGGCGATCGAGGCCGGCCGCCGTGCCCTCGCCGACGCCGGGGTGTCGCCCTCGGCCGTCGGACTCGTCATCGTCGCGTCCACCACGCACCAGGACCGCGCTCCGTACACGGCCGGCCGGGTCGCCGCCGCACTCGGCATGACGAACGGCCCCGCGCCGATCGACATCAACACCGCGTGCAGTGGCTTCGAGTACGCGCTCGGGCTCGCCGACCAGTCCATCCGGACCGGCTCGGCCGACGTCGCGCTCGTGATCGGGTCCGAGGTGCTGTCCGGCATCGCCGACTGGACCGACCGGTCGACCTGTGTGCTCGTCGGTGACGGAGCCGGCGCCGCCGTGCTCGGTGTCGCCGAGACGCCCGAGATCGGGCCGGTGTCGTGGGGGAGCGTGCCGCACCTGCTCGATGCCGTCCGCGTGGAGGGGTCGCCGGGGCGCTTCAACCAGGAGGGTCGCTCGATCTACCGCTGGGCCATCACCGAGGCGGAGGGACACGCCCGCAAGGTCGTCGAAGCCGCGGGGCTCTCGATGGACGACATCGAGGTGTTCGCGTTCCACCAGGCGAACCTGCGGATCATCGAGCCGCTCGTGACCGCGCTCGGCGGGGAGTCCAAGTTCGTCATCCGCGACGTCGTCGAGTCCGGGAACACCTCGGCGGCGAGTGTGCCGCTCGGGCTGTCGAAGGCGTGGGAGCGTGGTGACCTGCCCGAGGGTGTGCCGGCGCTGCTGTTCGGCTTCGGGGGCGGGTTCGCGCACGCTGGACAGGTCGTGACGACGCCCGTGCGGTCCTTCTAGGACACGGCCTGCAACAGACACAGACACAGACGCAGGAACGGCCCGGGCACGCTGCCCGGGCCGTTCCTGTGTCAGTGCTTGGTGCCCTGGTCCGGCGCTTCGTGCCGGGGTTCAGGGCGTCGTGCCGGGGTTGAGCGCGTCGTGCCGGGGTTCAGCGTTTCGTGCCGTGGTCGTCGTTGCCCGGCTCGGTCCAGAGGTCCTGGTCCTTGCCCGCGCCACGCTTCCACGGCAGGGCACGCCGGGTCTTCTCGGCCGTGGGGGTCACGGTCAGGACGATCGGGAACTGCGCCGGCGGCATGCCGAAGCCCGTCCGCGACGCCTGGATGACCTTGCGACCCAGCGCGTGGTTACCGAGGCCACCGACGGCCGCTCCGATGCCGAACGGCAGGGCCCGACCGAGCACCGACCCGCCCTGTCGGATGGCGAAGCGCTTGATGAACTGGTCTCGGACCTGTCCGCCGATGCCGTTCACCATCTGCTTCGGGAGGGACGAGGTCACCATCTCGCCCCAGAACGCGGTCCGGACCTGGCCACCGGCGATCTGTCCACCGAGTTGCTTGATCAGCTGCGTCCCCGGGGCGCCGAGGATCATCGCCATCACCAGGGTGCGAGCGCGCTCGGGGTCGTCCAGGGCGATCCCGTGCACCTCGGTCACCGACTGGGCGAACAGCGCCGTGGTCTCGAGGAACCCGATCGTCTCCGCACCGCTCAGTCCGAGCGCGGCAACCATCCCGACGCCCGGGATCACGGCGCTCGCACCGACCGCGGCACCACCGGTCGTCACGGCCGTGAGGTACTGCCGCTCGAGGATCTGGATGACCTCGGCCGGCGTGGCGTCGGGCTTGCGGCGGCGGATCGCCTTGACGTGCGCCACGACCGCCGGCCGCTGCACACTGATGGCGCGGTCGAGCAACTTGACCCATCCGGCGGGTTGTTGCGGTTGCGGGGTTCTGGAGTCGTCTGACGTGGGGGAGACCTGGGCGTTCGGCAGGGGCACGATCGCCTGGTCCTTCGGTGAGCGGGCCATGCGCTCACCGTACGCCGGGCATGTGGGAGGCTCGCTGGATGGACGGCGACCGGACAGCGCGACCCCTCGACGTGGCTCGCCGCGCGGCCGGGTTCCTGCCCGTCCACGAGGTCGCCGCGCTCGCACCGGACGTCCGCGTGCTCGACCCCGGGTCCGTCCTGATCGGGGCCGGCGTGACCGTTCTGCCCGGAGCCGTGCTGTACCCGTCCACGACCCTGGAGACCCGCGACGGCGGCCTGATCTCGGTCGCTTCCGGAGCACGACTCGGCCCCGGGCCGGTGACCATCGTCGCGTCCGCGGCGACCGTGCACGTCGGCGAGGACGCCGAACTCGGGCCGGGACCGGTGACGATCATCGCGACGGGATCCGACGTGGTGGTGGGTGGTCGCGCCCGCCTGACGGCCGGGTGTCTCGTCGAGGGGCCGGCGCGCATCGGCTCCGGCGCGCAGGTGCTCGGGCCAGTGTCCGTCCGGGACGTCGAACTGGCGGACGGCGGCGACCACCGCGAACCCGACCCGGACCACCGCGGCGGTGTGGTCAAGGGCACGGGGCCCGTCCGTGGTGTGCGCGTGGGGGTCGGCGAGGTCGTGGTCGGCGGGGTGCTGAACGGCCGCGGAGTCTCCGGTTCGCCGACGGTGGAGCGCCAGCGGCAGTACCACCCCGAGGCACCGCACCGCCCGCGCTGACCGTCCGTGGTGGGTCACCCGCACGGCACACCTGCGCGCCGGAGCGCAGCCCGCACCCGGTCGGGCTGCATCAGGTCGGACCAGGAGAGCCGGATGACCGCGCGGACACCGGGGCACGACCGGATGAAGTCCTCACGTCGTTTCTCGCGCCAGTGCGCGTCGGCGGTCGAACGCCCGTCGAGCATCACCGGGTCCTCGTACTTCGCGCGGCCGTCGACCTCGACCACGACGCCCTGGTCCGGGAACCAGAAGTCCACCACCGCCGTCTCCGATCCTGCCCGGGCGAACACGTGCTGCTGCACCGGCTCGGGCACGCCGAGCTCGCGGAACCGAACCCGGCACACCGACTCCGCCGGCGACCCCGACAGTGCCGACCCCATCGCGATCGCGATGCCCGCCTTGCTGCGGGATGCTGTCAGCGCTGCGAACTCCGCCTCGAGGGTCGCGCGATCGCTGAGCCGAAGCGAGAGCACCGCGTCGACGACGGGCAGCGCCTCGAACAACGCGCGCGTCGCAGCGACGTCGATCGCGGTCCTCGCCGGTGTCGTCGTGGGTATCGAGTCCTCGTCGATCCTGACCGCGGGCGGCCGCATCTGCGAGCCGTGCCGGACGAACCACGCGGTGACACGAGTGTGCGTCGTGGTCGGATCGGAGAGGTGCACCTTCGGCGGTGCCGCTGCGACCAACGGCAGACCGAGGACGGCGCAGGCAGACTGGTGTGAGACGACGTCCGTGTCACGGATCCGGTGCGCCGAGGCCCGGACGAGCACGTGGTGCTGCTCGCCGGGGTGCAGCCCGTCGAGGGCACCCGGGTGGACGAGGACGCCCGGACGGAGGCGATCGAAGCGTCCGCGGCGAACGTCGCGTTCGAGGGCACGGCGTTCGGCGGAGGTCGCGCCCGATGTGCGGATCAGTTCGACGTCGTTCGCTCTGGACATGACACCAGGCTCGCCGAACGCGGAGATCCAGCACGCTCCGGACGCCGATCTGTGGAGACTCTGGCGGGGGCGACGCCCTGTGGAGGACTGACCGCCTGCAGTGCGTGTGCATGTTCCGACGATCCACGCGTCGAACGACTCGTGTGTTGTCGCCTGATGTGCGCACAACTACTGCGTGTGCATGTTCCGACGATGCACGACGCGAACGACTGGTGGAATGTCGCAGAACGGGTGCGCCCGGCGCGACCGCGCGCGCTACACCCGCGCGAGCTCCGCCCGCAGCGGCAGGTCCTGCTCCTCGAGGATGACCTGCGCGCCCACGGCGGTGCGGGCGTTCACGACGATCGGCGCGAGCAGGTTGACCGTGGTGCCGGACGCCCCGGGGTTCGCGACCACCAGCAGCATCGCGTCCGCGGGGTCGGTCAGCCCGAGCGCGGCGGCCTGCTCGTCGGTGAGCTCGGGCGCGTACGACGGCAGGTGCACCGCGGCGTCGAGCAGGAACAGCCGCGCGTCGTCGCCGACGAGCGTGAACAGCCCCTCGGCGCCGTCGACGGGCGACAGGGCGAAGGCCGGCGCGGCAGCGAGTCCGAACGGCGGGACGGCGAAGGTCAGGGAGATGCTCATCGGAGGTAGTCCATCAGGGTCGGCTGCAGGACCTTCGCGGTGACGGCGAGGGCTGCCTGGTAGTTGGTCTGCTGCACCTGCAGGTCGAGGACGGCCTTGGCGAGGTCCACGTCCTCGATGCCGGCGCGGCGGCTCTCGAGCGAGACGGTCGCGGACTTCAGTGAGTCCTGCGCCGCGAGCGCGGCGGCGTGCCGGACCCCGACGTCGGCCTGGGCGCCGCGGACGGTCCCGAGCGCGCCGTCCACGTCGTTGATCCGCGCGTTCACGTTCACCCCGTTCTGCAGGTCGCTGACGATGGAGTCGATCACGGCGAACACCGAGTCGTCACCGGATCCGAAGACCGCGGTGCCGGTGGTGTCGACGCGGACGGTCGTGCCGTCACCGATCCGCCGGGACACGTCGGTGCCCGAGGCCGCCCAACCCGTGGCCGGGTCGTGGGCGGCAGCGGCGGTCGACGACCCCGCGAACACCGAACGGGTGCCGTAGGTGGTGTTGGCTCGTGCCTCGAGGTCGGCCTTGAGCGACCGGAACTGCGTGACGAAGGCGTCGCGGTTCGTCTCGCTCATGGTGCCCGAGTTCGCGGCCTGGACCGTGAGGTCGCGGACGTTGTTGAGCACCCCGTACACGCTCGACAGTGCACTGTCGGTGGTCGCGAGCCACGCCGCGGCGTCGTCTGCGTTCCGCGAGTACTGCGCCGCAGCGGCCTGCTCCTTGCGCACCTGCATCGACGACGCGGTGCCGACGGGGTCGTCGGACGGCTTCTGGATGGCGCGCAGCGTCGTGGCCTGGTCGGTGAGCTCGGCGACCTTCGCGGCACCGGCCTGCAGCCGGGCCGAGGCGGCCGCCATCGACATCTGGGTGGTCACACGGGTGATCACGATCAGCCCCTCCCGACGAGTCCGACTCGGTTGATGATGGTGTCGAGCATCTCGTCGACGGCGGTCAGGACGCGCGCGGCGCCCTGGTACGCGTGCTGGTAGCTCAGCAGGTTCACGTTCTCCTCGTCGAGGTCGACGCCGGCGCTCGACTGCTGCTGGGTGCGTGCGTTGGTGAGCGCGAGTCCGGTCAGCGTCGATTCCGACGTCGCCGACCTGGAGGCGGTGCCCACCCCCGTCACGAACGTCGCCCAGACCTGGTCGGCACCGTCGGACGACGCCCCGAGTCGCGCGAGCGCGTCGGCGAACGAGTCGTCGAGTTCGCCCGCCGCGTTCCGCGTCGCCAGGCCGCCGGCGTCCGTGGGGACGACGCCGAGCGCCTGGGCGGCGGGCACACCGGTCGCGAGTGAGAAGAACGGTGCGCCCGTGGCGCCGGCCGGGGTGGTCCCGGTGGCGTGCAGGGCGTTCACGGTGGTGGCGAGTCGGGTGGCCACGGCGTCGTAGGACGCGGACGCCTCGGCGAGTGCCCCGCCGGTGCCGGTGCCGGACGCGGGCGCCAGGACGGCGAGGGCTCCGCCGATCGACCCGCCGCTCAGCCCGACGGCCCCGGCCGTGCCGGTGGTCCAGGTCAGGGTGACCGCGGTGCCGTCGGCCAGACGCTCGCCGCCGCCGAGGGCGACCGAGCGGGCGTCGGTGCCCTGCACGAGCGGGTTGCCACCGAGGAGCACGTCGACCGTGCCGTCGGCGTTGGTCCGGGTGGTGCCGCCGGCGAGCGTGGCGATCTGCTGCGTGAGCTGGTCGCGCTGGTCGAGCAGCTCGTTGGCGGTGCCGCCCGACGCCAGTGCGGTGCGGATCCGGCCGTTCAGGTCCGCGACCTGCTCCGCGGCGCCGTTCAGCTGGGCGACCTGGCCGGTCAGGGAGCCGCGCACCGACGACCACTGCGCATCGACGGCCTTCGATCCGGCGGCCAGGGCGGAGACGACGGTGCCCGCGGCCCCGAGCACCGCGCTCGCGGCACCGGGGTCGTCGGGGTGGCTGGCGAGCTCGCTCCAGGACGACCAGAACGCATCCAGCTTGGCGCTCAGACCGTCCTTGCCGGGCTCGTGCAATCCGGTCTCGAGGGCGGAGAGTGCGCTGGCGCGGGCGTCGGCGTACGCCGACGAACCGGCGGCGACGCGGACGCCGGCGTCGAGCGTCAGGGACGCCAGGCGGGCGATGCCGTCGACGGAGACGCCCTGGCCGGCGAGGGCCGCGGTGCCCCGCATGAAGCCGGTCTGGGTCGCGGGGACCGAGTTCTGCATGACGCGCTGCCGCGTGTACCCGGCGGTGCCGGCGTTGGCGATGTTCTGGCCGGTGACGTCGATGCCGGCCCGGGCCGCGGCGAGGCCGGAGTACGCCGTCGCGAGGGATCCGAAGGTGCTGACCACGGTGTTACAGCGTCCCCTCGAACAGGCGGGCGCCGTCCGCGCCGGCACCCGACGTGCCGGTGGCGTCGTAGGTGGCGGCGCCGGTGACGGTCCCGGCCAGGGTCTCCTCGGTGGCCTGGGCGGCGGCACGGAGGAACCGGTCGTTCTCGTCGCGCAGCGCGCCGATCTGGGTGGTCAGCTCGACCATCGCGGTGAGGTGCGACGACAGGATCTCGCCCCACGGGCCGTTCGGCGCCGCGGCGACGACGTCCCGCAGGGGAGCGTCGGCGGGCACGCCCCACTCCTCGGCGACCTCGGCACTCTGCGCGGCGCGCTCGAGTCCGGTGCTGCGGAGCCGGTCGAGGACCTGCTCGACCTCGCGGCTGGCGTGCGACACCCAGCGGGAGCGGCCCGCGGTGAGCAGGAGCTGCTCCTCCTCGAGCTTGAAGGTGAGCAGTTCGAGCAGCTCGCGTTCGCGCCAGAGCACGGCGGACAGGTCGTTCACGCTCATCAGCTCCTCCCAGGTGGTGGTTCGTCGGGGTGGCCCCCGGTCCGTCATCCTGCGGACACCGGGACCTATCGACTCGGTGGTCGCGACCGTAAGCCCCGGCGGCCGAGTGCCGACTCAGTACTCGCCGAGACTGTGACCCGATGAGCCCTGTCGGGGGACAAGAACGGTCGTTCCCCACCCGGAGTCCCCAGAAATGCCGACCGGATCCGGGCCCTGACACCCCCGCACTGGGGACGCATGTGGACCCACTCAGCCCATTGCCAGCCGATACATTCAGAACGCACCCCGGGGGACGCCCGGAACTGCTCGGGAACGACACGGGGTGCTCCGCTCGGAGGGACCCGGGCGGTTCTTCGGCGTACGCACCGGCCATCCGAGGCCGGCGCTCGTCGCGCCCACGGACGGGTGAGCCGACACACGTCAGGTCGACCAGGGGATGAGCATGGACCGCACCGAACGCAACGCGATGATCGTGGAGCACCTCCCGCTCGTGGGCTACATCGTGGCCGACGTCCGCTCCCGGGCGACGCACCTGGACCGCGACGACCTCGCCGCCGTCGGGTCCCTCGCCCTCGTCGCCGCGGCCGATGCGTTCGACCCCACCCTCGGCGTCCCGTTCGGCGCCTACGCCCGCACCCGGATCACCGGGGCACTGGCCGACGACATGCGCTCGGCCGACTGGGCCTCCCGCGGCACCCGCAAGCGCATCCGCGAGACCCTGGCCACGCAGGAGGCCCTGTCGGCGCGACTCGGCCGGACCGTCGGTGCGCAGGAGATCGCCGACGCGATGGGCGTCGACAAGCAGACCGCGGTGGACGCGATGAGCGACGCCGCCCGCACCGTCGCGCCCCTCGACGAGACCGTGCACGACCTGGTCGCGGCCGACCTGCCGCTCCCGGGGGACGACCTGCTCGAGACCGAGAAACGCCGGTACCTCCGCGCCGCGGTCGAGGCCCTGCCCGAGCGGATGCGCTTCATCGTCGAGGCCGTGTACTTCGGCGACCGATCGGTCACCGACGTCGCCGCCGAGCTCGGCATCACGCACTCCGCCGTCTCGCAGCAGCGCTCCGAGGCGATGCGCCTGCTCCACGACGGTCTCGCCGCCCACTACGGCGACGGCACCACCGTCGAGCCCGCCAGCCGCACCACCGCGGCCCGTCGCAGTGCGTACCTGGCCCGTGTCGCCACGAACGCCGCCGCCGGTGTCGCCCGCGCGGTGCACGACGCTGCAGCAGGACCGGCCGTCGCGGCGAGTTGAGACGTCGGCGGAAACTTCTCCGCCGATCCCCTAACGACTCCCGGCGACCGGCCGAGAGTCATCCATGTCAGCCCACGGACGGGCAGACGCACGACCCACGTTCACGGAGGAAACCACCATGGGTATGTCCATCAACACCAACCTCTCGGCACTCAACACGTACCGGAACCTGAACTCGACGCAGAACGACCTGTCGAAGTCCCTCGAGAAGCTCTCGAGCGGCCTCCGCATCAACCGTGCTGCCGACGACGCTTCCGGTCTGACGATCTCCGAGGGGCTGAAGTCCCAGGTCGGTGGCCTCACGGTCGCCGCCCGCAACGCGCAGGACGGCATCTCCGTCGTGCAGACCGCTGAAGGTGGCCTCACCGAGACCCACTCGATCCTCCAGCGCATGCGCGACCTGGCCGTCCAGGCCGGCAACGACTCGAACAACGAGGACTCGCGGAAGGCGATCACCACCGAGGTCGGCGAGCTCACCAAGGAGCTCACCCGCATCTCGGCGTCGACCAACTTCAACGGCTTCAAGCTGCTCGACGGCTCCGCCGGCGCCGCAGGGGTGCTGAAGTTCCAGGTCGGCGCGAACGGTGACGCGGCGAGCCAGATCGACGTGGACCTGTCGAAGTCGAACGTGGAGTCCGTGTCGACCGCGGTCGGCGCGCTCACCTTCGACTCGGCCACGAACGCTCAGGCTGCCATCACCGCGATCGACGAGCAGATCAAGTACGTCTCCTCCGCTCGTTCGACCATCGGTGCCATCCAGAACCGCTTCGACCACGCCATCAACGTGACGAACGTGGCCAAGGAGAACCTGACGGCTGCCGGTTCGCGCATCACCGACGTCGACATGGCACAGGAGATGGTCAAGTACACGCGCGACAACATCCTGAGCCAGGCCGGCACCTCGATGCTCGCGCAGGCGAACCAGAGCACCCAGGGCGTGCTCTCGCTCCTGCGCTAGCCATCACGCGGTCCGCCCTCCGGGCCCCCTGCGGGCACGGAGGGCGGACCTCGCCGTCCTGACCACCTCCACGACGCCAGGGAGTGTCGACGATGTCCTCGTCCGTGTCCTCGAGCACCAGCCTCGCGATCGACGGTCTGGTCAGCGGTCTCAAGACGACCGACCTCATCAACTCGCTGATGAGCGTCGAGGGCGTCCCGCAGACCCTGCTCAAGAACAAGCTCACCACCACCAACTCGTTCATCTCGTCACTGCAGACGCTCAACGGGTTGATCCAGGGGCTCGCCACCAAGGCCGCGGACGCCGCGAAGGCCTCGTCGCTGGACCTCTTCGCCGCGACGAGCAGCGCTGCCGGCGTCACGGCCCTCACCGGCACCGGCGCGACCGCCGGGTCCATCAGCTTCACCGTCGGATCGACCGCCTCGGCCCAGGTCGGTGTCACGGCTGCGATGTCGACGTGGTCCAGCGATGCGCAGCCGATCACGATCGTCGGCGCGGACGGCAAGTCGACCACGGTGACGCCGACGTCCGGCTCCCTCGACGACGTCGTGTCCGCCCTGAACAAGTCCGGTGCGGGCGTCACCGCGACGAAGGTCTCCGCCGGTACCGACGCCGACGGCACCAAGCTCTCCCGCCTGCAGCTCACGTCCGCGAAGACCGGGGCGGCCGGCGGGTTCCAGGTGTACCGGGGTGGCGCGGACGCCGTGGCAGCAGGCACCGCGACGAACGTCCTGACCGAGACCGGTGCCGCGGTCGTGACCGCGGCGACCGATGCCAGTGTCACCCTCTGGGCCGGCACCGCCGCCGCGCAGACGGTCACGAGCGCCACCAACACCTTCACGGGCCTCGTCCCCGGGGTCGACGTCACGGTGTCGAAGACCACCGCCGAGCCGGTCACCGTCACCGTCGCGCAGGACACCACGAAGGCCCAGTCCGTGGCCTCCGGGCTCGTCGACGCGATGAACGCGATCGCGGCCTACTACAAGACGAACACCACGGTCTCGAGCACGACCAGTGCCACGTCCGGCACCACGACGACCAAGGCCGGTGTCCTGACCGGCGACGGCGCCTCCCGCGACGCGGTGCAGCGCCTGACGAGCACGATGTCCGCCCCCGTCGACGGCAAGTCGCCGTCGACCATCGGCATCGTGATCATGAAGGACGGCACTTTCACCTTCGACCCCGAGGTCTTCCAGAAAGCCCTCGCGACCGACCCGAAGGCCACCCAGGCGATGCTCTCCGGCGTGGCCGCCAACGTCGGCGCCGCAGCCACCGCCGCGTCCGACAAGTACGACGGCTCCGTCACGACCTCCATCACCGGCCAGCAGGCCGTCGCGAAGGACCTGACCACCCAGATCGACAGCTGGACCGACCGGTTGGCGATGCGCCGGGCCTCGCTGCAGACCCTCTACGCATCACTCGAGACCAGCCTCAGCAAGCTCCAGTCGCAGTCGAGCTGGCTCGCCAGCCAGCTCGCCTCGACGTCGAGCTGACGGGAACGACCATGACCTTCGACTTCCAGGCCGCCGCCTTCCGCCAGGCCGCCCAGCCCCGCACCGTCACCGACCAGCGACGTGCCCAGTACACGAACGAGGCCGTGCTCTCGGCGACCCCGGCCCAGCTCGTGACGATGCTCTACGACCGACTGCTGCTCGACCTGCACCGGGCCGAGGCTGCGCAGGTCGCCGCCGACTGGGCGGCGGCACGCGAACAGCTCCTGCACGCCCAGGCCATCGTGGGGGAGCTGTCCAGCACGCTCCGGATCGACGTCTGGGACGGCGGCGAGGGCCTGCTCGCCGTGTACAACTACGCGTCCACCTCGCTCATCACCGCCAACGTGCACCGCGACGTGCAGGCGACCCGCGACTGCATCCGGATCCTCGAGCCGCTGCGTCAGTCGTGGCACGAGGCGGCCGCGTCGCTGCCAGCGACGCCCGCCACGCAGCAGCCGACCGGGGGAGCCCTCGGTGTCGCCTGAGCAGCCCGACGGGCGAGCCGTCTGGGAGGCCCTGCTCACGTCCCTGGAACGCGACGCCGCCGGGCAGGCGGCCGGTTCCACGGCCGTGGCCGGGTGGTCGGAGCCAGCCGGGCTGGGACCGCTGCCGCGCGACCTGGTGGGACGGGCCTCCCGGCTGCTCGCCGCGCAGCGGGACCGCATGACGACGCTCGAGGCGGACCGCCGCTCGACGCTGGAGCACCTCGGTGCCCTGCGCGCCGTCGACGCCACGCGCGAGCCCCGCGGGTCCGTGTACCTCGACGCGTCCGCCTGACCCGCGCCCCCGCACCAGTTCTGCGACAGAGCACCCGTCGACCGACGGGTGCTCTGTCGCATCTCGGGTGCTCCGCCCCGTGCAGCGCCGCCCGCCCCCCGTTCGGGGCGACGCCTAACGCGGCCGACGACGGGCTCCGATAGCGCCCCACGAGCACGGATCGCTCACCAGTTCGGCCAGGGATCGGCCACCACCGCACGGCGACGTCGTCAGCACGACGACACGCCCTGACGAGGGGGACCCTTCCGTGTTCGATTCCGTGACGAGCGTCGCGCTGCAGAGTGCACTCGACGGCCTGTCGATGCGCCAGAAGGTGATCGCGAACAACATCGCGAACATCAACACGACGAACTACCACGCCGAGAAGGTCCAGTTCGAGGACGCCCTGGCGAAGTCGATCGTGGACGGCGACGGCGCCACCACGCCGACGATGGCGCGCAGCCTCGAGCCGACGAACACGAACGGCAACAACGTCAACCTCGACGAGGAGACGCTGTCGAACATCGACACGGTGCTGCGGTACCAGTTCGCGACGCAGGCGATGAACTCCGAACTCACCAGCGTCCGTGCGGCGATGCGGACGAACTCGTGACGACCTTCGACGCGATCGGCATCGCGAGCACCGGTCTGACCGTGCACCGGAAGTGGCTCGACGCCGTCTCGGACAACATCGCCAACGCGAACACCGTGAAGTCGATGGACGACACCGCGTTCCAGGCGCGGTACGTCGAGGTGCAGGAAGGCGCCGGCGTCTCCGGTGCCTACGTCAAGGGCGCCGCGTTCGGCAGCGCCGCCGGCCGTGTCACCTACGACCCGGACAACCCGCTCGCGAACGAGGAGGGCTACGTCCGCATGCCCGACATCGACCTCGGCACGCAGATGGCGGACCTCATCATGGCCCAGCGCGGCTACCAGGCGAACGCCGCCGTGGTCGACCGTGCCAAGACCGCCTACGAGGCGGCACTGCAGATCGGGAAGAACTGATGCCCATCGACGCCGTCAACGGTGTGACCACCAACGCGATGACGAACGCACTGACCGGTGTGTCCGGCACGTCCGGCGACGTCGCCGGCGCTGCGGGCGCGACGAGCACCGACGGCAGCGGGTTCGCCGCGAGCCTCGGCAACGCCGTCGACGGGCTGCAGTCGCTGCAGAGCGATTCGAAGACCCTCGCGCTCAAGGCCGTCACCGGCAACCTCGACGACATCCACGACGCCACGATCGCCGCCACCCGCGCGCAGGTCACGCTCGAGCTCGTCTCCGCCGTCCGCAACAAGGGCGTCGACGCCTTCAACGAGATCATGAGGATGCAGGCCTGATGCCCGTCGCCGTCAAGAACGTCCTCGCGCGCCTGTCCGCGTACGTCAAGGGCTTCTCCGCCGCCCAGCGCACCATCGCGATCCTGGCGATCGCGGCACTCGTGCTCGGCGGGATCGCCCTGGCGTCCTGGCTCGGCAAGGCGTCCTACGCGCCGCTCTTCACCGGGCTCGCCGCGGCCGACGCGAGCTCCATCACAGACCAGCTGCAGACCGACGGCGTGCCGTTCCAGCTCACCGACGGCGGTGCGACGATCCTCGTGCCGCAGGCGCAGGTGTACTCCGAGCGGCTCAAGGCGGCGTCGAACGGCCTGCCGTCGTCGAACGAGGGCGGCTACTCGCTGCTCGACAAGATGGGCGTGACGAGCTCGGAGTTCCAGCAGGACGTCACGTACAAGCGTGCGATGGAGGGCGAGCTCGCCAAGACCATCGGCGCGATGGACGGCGTGCAGACCGCCACCGTGCAGCTCGCGATCCCGGAGAAGTCCGTGTTCGTGTCCGAGGAGAAGGACCCGACCGCGTCGGTGTTCATCGCGACCGAGAACGGCACGCAGCTCAGCACCGACCAGGTGCAGGCCGTCGTGCACCTGACGAGCGCCTCGGTCGAGGGCATGCAGCCCACCGACGTCTCCGTCGTCGACGCGAAGGGCCAGACCCTGTCGGCGGTGGGCACCGGTGCGACCGGCAGCGGCGCGGACCAGGCCGCCGACTACGACGCGGCGACGAGCAAGAAGATCCAGGACCTCCTCGACACCACGCTCGGGGCCGGCAACGCGACCGTCGTGGTCTCGGGGACGATGAACCAGGAGTCCGGCACCCGGACGTCGGAGAGCTACACGAGCCCGACCTCGGGCCCGGTCGCGCTGAACGAGTCGAGCACCACCGAGGAGTACGGCGCCGGTGCCGGCGCAGGGAAGGGTGCCACCGGCGTCCTCGGCCCGGACAACATCGCCGTCCCGAACGGCACCGCCACGAGCGGCGCCGGCGACGACGGGTACAAGAACGAGTCGGCGACGAAGAACAACGCCGTCGACCACACCACCGAGACCACGCAGATCCCCTCGGGCGGGCTCGACCGGCAGACCATCTCGGTCGCGCTGAACTCGAAGGCCGACGCCGTGCAGAACGCGAACCTGCAGAGCATCAACGACCTGGTGTCCGCCGCTGCAGGAGTCGACCAGGCCCGTGGCGACCAGGTCAAGGTGGCGATGATGGACTTCGACACGAGTGCTTCCGACCAGGCCGCGAAGGCGCTCGAGGAGCAGCAGAAGGCCGACCAGCAGGAAGCACTGTGGTCGTCGATCCGCACCGCCGGCATCGTGATCGGCATCGTCCTGGCCGTCATCGCGATCATGTTCTTCGTCGCCCGCCGCAACCGCAAGCAGGAGCGCGAGGCCGTCGACCTCGGCGAGCTCGACGCCTTCGCCGGCGAGACGTTCCAGCTGCCCCTCGCGATGGACGGGCTCGACGACCGGGCGACGCTCGGTGCCGGTGACGCCCCGACCGCCGTGCTCTCGGCGATGCCTGCCGGGGACGCCCCGACCGAGGTGCTGACCACCGAGGAGATCACGGCAGAGCGCCGCCGTCAGGACATCTCCGCCCTGGCCGAGCGCGACCCGAAGCGCACCGCCGAGCTCCTGCGCGGGCTGCTGGACGACCGGGCGCCGGTGTGAGCGCGCTGATGCCGAGCCCCGGCGGCGGAACCGGCCCGAGCGACCGTGCCCTGACCGGCGCGCAGAAGGTCGCGCTCATCCTCATGCAGATGGAGACCGAGCGCGCGAGCGCGGTGATGAAGCAGTTCACCGAGATGGAGGCCGAGGAGATCTCCGCCGAGATCGTCCGGATGCGCCGCCTCGAGGACACCGTCGTCGACCAGACCATGAGCGAGTTCCACCGCCTCACGATGAGCGGCCGCACGCAGAAGCGCGGCGGCAAGGAGACCGCCCTCGGGCTGCTCGAGGCGTCGTTCGGCGCCGAGCGGGCCGCCGGCGTGATGGACCGTCTGGCCTCGAACCTCGCCGGGCAGTCGTTCGACTTCCTCGACGACGCCGAACCCGGCCAGGTCGTCACCCTGCTCGAGGGCGAGCTGCCGCAGACCATCGCCCTCGTGCTGGCGCACCTGGGCCCGGGGCAGGCCAGCGCCGTGCTCGCCGGCGTCGACGAGCGTGTCCGCACCGACGTCGCCCAGGCGTTCGCCACCATGGGCAGCGCGACGCCCGAGGCCGTCGGCATCGTGGCCGGGGTGCTGCGCCAGCGTGCCGGTGCGGTCGTCTCGCCGCGCGAGAGCGTCGAGGTCGTCGGCGGCATCGCACCCCTGGTCGACATCATCAACCGCTCCGACGTCGCGACCGAGAAGGCCGTGCTCGAGGGACTCGAGGCCCGCGACCCGGAGCTCGCCGAGGACATCCGCTCCCGCATGCTCACCTTCGAGGACATCGTGAAGCTCGAGTCCCGCGACATCCAGCAGGTGCTGCGCGGCATCGACTCCAAGATCCTCGCGACCGCCATGAAGGGCGCCGCCGGGCCGGTCGTCGAGACCATCCGCGCGAACGTGTCCGAGCGCAACCGCGAACTGCTCGACGACGAGCTGCAGGCCATGGGCCCGGTGCGGGTCTCGCAGGTCGAGGAAGCGCGTGCCGAGGTCGTCCGTTCCGTGCGGGAACTCGAGGCCCAGGGCATCGTCACCGTGCACCGCGCCGAGGAGGACGAGCTCGTTGACTGACACCGTCGTGCACCGCGTCGCCTTCCCGGCGATCACCGCCACCGCCGGACGCGACCGCGCGTCGAGCGCCGACGTCCGCGGGCACGCGGCCGGCTACACCGCCGGGCTGCGTGCTGCGCAGGCCGAGACCGAGGCCCTGCGCGCCCGGCTCGAAGCCGAGCACGCCGCCCGGGTCACCGCGTTGCAGGCCGACACGGCACGTCGCATCGCGGTCCTCGACGCCGCCACGAACGCCCTGCTGTCCGCGGTCGCACCCGTCCTGGCGGACGCCGAGGCGTCGGTCGCGAGCGCGGCAGTCGACCTGGCCGAGGCGATCGTCGGCAACGTGGTCCGCGCCTCCAGGCCCGCGCACGACGCGACCGTCCTCGACGGACCGGGCAGCCGGGAGGCCCGGATCACCTCCGGCGCCGAGGCCACCGTCCGGCGGGCGCTCGCGTCCGTCGACCGCACGGTCCCGGTGGCCGTCCGGCTCAGCCCGGCGGACGCTGCGCGCGTCGCCGGGCTCGACCTGCCGGTCCCGGTGATGGCGGACGGCACGCTGCGCGACGGCGACGCCGTCGTCGACCTGCCGGACGGCATCCTCGACGCGCGCATCGCGACGGCGCTCGACCGCGCACGCACCGCGCTCGGTGTCGACGCGACGGGAGCCGACCGGTGACCGCCACCCTGCTCCGCCCGCGCGGCCTCGACGAGGCGCTGCTGCGCGCCGCACCCCAGCGGGTGGGCGTCGTGACGAGCGCCGTCGGCCTGGGGCTGACGATCGCCGGGCTCGACGCCCGCGTCGGCGACGTCGTCACGGTGGGCGCCGAGGACGGCGAACAGACCGCGGTCGAGGTCGTCGCCACCGATGCCTCGGGCATCCGCTGCATGCCGCTCGGACGTCTGATCGGGGTCACCGCCGGCACACCGGCGCGTCCGACCGGCCGCCCGGTGCTCGTGCCGACCGGTTCCGGACTGTTCGGCCGGGTGCTCGACGGGCTCGGCCGGCCGATCGACGACCGCGGCCCGCTCGAAGGCCCCCGGGGCGAACCCGTCACCTGGGTCCCGCTCGACCACGACACCCCGAGCGCGATGGCGCGGACCCGCATCGACACGCCCATGCAGCTCGGCGTGCGGGTCCTCGACACCCTGACCACGGTCGGCCGTGGGCAGCGCATGGGCCTGTTCGCCGGGTCCGGCGTGGGCAAGTCCTCGCTGCTCTCGATGATCGCGCGGGGCAGCGACGCGGCCGTCAACGTCATCGCCCTGGTGGGGGAGCGCGGCCGCGAGGTCCGGGAGTTCCTGGAGGACGACCTGGGACCCGAGGGGCTCGCCCGCTCGATCGTCGTCGTGTCGACCTCGGACGAACCCGCGCTCATGCGCCTGCGTGCCGCGTTCGTGGCCACCCGCATCGCGGAGTCGTTCCGCGACGCCGGCCAGGACGTCGTGCTCATGATGGACTCACTCACGCGCGTCGCCATGGCGCAGCGCGAGATCGGCCTGTCGGTGGGGGAGCCGCCGGCCACCCGGGGCTACCCGCCGTCGACGTTCTCGGTGCTCGCCGGCCTGCTCGAGCGCGCCGGGACCGACCGCATCGGCAGCATCACCGGCATGTACACCGTGCTGGTCGACGGCGACGACCACAACGAGCCGATCGCGGACGCCGCCCGCAGCATCCTGGACGGTCACGTCGTGCTCGACCGCAAGCTCGCGATCACCGGGCACTTCCCGTCGGTCGACGCCCTCGGCTCGGTCTCCCGTGTCGCCTCGAAGGTCACCCGACCGGAGCAGCGAGCCGCGGCCACCGTGCTGCGGAAGGTGATGGCCGCGCGCGCCGGTGCCCAGGACCTGCTCGACGTCGGCGCCTACCAGCGCGGGTCGAACCCCCTGGTGGACGCCGCGGTCGACCACCAGGGATCGATCGACGCCTTCCTGCGCCAGGGCATGGACGAGCGCGCCACCGCAGATGCGTCCTGGCAGCGCCTCGGCGGCCTCGTGCAGCAGCTGGGGGTGTCGTGATGGCCCGCCGTTTCCCGCTCGCCGGGCTCCTGCGCCTGCGGCACACCCAGCAGGACCGTGCCGCCGCCACGCTCGCCACCGCGAACGAGCGTGTGCGTGACGCGGCCGACGCCCGGATCGCCGCACGCCGGAGCCTCGCCGACAGCGAGGACGCCCGGCCGATCCAGGACGCCGCCACCCTGAGCGCCGTCGCCGCAGCACGTGCCGCGACGCGCGGGATGCTCGAGGAGCTCGACGCCGTCGTGCAGAACCGCCGCGCGGACGCCGACCGGGCGCAGCAGGACTACACCGCCGCCCGCCGTGCCGCCGTCGGACTCGAGAAGCTCGAGGGCAAGCACACCGAGCAGCAGGCGGCCGAGGAACTCCGGACCGAACAGAACGCCCTCGACGAGATCGCGGCACGACGCCGCACGGAAGGTGGTGCCCGATGAGTGTCGAAGCGGTGCTCTCCCGGATCTCGGAGATCCGGTCCCAGATCGACACGCTGCGCGGCGGGACGGCCACGGCTGCCCCGAGCGCCTCCGCCGCCAGCGGTGCCGCGGGGTCCGCGGCCTTCGCGGACGCCCTCGCCACCACCGACGGCACGACCGGCGCCGCGACCGCTGCCGGTGCGACGGCCTCGGCCACCCCGACGGCCACCCGTGCCCCCGCGACCTCGGTCGACGCCGGGGCCGGCACCCTCGCCACCGGCAGCGGTGCCACCGGGGCTGACGTCGTGGCCGACGCGAAGAAGTACCTCGGCGTGCCGTACGTGTTCGGCGGGGAGACGACCGCGGGCATGGACTGCTCGGGCCTGGTGCAGACGGTCTTCAAGGACCTCGGGGTCACGATGCCCCGGGTTGTGCCGGACCAGGCGAAGATGGGCGTCGAGGTCGGCTCCCTCAAGGACGCCCAGCCCGGGGACCTGATCATCCCGAAGGGCGAGGGCCACGTCGTCATCTACGTCGGCGACGGCAAGGTGCTGCACGCGCCGCGCCCCGGCAAGGACGTCCGGATCGTCGACAACTGGTACTCCGACGGCGACATCGCGACGATCCGGCGGATCGTCCCCGCGCAGGCGGCCCCGGCGGCCGTCACCGCGCCGAGCGCCTCGGTTGCGCGTTCCGCGACCGACCTGCAGACCGCCGCGCTGCTGTCCATGATGCAGTCCGGGAGCGCCGCATGAGCCTGACCATCGCCACCCAGCCGTCCGTGCCCACCGCACCGAGCCCCACCCGGGGTGCAGCGTCCGACCCTGCGGCTGCCGGGTCCTTCGGTGCGGCACTGACCGCCGCCGTCGCGACCGAGCGGCGAGCCGGCGACGGTGCTGCCGAGCGGGACGACACCGAGGGCCGCACAGCGGACGGTTCGGCCGCGACGCCGAGCACCGCTGTCACGCCGTCCGCGTCGACCTCGACCTCGACGTCGGACCGGTCGGTGCCGGCGACCGATCCCACGTCCGTCGACGCGCAGTCGCTGCTCGCCGTCGGGCTCACGGCCACGCCAGCCGCACCGGCCGCTCCGGCTGCCGTCGCCACGAGCACGACGGCGGGCCAGGCCGCCGTCCGCACGGGGGAGCCGTCCGTGGCTGGCCCGCACGCAACCGACGGGACCGCTGCGATCCCGACGACCACACCGAAGCCGGTGCCGGTGCCGGCCGCGGACACGGCGTCACAGACCTCGTCCGCCCCGACGCCGACGAGCGGAACCGCTTCCGTCGCCCCGCAGCAGGCACCGGCGACGGCGCCGGCCGTGCCCGCGGTGACGGCGACCGCTCCGTCGGCGCCCGCGGTGCCGCCGAGGGGCACCGCGTCGCCGGCAGCTGCCTCCGAGGCCGCTCCGGGCACCGCCCCCGCGCCGACCGCGGTCGCCGGCGCCACCGTCGCTGTCCCGGCGGCGGCGATCCCGGCCGCGGCACCGACGCGGACCGACGAAGCCACCTCCACCGGCACCCCGGCCCCGCTGCCGGCCGTCGCAGCGGGTGCCGCCCCGGCAGCCGGCACCGGCTCCCGAGCCGGCCACGGGACCCAGCAGCAGGCGTCGACGCCGGGCGATCCGGGCCTCCCGGCCGTCGTCCCCAGCCGCGGTGGCGAGACCCCGTTCGTCATGTCGACGACGCCGACCGCCGCGCCCGCCGCGGCGACCGCGCCGGCCCCGGCGCCGCTCGCCCAGCAGCTGGCGCGACCGGTGTTCACGCTCGCACAGGCCGGCCCCGGCGAGCACGTCGTCACCGTGCAGGTCGTGCCGGACAGCCTCGGCCCGGTCACGGTGCGCGCGCACGTCACCGCGCACGGCATGCACGTCGAGCTGTTCGCCGCGTCGGACGCCGGCCGCGAGGCCGTCCGCCAGGTGCTGCCGGACCTGCGACGCGACGCCGGCGGCACCGGTGTGAGCACCACGCTCGACCTGTCGTCGCAGAACCAGCCGCAGGACGCGCCGGGTCGCGACGAGCGCCCGGCCGCACGTGTGCTGCCTGGCGACCCCGGACTGGAGGCGCGGGGCACCCCGCGCACGCAGCCCGCCACCCACACGCCCTCCATCCGCACCGCGGGACTCGACGTCCTCGCCTGATCCGGCTCACGAACAGGAACGCACCATGCCCATCGACGGCATCACCGGCAGCGTGGACCCGACCGCGCAGGCCGCGGCCCTCGCCGCGAACTCCACCGCACAGAAGTCCCAGACGATGGACTCCGAGGTCTTCATGAAGCTGCTCGTCACGCAGCTGCGCAACCAGGACCCGTCGTCGCCGATGGACACCAACCAGATGATCGGCCAGCAGACGCAGCTCGCGATGATGGAGCAGATCACCAACCAGACCACGACGGGGAACGAGAACTTCTCGCTCCAGATGCGCATCGCCGCGGCGAACCTCGTCGGCAAGCAGGTCAGTTACACCGACGCCGACTCGGGCGGGTCCGTCACCGGGACCGCCTCGGCCGTGTCGTACGCGAAGAGCGTGCCCACGGTCACCGTGAACGGGAAGGAGGTCGCTCTCGACGTGATCTCCGGCATCACCACCACCGCTCCGGCGTCCTGACGCCCGCTGCTCCGTTCTTCGCTGTTCCTCGTTCTCCCTCGATCTCCCTGCCTCTCCGAAAGGACGCACCATGCTCCGCTCGCTCTACTCCGGGATCTCCGGCCTCCGCTCCCACCAGCAGATGCTCGACGTCACCGGCAACAACATCGCCAACGTCAACACCGTCGGCTTCAAGTCGTCGACCACCGTGTTCCAGGACACCCTGTCGCAGATGACCCAGGGTGCCGGCGGACCGCAGACCGGCATCGGCGGCACGAACCCGGCCCAGATCGGCCTGGGCGTGCAGGTCGCCGGGGTCTCCACGAACTTCTCGCAGGGGTCGGCGCAGGCCACCGGCAAGGCCACCGACCTGATGATCTCGGGCGACGGGTTCTTCGTCACCCGCCTGGGCAACGACACCGTCTACACCCGCGCCGGGGCGTTCGACTTCGACGCGAACGGCCGCCTGGTCACCGCCGACGGCAAGATCGTGCAGGGCTACCCGGCCACGAACGGCGTCGTCAACGAGAACGGGCAGCTGTCCGACATCACGCTGCCGCTCGAAGCAGCAGCCCCGGCGGTCCGCACCACCGCGGCCACCGTCGCGGGCAACCTGCCGTCCGAGACCGCCGTCGGCCAGACCATCACGCGCGAGGCCACCGTGTACGACGCCTCCGGTGCCAAGCACACGATGTCGCTCGCCTACACGCGCACCGCCGGCGGCTGGGACGTCACCGGGCGCAACGGACAGGGCACCACGGCGACCACCTCGCTGACCTTCGGCACCGACGGCAAGCTGACCGCCGGCGGCACCCTCGCCGTCGGCGGCATCCGGGTCGACATGGGTGACCTGACCGGGTTCGCCTCGCTCAACACCGCGGCGATCGGCTCGCAGAACGGCCGCGAGGCCGGGGCGCTGCAGGGCTACTCGATCTCGAAGGACGGCACCGTGACCGGCACGTTCTCGAACGGTGCGTCGCTCGCGCTCGGCCGCATCGCGCTGGCCACCTTCGCCAACCCCGCCGGCCTGGAGAAGACCGGGGCGTCGGGCTACCGCGCGACCGCGAACTCGGGCGGTGCGACGGTCGGGGGCCCCGGTTCGGCCGGCGTCGGTTCGCTCGCGGCAGGGACGCTCGAGATGTCGAACGTCGACCTGTCGCAGGAGTTCACGAACCTGATCGTGGCGCAGCGTGGGTTCCAGGCGAACGCCCGCATCATCACGACCTCGGACGAGGTGCTGCAGGAGCTCACGAACCTCAAGCGCTAGGCGCTAGGCGCGGGGTCGCGGGCGCGGGCTTCGCTCGCGTCGCGAGCGGTTGGTGAGCAGGAACGGTCGGGTGCTGAAGGGGGACTCGACCGTTCCTGCTCACCATCGTTCGTGGTGCAGGGAGTTCGGCGCCGGTTCGTGACGAAACGCTGCGTCGTGACGTCTCATCGGTGCGATGCACGAGAACCACGACACCGACCACCGACCCGACCACCGCTGCTGCAGCGTCTTCGACCGCTGGCGCTGCGATCGACCGAGCGGCCACGACGGCGTGCACGAGTCGCGTGCTCCCGGCGGACGCACGAGCTGGAACGACGGGCTGACCGGGCGGCGGCTCGGGGACGTCTGAGCTCGCGCGATGTCCGAGGGCGAGACGTGTCGTCCGGACTTGTGGCGGTCTGGGCGCGGCCCGATGTATGGTCAGCGCATGCTGACCATTGCCCCGCGGCTCGATGTCCTGAACCGGCTCGGACGGGCACTGTCCGACCCGACCCGAGCGCGGATCCTGCTCCGACTGCTCGACGACCCCGGCTACCCGGCGCGGCTGTCCGAGGAACTCGAGCTGACCCGGACCAATGTGTCGAACCACCTGGCGTGCCTGCGCGGCTGCGGGATCGTCGTCGCCGTGCCCGAGGGACGGCGGACCCGCTACGAGATCGCGGACGGCAACATCACCCGCGCGCTCGAGTCCCTGGTCGACGTGGTGCTGGCAGTCGACGTCGACGGCGACGGCGATGGTGACGGTGACGGCTGCGCCGTGGACGTCGGCTGCGGGGCAGAGCGGTGACCGCCGCCGTGGTTTCGCTCACGCCGGTCCGTGCTGGCGTCCTCCGGCGACGGATCCGCTGGATCGTCGCGGCGACCATCGCCTACAACGTGCTCGAGGCCGTCGTGGCGATCGCCGCCGGTTCGGTGGCGTCGTCCACCGCGCTGATCGGCTTCGGGCTCGACTCGATCGTCGAGGTCCTGTCGGCAGCGGCCGTCGCGTGGCAGTTCGCCGCGCGGGACCCGGAGGCGCGGGAGCGGACGGCGCTCCGGGTGATCGCGGTCTCGTTCTTCGGGCTCGCTGCCGTGGTCAGCATCGACGCCGTCCTGACGTTCACGGGTGTCCGCTCACCGGAGCACAGCCCGGTCGGCATCGTCCTCGCCGCGGTGAGCCTGGCGGTCATGCCGTTCCTGAGCCTCGTCGAACGGCGGACCGGACGTGAGCTCGGTTCGGCCTCCGCGATCGCCGACTCGAAGCAGACGCTGATCTGCAGTTACCTGTCGGCGGCGGTGCTGCTCGGCCTGCTGGCGAACACGCTGTTCGGCTGGTGGTGGGCCGATCCGCTCGCCGGCCTCGTCGTGGTCGGGTTCGCCGTGCGTGAGGGGCTCGAAGCCTGGCGCGGCGACGCGTGCAAGCAGCCCGTCGCCGCGCTGACGGGGGAGCGTGCAGCTGTCGGTTGCGAGTGCTGCTGAGCGGTGTCTGGCAGCAGCAGCCGGTTCAGTCGGTGTCGGTTCCGGCTTCGCTGACGTGACTGACCGCGTCGCCGACGATGTGGGCGATGTGCTCGTCGTGGAGCGAGTAGACGGCGTTCCGCCCGATGCGCTCGACCTGCACGATGCCTGCGAGCCGCAGCGTGCGCAGGTGCTGGGAGACGAGCGGCTGCGAGAGCTCGGTCGCGTCGGCGAGCGAGCCGACGTCGGACGGTCCGGCGATCAACGCGGAGAGGATCCGCAGTCGCGCCGGCGAGGAGAGCGCCTTGAAGAGGTCCGCCGCTGCTTCGATCCCGTCTGACATGGACTCATGTAAGCGCACGCGCATACGTGCATGCAACACGACGGCCCCGGCGCGGTGCGTCGGGGCCGTCGTGCAGGTCCGTTGATCGGTGCTGATCACGGGCCTGCGCTGATCAGGAGATCAGTGCTCGTCGTAGTGGTCGCCGTGCTGGGCGTGCTTGTGGCCGTCGTGGACGAAGTCCACGTGGTCCTCGTGCTGGACCGTCTCGTGGCCGCAGCCGTCCTGGTGGGTGTGCTCGGCGACGGTGTGCTCTGCGCTGTTCTCGTGCTCGGCCATGGTGACCTCCTGCTGATCGACGGTTGGGATGCCCTCAGCGTAGGCCACGCATGCAGAAGTTGCAATACATTTATAGATGAGAACGGATGTCAGTTCCGGGGGATCCGGTGCACGGTCCGCTCGACCACCTCCGATACCCAGTGCGACGGTCGGTCGATCCCGTCGGGCAGCATCGTGGCGGTGTCACCGCCTGCCGCGTTCACCTGCGCCTGCGTGAGGAACAGCGCGGTGGACAGATCCGCTCCGTCGAGCCGGGCGTCCCGCAGATCGACCCCGAGCAAGTCGACGCCGGACAGGTCCACGCCGCGCAGGTCCGCCCCGATCGCGGTGGCACCCCGCAGGTCGGCGCCGGCCATCGGCCGGCCCCGCAGATCACGACCGGCGAGGTCGGCCCCCGGTCGCAGCAATCCGGCCCGTGAATCGTCCTGGCCGGCGCGGTACCTGGCCCGGACCTCGCCGCTCAGCTCGACCAGGACGTCCCGGACGCGTTCGTGCAGCGGCTCGACGTCGAGCGCCAGGAGCGTCGGGCGACCTGCGACGAGCACGCGCCGGATCTCCCGCGTCAGGAGCCCGGCGTCCTCCGCCGAGTCGGGCGTGACCGCACGGTCCTGCGCCTCGGCGAGGTGCCAGAGCATCTCGTGCAGCAGGCGGACGATCGGGAACACCCGGAACATCTCCGCGCGGGAGTCAGGGTGGTCACGCCAACTGACCCCGTCGTAGAGGGTCTGCGACACGTACTGGCCCGCACCGGAGCAGTCGAAGACGGTGCACCCCCGGAACCCCCGCGGCCGGAGCGTCTGGTGGATGGTGCAGGAGAAGTCGTCAGCGAGGTTCCCGCACGGGGTGCCGGCGGGCTTGTCGATCGGGAAGTCGGCGGAACGCTGGAACCCGAAGGCGGTGCAGCAGAGCGCGAAGCAGTTGCCGCAGTCCGCGCGCAGGGCGGACCGGTCGGTGGTCGTCATGGAGTGGTCTTCCTCTGGTGGTCTGGATGGTGTGCCGGGTGTGGGGGAGCTCCTGATGGAGTTCCCCGTCCGGGCGCACGAGACCACCCCCGCGCGTCGGCGGGGCGAACCGGTGGTGCTGGGCGACCAGTGGGTCACCGAGAGAGACGGAGGATCACTGTGGCCAGGCTAGCGTTCCCGCTGCGACGGGAACCGGAAACGGGCGTCCCTGGTGAGCACAACAGACCGGGTACGCCGGCTTCGACCAGGTGTGCCCGGGAGGGCGCCCTACGACGACGTGGGCGGTGACGCCACCGACTCGATGCCGTCCAACCGCGCCTCCTCCGCGTCGTACCCGGCGCGCACCTGCCGCAGCACCAGGTCGTCGATCTCGTCGGCGTCGCGCAGGCGCAGCAGGGTCTTCGCCTTGTGCTGCACCAGTGCGAGCTCGAGGGCGACCGCGTTGTCGTGCCGCTGGAGTGCGGGGTGGTCGTCGTCGTCCCCCTCGCGGGCCTCGATCACGTCGAGGTGGGCCTCGTAGTCCTTCCGCAGACGAGCGACCGTCGCACGGTCGGCGCCTGTCGACCGTGCGAGGCGGGGGAGTGCGTCGAGGGCCTCCTCGATCGCGGTGCGTTCGGCGTAGCGACGTTCGTCGCTGACCGACTCGTCCTCGGGCAGCGCGGCGCGGCGCAGGACGGCCGGCAGCACCAGGGCCTGCCCGACGATCGTGACGATGACCACCCCCGCGGTGACGAAGACGATGAGGTCGCGCTCGGGGAAGCCCCCGCCGGACTCGAGGGTGCGCGGCACGGCGACGGCCATGGCGAGCGACACGGCGCCGCGGAACCCGGCGAAGCCGCTGACCAGCCGGTCACGGTGTCCCTCACGGGGTTCTCCGCCGGTGCGTCGGGTGACGAGCCAGATCGTCCCACCCGCAGCGTTCAGGAACGCGAAGCGCACGATCACCAGCAGCACCGCGACCGCGAAGACGATCCCCGTCCCGCGCAGCAGGTCCGCGGGGTCGAGCGCGCGTGCGGCGACCATCGCCTCGATGCCGACCAGGACGAACAGTGCCCCGTTGAGCAGGAAGGTCAGGAACGACCAGAAGGCCCGGACCTGCTGCCGGGTCTCGGCGCGGTCGAGCTTCGGCCCGACCTGGCTGACGACGATGCCCGCGGCGACGACGGCGAGCACGCCGGAGGCGCCGATCGCCTCGGCGGCCAGGAAGGCCGCGAACGGCACGAGCAGGGTGACGAGGTTCTCGAGCACGACGGTGTCGACCCGGCGCAGCACCATCGTGCCGATCCAGGCGGCGGCGAGCCCGGCGGCGACCCCGCCGACGTACGACAGCGCGAGCATGCCGGAAACACCCCAGAACGTGAGTTCCTGCGTGCCGACGGTGACGGCCACCGCGATGCCGTAGACCACCAGCGTCGTGCCGTCGTTCACCAGGCTCTCGGCGCGGAGCACCGTGACGTTCCGGCGCGGCAGCATCTTGGTGAGCACGCCGACCGCGGTCGCGTCGGTCGGCGCGACCGCGGCGCCGAGCACCCATGCGGGGCCCCAGGGCATGCCGAGCAGGTGCAGCAGGGTGGCGACGGCACCGGCGGTGACCACGACGAGCAGGGTGCCCATCAGGACGATGCCGCGCAGGTTCTTCCGGATCTCGCGGAGCGACGTCGTCAGGCTCTCCCAGTACAGCAGCGCCGGCAGGAACAGCAGCAGGACCGCCTCGGCGGGGAGCTCGACGTCCGCGAACTCGGGGACGAGCCCCAGCAGTGCGCCGAAGACCAGGAGCAGCACGGGCGGCGCGATCCGGATCCGGTCGGCGACCGCCGCCGTCAGCGCGATGGCGAGGCCGAGCACGACCACCAGTTCCGGTCCCAGCACGTGCACTCCGATCGTCGTCCGACCCGCAAGTCAACGCCGATCCACGGTGGATCCTTCCAGAACAGCCGAACGACGCGCCGCACCGCTGCGCGGTACCGATCGCACCGGGACGGGACGGGACGACGCGCTCAGAGCCAGCCGCTTCCGCGTCAGACCGTCCGCGGCCGACGCACCACCCGTCGCCACCACGCGCGCCACGGCAGGCTGCTCACCAGCGCGGACCCGATCACGACGGTCCCGAACCACCCGACGACCACGCCCGGGATCGGCACGAGCAGGCTCGCCCAGAGCAGGACCGACAGCACCCCGAGCACGTACGCCGCCCCGGCCTTCAGGTACCGCAACCGCTTCAGCCCCGCGGCCTGGTCGACCCGCGAGGTCAGGCGGGCCAGGAACACCGCGCCGACCCCGATCGCCCCGACCGCGACGGCGGCCTGCTCGAGCGCCCCGAGCCCGTCCGACCCGAGCGGCCCGGACCCCGACAGGCTGTACACGCCGTCGAGGATCTCGAAGAGCATGAACACCACGAGCCCCCGCTCGAACACGACGGTCGACGCGTACAGGTGGATCCGCCAGGCACCGCGGCCGATCCCGATCGACTCCGTGTCCGACGGGCCACCCCCGGACCCGGGGCGCAGCGCCCACGTCGCGGTCCACTTCGACACGAGGTACGCGGCGATCCCGGCAGCCCCGCCGATCGCGACCGGCAGCAGCACACCGGGCGCCCACCCGGCACGCGACCCGACGAGGACGGACGTGACGACGACCCCCGTCGTGGCGGTGACCAGCGACCAGACGCGCGGTCGCGCGACGGAGGCGAGTCGCGCCTCCAGGCTGCCCAGCCACGACCTGCGGGACGCGCGGTCGGTGTTGAACAGGTACTCGGCGAAGACCTGCCAGATGAACGCGGCGCCGAAGGCGGCCAGGGCGGGACGCACCTCGGCCAGGTGCGCGGAGAACGAGCCGGGTGCGAAGACGGCCTCCTCGACGGAGCTCGCCGGGTCGGTCGCGTCACCGACCGCGACGGCGGCCGGCGGCAGCAGCAGCCGCATCGCGAGCACGCCCGCGACGATCCCGAGTGACAGGAACAGCCGGCGGGCGGGGGAGTGCAGGCGTCCGGCGATGCCGGCCATCGGCACGGACGAGTCCGCAGCCATCGCGATCTCGAGGAACGCGAGGGCGACGAAGGCGAGCGCTGCGGCGGGGCCGAGCACGAGCCAGGCCGCCGCGGCGGCCGCGACGGTGATGAGCAGGGGGACGGTCAGGAGCGATCTCGTGGCCATCTGCCCATCCAGCCCGTCCGGGCTGGGCGGCACATGGAGCGTTCCTGGGCATCGGCCTGGAGGCCCGTGGGGACCCCGTCAGACGGGTGACGGCCCGTCCCCACTTGCGGGGACGGCGCGTCAGGTCGGGCTCGCAAAACACCGGTGTTCGCGTGCCGAACCGCGTTCTGCGCGTGTTCGACCGGCGAACACCGGTGTCTTGCGGGGGCCCGCGTCAGTCGTGGAACGTCTCGATGGACGCACCGAGCGAGTTGAGGCGCTCCTGCAGCTGCTCGTAGCCACGGGCGATGATGCCCACGTTGCGCAGGACGCTCTCACCCTTGGCCGCGAGCATCGCCAGCAGGATCACGACGGCGGGCCGCAGTGCCGGCGGGCAGCTGATCTCGGCGCCGGAGAAGTGCGTCGGACCGGTCACGTCGAGGCGGTGCGGGTCACGCAGGGTGACGCTGGCGCCCAGGCGGGTGAGGTCGAGCAGGTGGATCGCCCGGCCCTCGTACACCCAGTCGTGCACGAGCGTGGTGCCCTCGGCCATGGCCGCGATCACGACGAAGAAGGGCAGGTTGTCGATGTTCAGGCCCGGGAACGGCATCGCGTGGATCTTGTCGATCGGCGCGTGCAGTTCGGACGGGTGGACCGTGATGTCGACGAGGCGGGTGCGACCGTTGGCGGCGGCGTACTCCTCGGTGACGTCGAAGCGCAGGCCCATCTCGGCCAGGGTCGCGAGCTCGATCTCGAGGAACTCGATCGGCGCCCGGGTCACGGTGAGGGTCGAGGCGGTGACGATGCCGGCGGTCAGCAGGCTCATGGCCTCGACCGGGTCCTCGCTCGGCCAGTAGTCCACGACCTCGTCGATGCGGCTCTTGCCCGTGATGCGGAGCGTGGTGGTGCCGATGCCCTCGATCTGCACCCCGAGCAGCGCGAGGAAGAAGCAGAGGTCCTGCACCATGTAGTTGGGGCTGGCGTTCCGGATGACGGTCTCACCGTCGCGGGCGGCGGCGGCGAGGATCGCGTTCTCGGTCACGGTGTCGCCGCGCTCGGTCAGCACGACCGACTTGGTGGGGACGGCCTGGTTGGCGACGTCGACCTCGTACCAGCCGGACGTCGCTTCGACGTCGACGCCGAACGGACGCAGCGCGATGAGGTGCGGCTCGACCGTGCGGGTGCCGAGGTCACAACCGCCGGCGTAGGGCAGGCGGAAGGACTCGAACCGGCCGCTGAGCGGGCCGAGGAACATGAGCACGCTGCGGGTGCGACGGGCGGCGTCGGCGTCGATCGCGTCGAGGCGCAGGTCCTCGGGGGCGACGATCTCGAGGGTCTCACCGTCCTCGGACCACGTGACGCTCGCGCCGAGGCTGCGGAGCACGTCGATGATGCGGTCGACCTCGACGATCCGGGCGACCTTGTGCAGACGGGTCACGCCGCGGTTCAGCAGCGAGGCGCAGAGCAGTGCCACGGCGGCGTTCTTGCTCGAGTTCACCGCGATGGAGCCACTGAGCTTCCGGCCGCCCTGCACCCGAAGGTGGGCACGCTGCGGAGCGCCGCCGATCGAGACGATCTGCTGGTCGAGGGCGTCGCTGATGCGGGTGAGCATCTCGAGGGACAGGTTCTGCCCACCCTGCTCGATGCGGTTGATCGCGCTCTGGCTGGTGCCGACGCGTTCGGCGAGCTGGGCCTGCGTCATGCTGCGGCCCTTGCGGGCGCCCCGGATCAGGGCGCCGACCTCACGGAGGGGTGCTGCGGTCGCCGGAGATGCCGGCGAGACGACGGTGGTGGTGTCGGTCATGTGCGCCACGCTAACACGCTCATGAGATAAACCAGTGGAAGATCGGCACCCTTTGCGCGCCTCGAGGTCTCGAATACGTCACAGTTGGGAATTTCGGGGGACGAACGCTCAGGCATCGGTCAGGCGGCCGTCGACGACGGTGACCAGGCGGTCGAGCGCGTCGCGGTGGACGAGGTCGTGCGTGACGAGCATCGTCGCCGTGCCCTGCTCGTGCGTGAGACGCGCGATCAGCGCCATGATCTCGGCGCCCCGCTCCTGGTCGAGTGCGCTGGTGGGTTCGTCGACCAGCAGGACGGACGGGGTGTTCACCAGGGCGCGGGCGATGGCGACCCGTTGCCGCTGGCCACCGGAGAGCTGCGCGGGACGTTTGCCGCGGTGCTCGGCGAGACCGACCGCTGCCAGCAGCGCATCGGCACGGGTGTGCACCGCGGTCCGGTCTCGGCGGCCGCCACCGAGCTCCGCCATGACGAGCAGCTGTTCCCGCGCGGTGAGCGACTCGATGAGGTTCGACTGCTGGAACACGATGCCGACCTGGTCGCGGCGGAGCGTCGTCGCCTCGTTCCGGCTCAGGGTCGCTGCGTCGACGTCGTCGATCCACACGTGCCCGGAGTCCGGGCGGATCAGGGTCGCAGCGACGGCGAGGAGCGAGGACTTCCCGGAGCCGGAGGGCCCGGTGATGCCCGTGACCACGCCGTTCGGAGCGGTCAGGGACACGCGGTCCACCGCCGTGATGCGGGAGTCGCCGTCGGGGAAGGTGAGGGTGACGTCGTCGAGGGTGATCATCGGTTGCTCCCGAGTGCGGTGAGGGGGTCGGCCTTGGTGACGGTGCGGAGTGCGACAGCGGCACCGGCGAGGCCGAGGACGACCATCACGGCGGCCGGCAGCAGGGTGGTGAGCGGGCTGAGCAGGAACGGCAGGACATCGTTCGCGAGCGTCCCCAGGACCGACACGAGACCGATCCCGACCCCGACGCCCACGGCCAGGACGACGAGTGCCTGGCCGAGGGCATCGCCGACGAGCGACGCGTCGGAGGCCCCGAGGGCCTTCAGGACGGCGATGTCGTCGGCACGCTGCAGCGTCCACACGGTGAAGAACGCCCCGACGACGAGTGCGGAGACTCCGAAGAGCATCACGATCATGAGTCCGAGCGACCCGACCTCCGACTTGAACGTGTCGAGCGCGGTGAGGCTGGCGAGCGGCGACGCGGCGACGGTGTGCGTGCGGTCCGCCGTGCTGCCCCAGTCCGGCGCACCGGAGACGGCGAGCACGGTCGCTTCGCCGTCCCCGCCGAGGCGCCGGTCGGTCGACGCCCACGCCGTCGGGGAGAGCGCGACGACGGGGGTGTGGCTGTACCAGGCGTCTCCGCCGACGGTGGCGACCCGGTAGGTCCTTGCGGCGATCGTGACGGCGTCCCCGACGGCGACGTCGAGGTCCTTCGCTGCGCCGGCGGACAGGCCCACCGTGTCGTCGGACCGCGGAGCCAGGTCGGTGACCGTCGACGCGGGGGCTCCCCGCGGCACGCCGAACAGGGCGACGGCCACCGCTGGTGCGGTCTCGGCGTGCGCTTCGGCCCGCCCCTGTGCGATCCCGATCGGCGTGACGTGCTCGACGCCCGAGGACTGCCGCCACGCGGAGACCGTCGCGGCGTCGATCGTCGACTGCGAGAACGACGGCTGTCCGGTCGAGGGCTCCTGCAGGACGAGGCGGTTCCCGGGGAGGCCGAGGACCGCGGACACGTCCTGTGCGCCGAGCCCTCCGGTCAGACCGGCGAGGAAACCGACGAGCAGGGTGATCAACGACACCACGGACCCGATCAGCACGAACCTGCCACGGGCGGCTCGGAGGTCACGCCAAGCGACGAACACGATGGTTCCTTCCCGACAGCAGGGACGCTCCCCGCCGTCCAGACGAGCCTCGCCGTCGCCGGTCGCGGTGCCATCGCCGGGAGGTTGACTGCTCTCGTCCGACTTCTGGTTGATGCCAGGTGGGCCGTGGCCGCCGTACGCTGCAACGGACATGGCACACAGCACCCTCACGCCCGTGTTCGTCGGGCTCCGCACCGGACTGCACGTGCTGTTCGCCGCGCTCGTGGCGCTCGTGGTCGTCCGCGTCCTCGTCGTCCGCGACCCGACCATGTGGGCGGCGATCGCCCTGGTGGTCGGGTTCGCGGTCCTCTACCTGCTCGGTGCCGGTGTCGCCGCCGCGCCGGAGACACGCCGAGCCGTGGTGGGTGCGGCTTGGATCACCGCCTTGACCGCCGTGTGGGTGGCCTTGCTCGTCCTGGTGCCGGAAGCGGCGTACCTGGTGTTCCCGCTGTTCTTCCTCTACCTGCACGTCCTGCCAAGGATCGTCGGGCCGGCCGCAGTGGTCGCAGCCACCCTGATCGCGGTCCTCGCCCTGGGCCTGCACGGCGGATTCACCGTGGGCGGGGTGATCGGCCCCCTCGTCGGTGCCGGGGTCGCGTTGCTCATCGGCCTCGGCTACCGCGCGCTCGCCCGTGAGTCCGTCGAGCGGGAGGCACTCCTGGCGGAACTGCTCGCCACCCGCGACCGACTCGCCGCGACCGAACGGCAGCAGGGTGTCCTCACCGAACGCGCCCGCCTGGCACGCGAGATCCACGACACCGTCGCGCAGGACCTCTCGAGCATCCAGATGCTCCTCCACGCCGCCGAAGCAGCCGACAGCGACCGCCCGGGCATCGAGCACATCCGCCTCGCACGCGCCACCGCGGCCGACGGTCTCGCAGACACCCGGCGGTTCATCCGGGAGCTCGCACCGCCGTCCCTCGACGCGGGACTCCCCGCGGCGCTGCGCCGCCTCAGCGACCAGTGGCACCGCGAGGGACTCGGCATCACCGTGACCGCAGCACCCGAATCGTCGGAGTTGACGATGGACGTGCAGACCGCTCTGCTGCGCATCGCCCAGGGTGCCGTGGCGAACGTCGCCCAGCACGCCGGCGCCACGACCGTCGACATCACCCTCGACGTCACCGCGACGCACGCGTCCCTGCGGGTGCAGGACGACGGCACCGGGTTCGACCCCGACCACACCGGCACCCGCTCCGGCACGTCCGACGCGTTCGGGCTCCGCGCGATGGGTGAACGCGTCGACCAGCTCGGTGGCCGTCTCACCATCGACAGCGCACCCGGGCACGGCACCACCATCACCGCGACCGTGGAGGTCGGTGAGCCGTGATCCGACTCCTCATCGCCGATGACCACCCCGTCGTCCGCGCCGGCCTGCGCGCACTCCTCGACGGGGCCGTCGACATCGACGTCGTCGGGGAGGCCGCGACCCCCGACGAAGCCGCCGCCCTCGTGGCGTCCGTGGACCCGGACCTCGTGCTCATGGACCTGCAGTTCGGGCAGGACCGCACCGGTGCCGACGCCACCCGGCAGATCCGGTCGACCGACGCCGCGCCGTACGTCCTGGTCCTCACCAACTACGACAGCGACGGCGACATCCTGGGCGCCGTCGAAGCGGGGGCCAGCGGGTACCTGCTCAAGGACACGCCACCCGACGAGTTGCTCGCCGCGATCCGCGCCGCAGCCGCCGGTGAGAGCGCCCTCGCACCGGCGGTCGCGAGCCGCCTGATGGCACGGATGCGTGCGCCAAGGGTCAGCCTGTCCGCTCGCGAGATCGAGGTCCTCGGGCTCGTCGCCGAGGGCGCCTCGAACGTCGATGTTGCGGCACGCCTGCACATCACCGACGCCACCGTGAAGTCACACCTGGTGCACGTGTTCTCCAAGCTCGGCGTCGGTTCCCGCACCGCCGCGGTGTCCGAGGCCCGGGCGCTCGGCATCCTGCGCTGACGGCCCGTGCTGGTGCTGGTGCTGGTGCTGGTGCCGGTGCCCGCTGGTTCCGGTGCTGGTGCGCGCTCCGGTGCTCGTGCCGGGGTCAGCGCGTCCGGATCGTCAACCGCTCGAGGGTGAAGGCGCCGTCCTGCACGAACAGCCCCACCCGACCGGCGGGCCGGTCGTAGAGCCGCGTGCTCAGAGCGACGCTGCCGTCCACCACGGCCACGCAGACGTCGCCGTCGAGGTGGACGTCGACCCGGTGCGTGCCCGGGGCGAGCTGCACGGCACGTTCCAGTTCCACGGCGTGCGGCACGTCACCGAGGATCTGCCACTGCTCGGTGCCGGTGCTGCCGCGCGGCCACCGGTCCAGGACGAGCCGGTTCCGATCGGGTTCGAGACGCAGTGCGTAGCCGTCCTCGGTGTCGTCGCTGGTGCGCAGGAGCAGTCCGAGCGACTTCGTGTCCGCCGCGAGGTCGATGTCCATGCTGACCAGCGCCTCCGTGGGGAGTTCCGGACCGACCCACGACGCGTACCGCGTGGCGGCGCCGGCACCGACCGTCGGATCTGCGCCGTTGCGCGGTTGGAAGGCCGAGGTCACGTCGACCTCGTCGGAGTACGCGGCCTTCACGGCTTCGGGCAGGTCGAAGCGCAACGACCCGTCCACCCGCTGGTGTGCCTGGAGGGTGGCCATGGTCCCGGCCCACTGCCAGGCCCCGTCGTCGCGGTCGCCCTCCTTCGACGCGATCCAACCGACGAAGTACCGCTCGCCGTCGAGCGCCAGCGTCTTCGAGGCGTAGAACGCGCGCCCGTCGACGGTGTCGTCCGCCGGAGCGAGCCACGGCCCGTCCGGGGACGTCGCGATGCGGTAGCGCGTGCAGAACGCGTCCGAGAACTCCGAGTACACGAGGTACCACCATCCGCCCCACTGGAAGACGTCGGGGCACTCCTGGGTGATGAAGCGGTGGGGTTCCCAGAGCGGTGACGCGTCGCGCCAGGTCACGAGGTCGTCGGACTCGAGTCGCGCGACCAGACCGGATCGTCGGTACGGTTCGTCGCGTCGACGCGCTGCCAGGAGCATCTGCCACGGCCCCTCGGCAGACGGACGGAACACGAAGGGGTCGCGCCAGTCCTCGGGCGAGTACCCGGCGAGTGCGGGGAGATCCCATCCGGGGTGCTTCGTCCAGTCCGTGAGATCACCCGAGGACGTCGCGTGGCAGACGACCTGGGCATCCTTGGTGACGCCGTCGACCTCGGTCGTGATCCGCGGGTTGTGCCCGGTGTAGAACAGGTGCAGGGTGCCGGAGTCGTCCTGCACGACGCTTCCGGTGTAGCAGTCGAAGTCGCCGGCATCGGCGCCGCCCGAAGGCAGGACCACGCCCTTGCTCTCGAACCCGACGAAGTCGGTCGTGGTCACGGCTCCCCACGGCATCCCGGTCGCTCGCTCGAGCGGGGGGACACCCGGACGCTCGTCGAGCAGGTAGAACAGCCACGCCGTGCCGTCGTGCTCGAACGGGATCACGTCCCCGACGAAGCCGTTCGGGGGCCGGAAGTGGGTGCTGGGTGTGGCGGCCAATCAGGTTCCTTCGGGTCGGGGAGCTGCGAGTGAGCTCCGGGGGACGTACCCGCACGGCACGAGGTGCCGACCGGGCTGCTCCGTCTCCGCCAACAGCAGGGTTCCGGCGTCGAAACCCATCTGCTGGTGGGGGAGCGCGACGGTGGTCAACGGTGGGTGCATCTGATCGGCGAGGTCCGGCTGGTCGTCGAACCCCACGATGCTGACGTCCTCGGGACAGCGCATGCCGAGCGACTGCGCCGCCATCAGTGCGCCGACCGCCATGCGGTCGTTCCCGCAGATGATCCCGGTCGGCCGCTCGGTCGTCAGGACCTCCATCGCGAGGTCGTAGCCCGAACCCACCTGGAAGGTCCCGAACTCGACGCGGATGGAGTCCGGAGCGATCCCTGCATCCGCGGCGGCGCGCTCGAGGCCACGCTTGCGCTCCTGGCAGGCGTAGTCGTCCTCGGGGCCTCCGAGGAACGCGACCCTGGTGTGGCCGGCGGCGAAGACCGCGGCGGCGACGTCACGGCCGCCTTGGAACTCGTCGGCCAGGACGGTCACGGCGTCGGTGTCGCCGGGCGGGAAGCAGTTGACGAACACGGTGGGCACACGGTCGAGCCCTGCGACCGGGGTGACGTACTCCGGTCCGGGCGCCGCGTAGACGAGGCCGGCGACACCCTGCCGGACGAGGTTCTCGACCGCTGCCTTGCCGCCGTCGGTGGTCTGGGCGGTCTCGACCACGAAGCAGACGTACCCGGCCTCCTGCACCGCCTGCTGCACACCGAGCACGATGTGCCCGGCGTACGGCTGGGACACGAGCCGGTCAGCGATGACGCCGACCGTGTACGAGCGGTTCGAGCGCAACGACTGCGCAGCCCGGTTCGGTTGGAAGTCCAGTTCCTTCGCAGCCTGGAGCACACGGGCACGGGTCTCGTCAGCGATCGAGACGTCCCGACGGTCGTTGAGCACGAACGACACGGTCGGCTGCGACACCCCTGCACGGCGTGCGACGTCCTTCATCGTGACGCGGTGCGACTGCGCTGTGCGTTCTCGGCTCGCCATCGGATCTCCTTCGTCCCGCTCATCATGCCAGAAGCAAATACGTATTGCCTCCCCGGTGCCCGCTGTGTACGATCGCCTCACAAATACGTATTGGCCCGGCGTGGAGCGGGGTCATCATCGCTCAGAGAGGAGCGACCGTGACGAATGGATTCAGCACTCCCATCAACCGGCGCACGCTGTTCAAGTTCGGTGGGGCCGGGCTCGCGCTGGCCGGCATCGGGTCGTTGGCGGCGTGCTCGACGGCTGGCGGAGGCAGCGACACGGGGACGGTGAAGATGCTCTACTTCGGGGAGCAGAGCGCCGCCACAGCGCTGCAGAAGGCGATCGAGCCGAAGATCAAGCAACTGGACAAGAAGGCGAGTCTCGAGGTCACGGCGATCAACGGCACGGACTGGAACGACTTCCTCGCCAAGGTGCTGACGCAGGTCGCGTCGGGCGACGTCCCGGACATCGTCAGCGTGGCGACCGAAGGCCAGCAGCTCCTGGCGTCGAAGAACCTGCTCGCCCCGCTCGACGACCTCGTCACGAAGAACCTGTCGGATCTGCACGCGTACTTCAGCGGTGCCCATCCGGCGCTGATCGAGTCGACGATGTACCAGGGCCACCTCTACACGCTCCCCGACAGTTTCAACGCGGGCAGCATGTTCTACTCGACCGAACTCTTCGACAAGGCCGGCCTCGCGCGCCCCGCGGCCGACTGGTCGATGGACGACTTCCACTCCTCCGCAGAACGGCTCGCGAAGATCGGTTCCGGCACGTACGCGTTCGACTGGGTCGTGCGCCTCTGGGGCAGCTGGACCTCGTTCCTGTACGCCAACGACGGCAACCTGCTGCAGGAGGGCAAGTACTCCGGTGGCGACTGGTTGTGGAAGAGCAAGGCGTTCGCCGACAACCCGCTCGGCGTCACCGGTCGCAAGGGCGGCTGGAAGTGGGGTGACCCGACCGCCAACTCCGACGCAGCGGTCGAAGCACTCGAGTACGTCATCGAGCTGCAGAAGTCCGGCGCGTCCCCTTCGCCGGACGTCGGCGGTGGTGCCACCCTCCAGGGCCTGATGTCCTCCGGCCGGATCGGCATGACGATCGGCGGCGGCTTCTGGGCCGGCGGTCTCCACAACGCAGGGATGCGGAACGGCAGCTTCGACGTCGTCGAGTTCCCGACCTGGAAGAGCAACAAGTCGCTCTTCGGCGCCGGTGGGTACGGCATCTTCAACTCGTCGAAGCAGAAGGACCTCGCGTTCGAGGTCATCAAGCTCATGGTGCAGCCGGAGAGCTTCGACGCGCTGTGGCCGGGCAACGTGACCACACCCGCGCAGAAGTCGCTGATGACCGCGGAGCGGTACTCCACGACGGGGCCGGAGCACTGGTCGGTGTTCTACGACCAGCTCGACAACTCGGTGCCCATCTCCGCACCGCCGTACTACAACGCCCTCGCGACGGCCCTCAACCAGCGGACCACGCAGGCCATCTCGTCGGGGAACGCGAAGAAGGCGCTCGACGGTCTACAGGCTGACATCGAGCAGGCCGCAGCGCAGGCATCGTGATGACCGCAACGACAGAACGACGCACCCAGCGCGCGGCCGAGGTCGCAGCCCGCCGGCCGGCGGCGAAACGTGCCCGTCGGCGTGAGTCCACGTTCGGCTTCCTCATGATCGGGCTCGCGGTGGTGTTCGTCGCCGTGTTCACCCTCGTCCCGATCCTCGCCTCACTCGGCCTGTCGTTCACCTCGTGGGACGTGATCAGCAGTCCCGAGTGGGTCGGCCTGGACAACTACGTCCGACTGTTCACCGACGGGCCGGTCCTGGCGTCCTTCGGGGTCACCATCGGACTCGCTCTCGCCATCGTCGTCCTGCAGATCTCGCTCGGCTTGCTGCTGGCGGTGCTGGCGAACAACCGGAAGCGCAACACCACCCGTGTGTTCTTCCGCACCGCGTTCTACCTGCCGCTGCTGGCGTCCACAGCAGCCGTGTCGATCTTCATGGGCTACATCTTCGACACGAAGTTCGGCCTCATCAACTACTACCTCAACGAGATCGGCCTCCCCGGGGCGCACTGGCTGAACGACCCGTTCTGGGCCAAGGTCACGATCGTGATGGTCGTGGTCTGGCAACAGGTCGGCTTCACGTTCGTGTTGTTCGTCGCCGCGCTGCTGGCGGTCCCGGTGGACGTCCAGGAAGCCGCCTCGATCGACGGCGCCGGCCCGTGGCGGACACTCTTCCAGATCAAGATCCCCCTGATCAGCCCGACGATCCTGTTCGCGACCGTCATCGCGATGATCAACGCCATGCAGCTGTTCGACCAACCGTTCATCATGACCAAGGGCGGGCCCGGTACAGCGACGACGACGGCCACCATCTCGATGTACCAGGCCGGGTTCCAGAACCTGCAGTTCGGATTCGCCTCCGCCATCGCGATCCTGCTGCTGGTCATCATCGGGATCATCACCGCCGTCCAGTTCATCGCCGCACGAAAGCTGGTGTTCTACCAATGACGACCACACAGACGTTCGATCCACTGCACAGCCCGGAAACCGTGGCACAACCGAGCATCGACCACATCGTGCGCCGGCGACGTCCGGTCGCCACCGTCGGGAGCATCGTCGGCCTGGTCATCCTGATCGTCGCTGCCGTGTTCGCCCTCGGGCCGCTGCTGTGGACGCTCACGACGTCCCTCCGAACGCCGGCTGAGTCCTTCGACAACCCGCCGCAGTGGCTCCCGCTGTCGTGGGACTTCAGCAACTACGCGGCCGTCTTCGACCAGATCCCGATCGGCCAGTTCTTCCTCAACAGCGTCGTCGTCACACTGTTGATCGTCGTCGGCCAGACCGTCACCTGCACCCTGTCCGGCTACGCGTTCGCCATGATCAGCTTCCCGGGGAAGAACACCGTCTTCGGGATCTTCCTCGCCACGATGATGGTCCCGATCCAGACGATCATCATCCCGGTCTTCGTCATCCTCAAGGACATCGGGCTGACGGGGTCGATCGCGTCCCTGATCGTCCCCGCCCTCGGGAGCGCGTTCGGCACGTTCCTGATGCGGCAGTACTTCATGCAGATGCCCAAGGAGCTCGGCGAAGCAGCGCGCATCGACGGTGCCAGCCAGTTCGGCGTGTTCTGGCACGTCTACTCCAGGATGGCCAGCCCCGCGATCGCGACGCTCGCGATCCTGAACTTCTCCGGCTTCTGGGCCGAGTACTACCGGCCGTTGATCTTCCTCAACCAGCAGGACAGGTTCACCCTGCCGCTGGGGTTGGTCGGTCTGCAGGGCAACCTCGGGACCGGGTCCATCTCGGTCGTCCTCGCGGGCGTGGTGCTGACGATGATCCCGAGTGTCCTGCTCTTCGTCTTCGCCCAGCGGTACTTCATCGAGGGCGTCACGGCTGGATCCTCCCGATGACCGACCACCACCTCCCGCAGTTCCACGTCCGGCTGCCCCGTGGCTACCTCAACGACCCGAACGGACCGATCGACATCGGCGGACGGGCGCACCTGTACTTCCAGTCGAGGCCGCTCGTCGACCTCGAGATCCCGGTCGAGTGGGGACACGCCACCAGCGAGGACCTGGTGCACTGGAGCCTGCACCGGCCCGCGATCGTCCCCGTCCCCGGGGGCGCGGACTCCGGGGGCGCGTGGTCGGGCAACACGGTGCTCCACGACGACGTCGTCCGCGCGTACTACTCCGGCAAGGTCGACCACAGCCCGTTCCAGTCGGTGCTCCTCGCCGAGTCCTCCGACGGCGGCACCAGCTTCGGTCCACCCGTCCAGGTCGTGGCAGACCCGGCGGCCGACGAGGGGATCACGATGTTCCGCGACCCGTTCGTCTGGCAGGACGAGGACGGCTGGTCGATGGTTGTCGGAGCAGCGGCTGCGAACCAGACCGCGGCGGTCCGTCACTACCGATCCGCCGACGGCGTCACCTGGGCGTCCGCCGGCGACCTGGTCGCGATGACCCGTGCCACGGTCGAGGGCATCGACACCGGCGCAGGCTGGGAGTGCCCGCAGATCCTCACGGTCGACGGCACCGACGTCGCCCTCATGGCGTCCTGGTCACACGAGGACGGACCGGGCGAGGTCATCGCGGTCCCGTTGACCGGCACGCTGCACCCCGACCGGGTCGACCACGGGCAGCACTTCTACGCGCCGTCCGTGATGCGGACCGGGTCGTGGGGTGCGGTGCTCTTCGGGTGGGTCACGGAAGGTCGTCCTCTGGAGGCGACCGCGCAGGCGGGCTGGTCCGGTGCCGTCTCCCTGCCCAGGAGGGTGTGGCTCACCGACGGACGACTCGCGAGTGCACCGCACCCCGCGGTGGAGTCACTGCGAGCAGGCACGTCGCGTCCGGGCCACGGGGCGACGATCGGCGCGCAGGTGGAGATCGTGCTCCCGACCCCGGTCACCGGCGTCGTCCGTCTCCGGTTCTCGGAGGCCGAGTACCTCGACGTCCGTGTCGACCTGGAGGCCGACACCCTCACCGTCGATCGGAGTCGTGCCAGTGGGGACACTCGCGCGGACACGAGCCCTGCCGTGGTCCGGGCGCCGTTCGGACCGCGGAGCGAGCTGCCGGCGGTGCGGGTGTTCGTGGACGGGTCCGTCGTCGAGGTCTTCACCAGCGCCGGCCGATCCGTCACGACGCGCGTCTACCCCGAGCAGGCACCACCCTGGACTGTGGAAGCTCCTCCCGAGGCGTCGGTCTGGGACCTGCGGAGCGCTGTGACGGTGGCGGGTCCGAGATGACCCGGCCCCTGATCACCGTTGCCGGCGAGTCGTTGGTCGACGTCGTGCACGACGGATCACAGCGTGAGGTACCCGGTGGGAGCCCGGCGAACGTGGCACTCGGGTTGGGGAGGCTCGGTGCACCGGTCGAGTTCGCGACGTGGCTCGGGGACGACGTCCGAGGACACCGCATCGCCGATCACCTCCGGGCCTCCGGCGTCCGACTCGTCGACGGGACGTTCCGAGCCAGCCGGACGTCCTCCGCCTCTGTCCGGCTCGACGCGGACGGCCAGCCGACGTACGAGTTCGACGTCGAGTGGGACCTGCCGGAGCTGCCACGCACGCCGAGCTGGCTGCACGTCGGATCGATCGGCGTCTTCCTCGAACCCGGGGCGAGCAAGGTGTCGGAACTCGCGCGACGCACCGCGGCGGCCGGGGGAGTCGTCTCGTTCGACCCGAACATCCGTCCCGCGCTCCTCGGCGCGGCTGCCGACGAGCGACTCACCTTCGAGCACCGTGCAGCGACGGCGAACGTCGTGAAGCTCTCCGACGAAGACGGTGCGTGGCTCTACCCGGGGCTGTCCGAGGACGCCGTCCTCGATCGCGTGCTCGGCTGCGGCGCCCAGCTCGCGGTCCTCACCACGGGCGCCACCGGCTCGCTCCTGGCGACCGCGACCGAGCGGGTACGGGTCCCCGGTGAACGCGTCGACGTCGTCGACACCGTCGGAGCGGGCGACACCTACATGGCAACGCTCGTCTGGCAGCTGCGGGACCACGCCACCGTTCTCGACTCGCTCGGCGAACCGATCCTCACGGAACTCGGACGTGTCTGCACCCGTGCCGCGGCGATCACCGTCGCCCGGCGGGGAGCCGATCTGCCGAGTGCCACCGACCTGATCCCCGTGCGGGGAGCGACTCCCGAAGAGCACGATCCGACGCAATCCCGACCTCGAACCGGAGTGGACCATGACCTCTGAATTCCGACGACGCGCACTCCTCCAGGGTGCAGGCATCAGTGCGCTCGCACTGTTCGCCGCGACCGCGCCAGGCGAAGCAGCACGCGCCGCATCACTGTCCCGACCCGGGGCTCCGTCCGCAGCATCCGCAGTGACCGGCACCTCGCTCCGTGCCAGTTACCACATGACACCGCCTGCCGGATGGCTGTCCGATCCGCAGCGTCCGGTGTTCACCAGGGGCGCGTACCAGCTGTACTACCTGCACTCCGACGTGGACAACGGCGACGGCGGCTGGGACCACGTCTCCACCACCGACGGTGTCGACTTCACCTTCGAGGGAACGGTCATCCCGCTGCAGACCAACCTGCCCACGTGGACGGGGTGCACCCTGATCGACACCGACGACACCGCCGGCTACGGTGCCGGTGCCGTCATCGCCCTCGCGACCCGCCCGACAGGGGGCGTGCGGAAGTACCAGGAGCAGTACCTGTTCTTCTCCACCGACGGCGGCTTCACCTTCACCGCCCGACCGGATCCCGTCATCGTCAACACCGACGGCCGCGCAGCGACCACCGACGCAGAGGTCTCGAACGCCGAGTGGTTCCGTGACCCGAAGGTCGCCTGGGACGCCGCCCGCAGCGAATGGGTCTGCGTCATCGGGCGGCAGCGGTACGCCGCGTTCTACACGTCGAAGAACCTCGTCGACTGGACCCTGCAACGGAACTTCGACTACCCCGACCACGACCTCGGAGGCATCGAGTGCCCCGACCTGTTCCAGATCACCGCCGACGACGGGACGACGCACTGGGTCCTGGCCGGCAGCATGGACGCCTACAACGTGGGTCTGCCCTGCACCTACGCCTACTGGACCGGCTCGTGGGACGGCACCTTCTTCACCGCTGACGACCTCACACCGCAGTGGCTCGACTGGGGCTGGGACTGGTACGCGGCCGTCACCTGGCCTGCGGTCGAAGCGCCGGACACGAAGCGCTACGGCATCGGTTGGATGAACAACTGGAAGTACGCCGACCGGCAGGTCCCGACCGACGCCTCGGACGGGTACAACGGTCAGAACTCGATCGTCCGCGAGATCACGCTGCGCCGTCGGTCCGCTGGCGGCTACGCGCTCATCAGCGAGCCCGTCGCAGCGCTCCGGAGCGCGGCGACCCGGACCGTCCCGATCGCTGACCAGTCGGTCAACGGATCCACGGTCCTGCCCTACGACGGGCGGGCCTACGAGATCGAACTCGACGTGACGTGGTCCGACGCCACGAACGTCGGGGTGTCGGTCGGACGCTCCGCTGACGCCACTCGGTCCACGAACATCGGCAAGGCCGGTGGCGACCTCTACGTCGACCGCGCGCGCTCCGATCGTGCCGGGTTCGCGCTCTCGCCGTACACCCGCGCCGCGGCTCCCGTCGATCCTGCGACACGGTCCTCGCACCTGCGGATCCTCGTGGACACGCAGAGCGTGGAGGTGTTCGTCGACGACGGCGCGACGGTCCTCTCGAACCAGGTGAACTTCGACACGGGCGACACGGGCATCTCGTTGTTCTCCGACGGCGGCACCGCGACCTTCTCCGGCATCACCATCCGCGAGTACGGGGGCGAGTAGAGACGCAGGTCCGGGAGCTGCGACGGTGCCGGGGCGTCGGTGCGGACCGCGGGCGAACAGAGGGCGAACAGAGGGTGGTCGGACGGTGGTCGGACGGCGGTCGGAGGTTCGTCCGAGGGAGATGGTGTGTCCTGGCACCCGGACCGGACGACCGAGCAGCCAGCGGTCGCCGCGGTTCTCCGACTCGACCCGAACGGACCGCATGACACACTCCTCCACCGTCGCGCTCGGCAGTCCCACGCACTGCTTCGTGGAGCAGTACACGGACCTCGTGTACTCGCAGTTCCGCGACGGAGCCCTGTTCGCGGGCGGACGACAGCTGCACTTCGACCTCCTGAAGCCCGTGACCGCGACACCGACGCCCCTGGTCGTCTTCATCAAGGGCGGCGGGTTCCGGAACGTCCACCGAGCCCGGTACGTCCCCGCGCTGGTGGCCCTGGCCGAGCGCGGGGTCGCCGTCGCCAGTGTCGAGTACCGGACCAGCAACGAGGCGCGGTTCCCTGCCCCGGTCGACGACGTGCGGGAAGCGCTCCGTTTCCTCCGCGCACACGCGGACGAGTTCAACCTGGATCCGGGTGCGGTCGCGCTCTGGGGCAACTCCGCCGGCGCGACCATCGCGACGATCGTCGGCGCCTCCGCTCCCTCGGAACCGGAGCGGGTGTGCGCGGTCGCCAGCTGGTACGGCATGCACGATCCGCTCCGCTCACCGGAGCTCCGTGCCCCCGGGTCGCCCCTGTACACCGCGTTCGGGGCACCCGGTGCGGACGGCAGTCGGTGGTTCCGACCCGCAGACCACATCACGGCCGAGTCTGCGCCGACGTTCCTCCTCCACGGGACCGACGACCGGGTCGTGCCCGTCGAGCAGAGCGTGTCCCTCGCCGCGACGCTCGCAGAACAGGGTGTTCCCCACGAGTTCATGCTCGTCGACGGTGGCCACCACGACTTCGCCGAGATGAGCACGCGGACCGATGCCCTCACCAGGACCTACGACTTCCTCCACGGGCACCTGCTCGCGCGCGTCGAGCGACACGGCACGTCCGAGTGACCGCACGGTCCGGTCAGGTCAGGGATCGCTGAGGGTGCCACGGACGATCGAGTCGCCGGAGCGCGCATTCGAGTTCGGCGCGGCCGGTCGTCCCGGACGAGCGGGGCGGCGCGGCGACGGTCTCGGCGTCACCGCGGGGGAGTCCGGGCACGACACCGGTCGCCACACCGACGCCGAGGACCACGGCGAGCACGCCGACGCCAGCGAGCACGACCGCGATCGGACGGCGACGACGCGGACGGCGAGGCACCGCACGGCGCTGCGCCTGGGACCCTGGCGCGCCGCTCGTGTGCCCCCGGCGCTCGCCCTGCTCCGGGTCCGGGTTCGGTGGCCCGCGCTGCCTGTTGCGGCGTCCGTGCGATCTCGGCCGCGATCCACTCCCACACGTGCTCCGGGGGCGCGATCAGCCCGACGCCCTCGGACGCCCGGGTCACCGCGGCGACCCGCTGCAGCGCGGCCACCTCGTCGCGGCACCGGTCGCAGGACGCCAGGTGCTCGGCGACCCCGTCCGAGGCCACCTGATCGGAGACCGCGAGCATCGCCAGCGTCTCGTCGTCGACGTGCTTCATTCGATCACCTCGAGACGTGTTCGGAGCCGAGCGAGGCTTCGGTGGATGTGGCTCTCGAGCCGTTCGGCGATCTCACGATGGTTGAGGTCGTCGGAGGACGGCAGTCGTGCGACCGCGGTGGAGTTGCCACCGGCGTCGTCCTCGACGTCGCACCCCCACTACCGGTGGAGCACCTCGATCGGATGCAGCGGTTTGCTGGGGATCAGCTGAGACGGCGCCAGACCCCGGCGTTGCCGGGACGCGACCAGGTCTCCGGATCGCCCGTGACGGCGTCGTCCCCGGCGCCCCGGTCGGTGAGCCGGTACGCGGAGTCCGGCGTCCACCCGGCGACGACACTCGCCCGGTCGTCGTCGACCCGCACCGCGAGCCCGGACGTGCGGAACCAACCAGCGACGGTCAGGTGCACGACGTCGAACTCGGTGGCCACCGCGGACCAGTCCGGCAGCACCCAGTCGCCCTGCCGTCCGGTCGCCAGGGCCCAGTCGTTCCGCCGGGTGGTCCGTGTCACGTCGAGCGGCCAGCGGCGGCACAGCGCAGCCCAGTCGTCGGGCCCGTCGACGGTGCACACCCGCGCGGCGACATCTGCGGGCACGGCCGAGACGACGGCGCGTTCCTGCCCGAAGGAGTCCTCGACTGCCCAGAGCGCCAGCGGCCCGGCGGACGGGAACGGCGCTCGCGTGTGCTGCGCGAGCGGCCACGGCGGAGTCGTCCACCACACCCCGCTGGTCACCCCCGGGTTCCCCTCGGCGTCCTCGCGGCGCAGCTCCCGGGACCAGTCGGCGAGCGCCTCTGCCGCTCCCGGGCGTCGGGGCTGCTCGTCCTGGTCGAACTCGACGGTCCATGCTCCGCCCTGCGGGTCGAAGAGCCGGCGCACGACCGGGCTGTCGACCGCCCACCGAGCGAGCCGCCGGAGCGCGGCCTGCAGTTCCGTCCGAGCGAGGAGCGCGTCCAGCGCATCGGGTTGCTGCCACCACAGCGCGCTGTCCGCAGTCGACTCGAGCGCGACCACGACGTCGTCCTCGCCCACGGACGGCAGGGGCACCGCCGCGAGTGCGCTCGCCACCGCTGCCAGGTCCGGAGCCGGCTCGGGTTCGATCGCGGCACCGATGCCGAAGAGCGTTCGGTCGTCGCCACGTTCGACGCCGAGGTGGTAGTCCGCCCAGAAGAGCAGGTGGCCGAGCTGCACGGCGGCCGGGTCGTCGGAGTCCTGGACACCGCTGACGAGCTCGAGGCAGAAACGCCGGCCACGCGGGTGCGCGAGCAGGTCCGAGGCATCGATCACGGAACCAGGCTACTGACGGCCACTAACGCACGCGCCGCATCCGCCGATAGCCCTGGGTGCAGGCCCACGGACGGGCCCGCATCCCGCCCCACGGACGGCGGCGGGACGATCGAGAACCAGGACGGGCCATGATCGTCGTCACACGACTGAACGGCAGCGGATTCGCTGTGAACCCCGATCTCGTGGAGCGCATCCAGGAGACGCCGGACACGACGCTGATCATGGTCGACGGTGCGAAGTACATCGTGCGGGAGTCGATGGCCGACGTCATCGACCTGATCGCCGCGTACCGCGCACGCATCGTGGGCATGGCCTACGGCACCGACCAGGCCCCGCGCGCGAGCACGAACACCGGTTCGCAGCCGACGCTCGCCCCGGTCGCCGCCATCCGCTCGACGCAGCACGGCCGCGCGCTGGACGGGGGTCGCTGACGTGGACATCGCAACGATCGTCGGGATCCTGCTCGCCTTCGGCGCCCTGTTCGGCATGGTCCAGATGGAGCACGTCGAGCTCGGTGGGCTCTTCCTGCCCGCTCCGATGCTGCTCGTGTTCGGTGCCACCATCGGCTGCGGCATCGCCAGCACCACCCTGAAGGACGCGATCGCCAGCTTCAAGGCCGTGCCGAAGGCGTTCACCGGCAAGGTCACCCCGCCGGCGTCGGTCATCGACGACGTCGTGGGGCTCGCCGAGACGGCGCGTTCGAACGGCCTGCTCGCCCTCGAGCAGGAGGCCGACAAGCACGACGACCCGTTCATGAAGAAGGCGCTGCAGAACATCGCGGACGGCACCGACGGTGACGAGCTGCGGATCCTGCTCGAGGACGAGATCGAGTCGAACGCGGCCCCGACGCGCAGCGCGAGCGCGTTCTTCATGGGCCTGGGCGGCTTCGCTCCGACGGTCGGCATCATCGGCACCGTCGTCTCGCTGACCCACGTGCTCGCGAACCTCGGCAAGCCCGACGAGCTCGGACCCCTGATCGCCAGCGCGTTCGTCGCCACCCTGTGGGGCCTGCTCACCGCGAACTTCATGTGGTTGCCGATCGGCGGGAAGCTCCGCAAGCTCGCCCAGCTCGAGTCGGACCGCCAGACGCTCCTGATGGAGGGGCTGCTCGCGGTGCAGGCGGGCAGCCAGCCTCGTCTGCTCGGTGAGCGCCTGAAGGCCATGGTGCCGCCCGGCGCCCGCGCCGACACCGGCGGCAAGGGCGGCAAGGGCACCAAGGCCGGTGGCAAGGCCGACGCGGCCGACGACCAGCAGCTGGCGGCCTGACGGTGAGCGCCAACCCCCGTGGCCGCGGCCGAGGTCGCGCGAAGAAGTCCCACGACGAGGCTGAGCACCCCGACGAGCGCTGGATGGCGTCGTACATGGACATGATCACGGTGCTGATGTGCATGTTCCTCGTGCTGTTCGCGATGTCCACCGTCGACCAGCAGAAGTACATCCAGCTGAAGCAGTCGCTCGCCACCGGCTTCGGCGAGGTCGACTCGCAGAAGATCGACACCGCGAGCGGCACCGTCGTGACGAAGGACCAGGTCGAGGACGGCTCCGGCTACTCGACCGACAAGTCGCAGGCCGACCACTCCACCGCCTCGTCGGGCACGAAGGACACGAACGTCGATCCCGCGTCGACCGTGGTGCCGACGACCGCGTCGAAGCGGGACCTCACCGAGGCGAAGCGTGAGCTCGACGACCTGACGGCGATCAAGAGCGCGATCCAGGAGAACCTGACCGAGGCCGGCCAGACCGCCAACGTGCAGTTCACCGTCGATGCCCGCGGTCTGATCGTCCGGCTGGTCGGCAGCGAGACCTACTTCGGGACGAACAGCGCCGACCTGTCCGACCAGGCGCGCCGGATCATGGACGCGATCGCCCCGGTCCTGCGGACGAGCCACCACGACGTCAGCGTCGAGGGGCACGCCGACCAGCGGAACTCGACCGCCCCGTACGCGACGAACTGGGAGCTCAGCGCGGCACGGGCGACCGGGGTCCTGCGCGACCTGGTCGAGCGGGGCGGGATGCCCGGCGACCACGTGCAGAGCGTCGGGTTCGGGTCGAGCCGGCCGCTGGCGAAGGGCGGCACCGACCAGGACCTCGCCCTGAACCGGCGGGTCGACATCGTGGTCCTGTCGAACGCCGACCAGGACGTCAGCGCCCTGATGCCGGCGCTGGCGAAGGCGCAGGACGGAGCGCAGCAGGGCTGAGACACACACCGCACGGAGCGCAGCAGGGCTGAGACACACACCGCACGGAGCGCAGCAGGACTGAGAAACACACCGCGCGGAGCGCACCAGCGCTGCCCCCACCGCCCCACTACGGGGTACAGCACTGACGGGTGCCCCACAGGTGACCGATAGACGCACCCGTGACCGAGACCCTGCCAGCGCCCGAGGTGTACGACTTCGCGCGCCCGTCGACGCTGGCCCGTGAGCACGCCCGGGTGCTCGAGCTCGCTTTCGAGACCTTCGCGCGCCAGTGGGGCACGCAGCTGACGGCGAAGGTCCGTGCGGTCAGCCAGGTCACCTGCGAGCAGGTGCAGATGACGACGTACGACGAGTACGCCGCGTCGCTGCCCGCGCTCACCGGCATGGTGCTGCTGCCGATCACCGAGCTCACCTCGAAGGGCGTGCTGCAGCTCCCGCTCGACGCCGCCCTGACGTGGGTGTCGCACGCGCTGGGCGCCTCGAAGCCGCTGCCGACCCCGGACCGCACCTTCACGCCCATCGAGCAGGCCCTGGTGCGCAAGATCGTCGAGGACGCCCTCGACGACCTGCGGTACTCGTTCGGCGGGCTGCTCGCGCAGGACGTCACGGTCGGCGGGTTCCAGTTCAACAGCCAGTTCGCCCAGGCCGCCCAGAAGGGCGACCTGATGATCGTCGCCTCGTTCTCGATCCGGGTCGGCGACCGCATCGCTCCGGGCACGCTGGCCCTGCCGGCCGAGGCCGTCCTGCCGCAGCTCGGCGAGGCCGCCGCGCACGTGTCGCCCGCCGACGCCCGCGCCCTGCTCGACGCGCAGCTCGAGAGCGTGCCGGTCGGCGTCAGCCTGCGCTTCGCCCCGGCCGCGGTCCTGCCGACGCAGGTCCTGCGGCTCGCCGTCGGCGACGTCCTGCCGCTGCCGCACCCGCAGCACCGGCCCCTCACCATCGCGGTCGACGGCGAACCCGTCGGCACCGCCGCGGTCGGCGCGAACGGCTCGCGCCTCGCCGGCATCGTCGTCACCACCACGAGCACGGAGCAGCACTGATGACCGAAACGACCACCCTCCACACCGCAGCGGCCGAGTCGCTCGCGGCGCAGCTCCCGACGGCCGCCCCCTTGACCGCGGTGCTCCTGCCTGGAGGCGCGACACCGGTCGTGCTCGACGCGGCGACCGACGCCGTGGTCGCGTCGTTCGTCGGCGGCCTGTCGGCCGACCTGGCACTCGTGCTCACCGACCTCGAGGCGATCACGGCCGCAGGCGGCACCGACCACGGGATCGTGGCCGTCACGGACGTGTTGCGTCCGTCGCTCGAGGCCGCGGCCGGGGTCCTCGGCGTCGGGGTGCTCGGCGAGGCGGGCCGCGAGTCGGCGGCGTCGCTGCTGGCCGACCCGGACACCGTCGTGTTCGAACTGACCGCCGGTGGGCTGCCCGCCGGGTGGTTCGGCATCCGGATCCGCGAGAACGGCACGGTGTCGGCGCCCGTCGTGGCGAACCTGCCCGCGGGCAACCTCGGCCGGATCAACAACGTCGAGATGACCCTGACGGTCGAGATCGGCCGCACCCGGATGTCGGTCCGTGACGTGCTCGGCATGGAGCCCGGCGCCGTCGTCGAGCTCGACCGCAGTGCCGGTGCCCCCGCCGACGTCCTGCTGAACGGCCGCCTCATCGCGCACGGCGAGGTCGTCGTCGTCGACCAGGACTACGCGGTCCGGATCACCCGCATCCTCGACGTCGCCGAAACGGTCTGACCCGCACGTGGACACCCTCGTCGTCACCCTCCGCGTCGCGCTCTCGCTCGGCGTCGTGCTCGCCCTGATGTGGGTGCTGCACCGCGCGAGCCGCAAGCGCTTCTCGGGCAAGCCGTCGGGCCGTCGCGCCGCGACCGTCGAGGTCGTCGGTCGGCAGGGCATCGGCGGCAAGGCGAGCGTCGTCGTGGTCGACGTCGAAGGGGAGCGGCTCGTGCTCGGCGTCTCCGAGCACGGGGTCGCCCTGCTCACCAGCGGGCAGGCGCCCGCGCCGGAACTCACGATCGTGACCGGACCGGTCGCGCTGCCGGTGCGCCCCGCACCGTCGGCCGACGTGTTCGGTCAGGAACTCGCGCTGCAGTCGGACGCCACCACGTCCCTCCAGGCACGGCCGGAGCGCCGCGGGCGCGTCGATCCGGAACCGGCTGGTGGGGCCGGCCTCCCGGCAGCCGCTGCCGACGCGACCGACGCGCCCGCGGTGGCCGGCGCCGTCGCGCCGTTGCCGATGCGCCCGCGCAACCGTCGTCCGCAGCGTGCCGTGCCGAGCGCGCAACAGCTGCAGGGCTCGATCCTGTCGGTCGACACCTGGCGCCAGGCCGCGGCCGCGCTGCGGAACCGGCGGGCCGGGTGACGGCGGCAGGGCAGCACCGGCTGGCACGGTCGGGTCGACTCGTCGCCCTCGTCCTGCTCGGCCTGGCGGTCGTCGCCGGGTTCTTGATGCTCACGACCACCGGTGCGCACGCCGCCGGCGTCGTCGAACCCACCGCCCCGGCGACCCCGACAGCCCCCGCGACCGGTGACTTCAGCGTCAGCGTGAACGGCCCGGACGGCACGCCGTCGTCCGCCGTGGTGACCCTCATCGGCATCACGCTGCTGAGCGTCGCGCCCGCGCTGATGCTCATGATGACGTCGTTCACCAAGATCTTCGTCGTGCTCGCGATGACCCGGAACGCGCTCGGGCTGCAGTCGATCCCGCCGAACCAGGTCATCGCCGGACTGGCACTGTTCCTGTCGCTGTTCGTGATGGCACCGGTGCTCGGGCACATCAACGACGACGCCCTGCAGCCCTACCTGGCCGGCCACCTCGACTTCAACCAGGCCGTCGAGATCGGCACGAAGCCGCTGCGGACCTTCATGCTCCACCAGACCCGCGACGAGGACGTCGCCCTGATCACCCGCGCCGCCGGGCTCGACAACCCGAAGTCGATGGCGGACGTGCCGATGACGACGGTGATCCCGGCGTTCATCATCTCGGAGCTGCGCAGCGCGTTCATCATCGGGTTCGTCATCTTCATCCCGTTCCTGGTGATCGACCTCGTCGTCTCCGCGGCCCTGATGTCGATGGGCATGATGATGCTCCCGCCGGTCATGATCTCGCTGCCGTTCAAGATCCTGCTCTTCGTGCTGGTCGACGGCTGGGGCCTCATCATCACGTCGCTCATCGAGAGCTACCACGTTGTCTAGGGGGCACGCATGAACCAGCAGGCCGTCATCGACCTCGTGCTCCAGGCGCTCCTGGTGTCCGGCAAGCTCGCCGCCCCGGTCCTGGTGACCTCGCTCGTCGTCGGCTTCGCGATCTCGCTGTTCCAGTCGGTGACCCAGATCCAGGAGGTCACCCTGTCGTTCGTGCCGAAGGCCGTCGCCGTCGCGATCGCCCTGGTGGTCTGCGGCAACTGGATGATCTCGGAGATGGTCGCCTTCACGCACGTCGCCTTCGACATGATCCCGAAGCTGCTCGGGGCCGGTTGATGGAGCTCGCCATCGACGCCGACCGTCTGGAGGCGACCATGCTCGCCGGCGTCCGGCTCGTCGCGTTCTTCGTCATCGCGCCGCCGTTCTCGTACCGGGCGTTCCCGGGCACCGTGAAGGTGATCCTCGGCCTGGGGCTCGCCATCGGCGTCGCGCCGCGCGTCGCCGTCGGCTACGAAGCGCTCGACACGGGGCCGTTCCTGCTCGCCCTGCTCACCCAGCTCGTGGTCGGGCTGTCCCTCGGGTTCCTGGTGTTCCTGGTGTTCGCCGCCGTGCAGTCGGCGGGTGCGCTCATCGACCTGTTCGGCGGGTTCACGCTCGCGCAGGCGTTCGACCCGCAGTCGCAGGTCAACGGCGCCCAGTTCACCCGCCTGTTCCAGATGACCGCACTCGCACTGCTCTTCACCTCGGGCGGCTACCAGCTCATCGTCGGTGGGCTGGTGCGGTCGTTCGACGCCGTGCCGCTCACCGGCACGTTCGCGGTCGACGGGCTCGCCTCGATGCTCGTCGCCGCGATGTCCCAGATGTTCCTCGCCACCCTGCAGATCGCCGGGCCGCTCGTCGTCGTGCTGTTCCTGGCGGACGTCGGCCTCGGGCTGCTCACCCGCGTCGCACCGGCCCTCAACGCGTTCCAGATGGGGTTCCCGATCAAGATCGGGCTGACCGTCCTGTTCGCCGGCGCGCTCTTCATGGCCCTGCCGTCGGTGGTGTCGTCGTTGACCGGCGACGCCGTCGAGGCGATCACCGGACGGGGGTGACGACGTGTCCGACAGCGGAGAACGCTCCGAACAGGCGACCCAACAGCGGATGCGCGAGGTCCACGAGAAGGGCCAGGTCGGCCGCTCGCAGGACCTCGGCGCGTGGATCGGCATCGCCGTCGCGGCGCTCATGATCCCCGCCGCGATCGGCAACGCCGCCGCCGCCGGGCAAGACCAGCTGCTCGCCGTGCAGCGGGTCATCGAAGACCCAGAGATCGGTGCCGTGCGGGCCCTGCTCGCGGACGCCCTCGGTTCGATGGGTGCGACCCTCGGCCCGATGCTCGCCGTGGTCGCGGTCGCCGTGCTGGCCGCCGCCGTCACCCAGGGCGGGGTGCACTTCCGGAAGATGACACCGCAGCCCGACCACTTCGATCCCGTGGCCGGACTGAAGCGCGTGTTCGGTACCCAGGCGCTCTGGAACGGCGCGAAGGCGCTGCTGAAGACCGCCGTCGTCGGGCTCGTCCTCTGGTTCGCGGTGCAGGGACTCATGCCGGTCCTGATGTCGAGCGGCTCGCTGCCGCTGTCGGCCGTGCTCGAGGCCGCCGCAGCCGGTTCGGGCACCCTGCTGCGCGCCGCGATCGTCGCCGGGCTCGTCCTCGCGGCACTCGACGTGTTCGTCGTCATCCGCCGCAACCGGAAGCGCACGATGATGACCAAGCGCGAGGTCAAGGACGAGAACAAGCGGAGCGACGGCGACCCCCTGGTGAAGTCGCAGCGCCGCTCCCGCCAGCTCGCGATGAGCCGCAACCGGATGATCCAGGCCATCGGCACCGCGGACGTCGTGATGACGAACCCGACCCACTACGCCGTCGCGATCAAGTACGAGCCGGGCAAGTCCGCGCCCCGGGTGGTCGCGAAGGGCGCCGGCCCGGTCGCCGACGTCATCCGTGCGCGTGCCGAGGAAGAGCGGGTGCCGATCGTCCGCGACGTCCCGCTCACCCGAGCGCTGCACGCCGCCTGCGAGCTCGGACACGAGATCCCCGTCGACCTGTACACCCCGGTGGCCCGCGTCCTGTCCTTCGTGATGGCGCTCAAGGCCCGCGGCACCGCCGCCGGCACGCACGCACCGCCGCGGCCGACCACCCCGGACGAGGTCGCGAGCGTCATCGACCCGGCCACCCTGACCGGTGACCTCCGCCCCCGCAAGCTCCGCCCACCGCGCATCGCAGAGAACCAGACCGAAGGACTCCCCGCATGAACCGCAAGGACCTGCCGAAGCTCGTCGTCCCGGTGTTCATCGTCGGCATCATCCTGCTGCTGATCCTGCCGGTGCCGTCGTTCCTGCTCGACTTCCTGATCATCATCAACATCCTGCTGGCGCTGGTGATCCTGCTCACGACGCTGTTCGTGAAGAAGCCGCTCGACTTCTCGGTGTTCCCGTCGCTGCTGCTCGTCGCGACGCTGTTCCGACTCGGCCTCAACGTCGCGTCGACCCGGCTGGTGCTCGGCGAGGGCTTCGCCGGCGACGTCATCCAGGCGTTCGGCCACGTCGCCGTCTCCGGGTCGATCATCATCGGCGCGGTCATCTTCCTGATCCTCATCGTCATCCAGTTCGTCGTCGTGACGAAGGGCGCGGAACGCGTCGCCGAGGTCGGGGCACGGTTCACCCTCGACGCGATGCCGGGCAAGCAGATGGCGATCGACGCCGACCTCAACGCCGGGCTGATCACCGACCAGGAAGCCAAGGAGCGCCGCGCCGCTGTCTCCGCCGAGGCCGACTTCTACGGCGCGATGGACGGTGCGTCGAAGTTCGTCAAGGGCGACGCGATCGCCGGCATCCTCATCATCATCATCAACCTGATCGGCGGCATCGCGATCGGCATGCTGCAGAACGGACTGTCCGCCACCGACGCCCTGTCGAAGTACGGCATCCTGACGATCGGCGACGGCCTGGTCACGCAGATCCCGGCGCTGCTCATGGCGGTCTCGACGGGCATGATCGTCACCCGTTCCGGCGCGGAGTCCGAGATGGGGTCCTCGGCCGCGACCCAGCTGTCGCAGTCGCGGAACGCCCTGATGATCGCCGGTGTCGCCGCGATCGCGATGGGCTTCATCCCCGGCATGCCGATCCTGCCCTTCCTGCTCGTCGGCGCCACCCTGCTGTTCACGGGCTGGCGCATCGGCCGGAACGCCGCCCGCGCCGAGGCCGACGCCGCCCAGCAGCAGGCGCTCGAGGCGGCGGCACCGACCGGTGACACCCCCGAGGACCTGCTCGAGCAGATGCGCGTCCACGCCCTCGAGATCCTGCTCGCCCCCGACCTGGTCGACATGGTGTCCGGCGCGTCCGACGACCTGCTCGGCCGCGTGCGGGCACTCCGCCGCAAGATCGCGATCGACATGGGCATCGTCGTTCCGCCGGTCCGGACCCGCGACTCGATCGACCTGCCGCCGTCGACCTACGCCATCCGCATCGCCGGTGTCGAGGCTGGTCGGGGCACCGCCCCCGCCCGCAGCGTCCTGGCGCTCGGCGACCACCTGGACGGCCTGCCCGGCACATCGACCGTCGAGCCGGTGTTCGGTCTGACCGGCAAGTGGGTGCCCGCCGAACTCCGGCACGCCGCCGAGATGACCGGCGCGACCGTGATCGACCGTGTCTCCGTGCTCGTCACCCACCTGCAGGCCGTCATCGGCGACAACGCCGCACGCCTGCTCACCCGCGAGGACGTCAAGGTCCTGACCGAGGGCGTCAAGCAGGTCAACCCCGCGGCCGTCGAGGAACTTGTCCCCGGCATGCTCTCGATGGCCGAACTGCAGCGGGTGCTGCAGGGCCTGCTCGCCGAGCGCGTGCCGATCAACGACCTCGGCCGGATCTGCGAAGCCCTCACGCTCCGCGCCAAGGTGTCGACCGACCCCGAGGGGCTCGTCGAGTCCGCCCGCGCGGCCCTCGGACCGGCTCTCGCCGCCCGCCACACCGACGCCGGCACGCTGCGCGTCATCATGATCGACCCGATGCTCGAGCAGTCGATGCTCGAGGGGCTCCGGCCGTCCGAGCAGGGCAGCCAGATCGTCCTCGACGCCCACCGCATCGAGCAGGTCCTGGGCTCCGTCCGCGACGCCGTGCGCTCGGTGGAGGACCAGGGGATCTCCGCCGTCCTGGTCTGCGCCCCGCAGCTCCGCCCGGCCGTGCACCGCATGGTCGCCGCCCAGTCGAACGGGCTCCCGGTGCTGTCGTACCAGGAGGCCACCTCCGCGGGCTCCACCATCGAGACCGTGGGAGTGGTCCGTGCCGCCGACCCGATTGCAGCGTAGCGGCGCCACGCTCGAGTCCCTCCGCGACGCGGTCCGGACCGAGTTCGGCGCGGGTGCACGGATCGTCGCGGCCGAACGGGTGACCTCGCCGGGCTTCGGCGGGCTGTTCCGCAAGGCACACGTCGAGGCCACCGTCGAGGTGCCGGAACTGGGGGACCAGCCCACCGCCCGGGTGGTCATCGCCGACTCGCCCGAGCAGCGCGTCGGCATCGCCGCGCTGCTCGCCGACGCCGAGGCGGCCGAGGCACGCATCGCCGGCACCGACGGCACCAGGGCGACGCGGGCCGACGCGTTCGCGTCGGTGCTCGACGGGTTCCAGGCGGACGGCATCACGACGAGCGCCCCGCGCCCGACGCGCGCCCCGTCCGAGCCGGACGTGCCCGCGGGGGTCGACCCGCGCCTCCAGGCCGCCGTCGACGCGGTCACCGAGACCCGGTCGGGAGGCCCGTCCCGCGTCCTCGACACGCCCTCGCCGGCACCGGTGGCCCGGCCCACCGCACCGGCGGTGCGGTCCGCGGACGGCGACCTGGTGCTCCTGGTCGGGCGGCCGAACGACGTCGACGCGGCCGCCGGACTCTTCGCGGTGCGGCACGCGCTCCGGCCGACGGACGCCGCCGACCGCCGGGCAGCCATCTTGGCCCGGGCGGACGGCGTCCGTGACGGGCACGCCGTGCTCGCGGTCGCCGCGTGGGACGACCTCGCGACGAGCGATGGGCTGCAGGCCGACCAGGTGTGGGTCGTGGTCGACGTCGGGCGGAAGCCCGAGGACTCGGCCGCGATGGTGTCCGCGGTGGCGTCGCGGCTGCCCGTGGTCGGGGTGGTCGCGATCGGTGCGGGGGAGACCGCCACGCCCGGGTCGGCGGACCTGCTGGGGCTCCCCGTCGTGTCGCTAGGCTGAACGGGTGCTGGTACTCACGCGGAAGGTCGGCGAGCGGATCCTCGTCGGCGACGACATCGTCATCACGGTGCTCGACTCCCGGGGCGACGGCGTCCGGATCGGCATCGACGCCCCGCGCGGCGTGAAGATCCAGCGGGAAGAGGTCGTGCGTGCGGTCGCCGAGGCGAACGCCGAGGCCGCTGCCGCCGGCGACGACGCCGAGGCGCAGCTGCGCGCGGCGCTCGGGGCACGTGGCGGGGCTGCCGCGGACGGCCCGGCCTCGTCCGCGCCGTCCGACTCCGCGCCGACCGACTCCTAGTCGTCCGGAGCAGCCACGCCCGTCACGGGCGCGGCCGCTCCTCCGATACGGGCGCGGCTGCGCGTCCGTCACGGACGGGGCTTCTTCTCCTGCTCCGGCAGGCGGCCGGCCGCGGCCTCGGCGGCGAACCAGGCACGAGCCTCGTCCTGTCGGGCCTGCTCGGCGCCGAGCGCGATCGGCGCACGGACGTGGCCCGGCTCGTAGCCGAAGGTCTCGAGCAGCTGCGGCACGATCGGACGCACCCGGGCGACGAGCCGGTCGACGTACGCCGACACCGCACGGGCACGCTGCGCCGACAGCCGGCCGTGCAGCAGGTACCAGTCCAGGTGCTGCTCGAGCAGGCCGAGCGCGAACAGGTCCCGCAGCCAGACGAGCACGCGGCGGGTGTCGCCCTCGGTCACCTCGTCGAGCGCCTCGGTGAAGGCGTCCCACTGCATGAGTTCGGCGTGGGCCTTGGACGCCTCGATGAGCTCGTGCTGCGAGCGGTTGAGCAGTCTGGCCGCGCGGGCGCGGTCCTTGCCGGCCGACGCCAGGCGCATCCCGATCTCGGCGACCATGGTGTCGACCCGACCGGCGAGCAGTTCGCGCTGCGTCCGGGGGTCCTGCAGGTCGGCGACGCTCGCGGCCAGCGAGCCGCGGTCGGCCACGGTCTGGCCGAGCCGACGGATGCCCGACGCGTCGGCGAGCTTCGACGCGGCGACGGCCGCCACGAACTTCGCGGTGGACGCCGGGTCCTTCGGGGCCTTCGCGCGGAACTCGGTGAGCAGGCGCTTGCCGACGAGCTGCAGCAGCACGGTGTTGTCGCCCTCGAACGTCACGTAGACGTCGAGGTCGGCGCGGAGCCCGGTCAGACGGTTCTCGGCGAGGAACCCGGCACCGCCGCAGGCCTCACGGGCTTCCTGCAGGGTGTCGAGCGCCGACCAGGTCGACATCGACTTGAACGCGGCCGCCTGGGTCTCCAGGTCCTCGCGTCGCTCCGGGGTGTCCTTCCGCCCGCTGAAGACGTCGTCGAAGGTGCGCAGGAGCTTCTCGTGCGCGAACGACTGCGCGAACACCGTCGCCAGGCGCGGGATCAGACGACGCTGGTGTCGGCCGTAGTCGAGCAGGACGCCCTCGGTGCCGTCGCCGGTCGGGAACTGGCGGCGCTGCATCGCGTAGGTCAGGGCGATCTGCAGCGCGATCTTCTGCGCGACGACCGCGGCGCCGTCGAGCGACACCCGTCCCTGCACCAGGGTGCCGAGCATCGTGAAGAACCGGCGGCCGGGCGAGGCGATCGGTGACGAGTAGGTGCCGTCCGCGGCGACGTCGCCGTAGCGGTTCAGCAGGTTCGTGCGGGGGACACGAACGTGGTCGAACGCGAGCCGACCGTTGTCGATGCCGTTCAGGCCGCCCTTCGGCCCGTCGTCCTCACCGCTCACACCGGGCAGGAACGCCCCCTCAGCGTCGCGGAGCGGCACGTAGAACGCGTGCACGCCGTGGTCGACACCCGCGGTCACGAGCTTCGCGAACACGACGGCGGCGTGACCGTGCAGGGCCGCGTTGCCGATGTAGTCCTTCCACGCGCCACGGAACGGCGTGTGGATCTCGAACTCCTGGGTCGCGGGGTCGTACGTGGCCGTCGTCGCGATGCTCTGGACGTCCGAGCCGTGGCCGGTCTCGGTCATCGCGAAGCAGCCGGGGACCTCGAACGAGACGATGCCCGGCAGGAACTCACGGTGGTTCGCCTCGGTGCCCAGGTGGTGCACGGCGGAGCCGAACAGCCCCCACTGCACCCCGGCCTTGATCTGCATCGACGGGTCGGCGACGACGAGTTCCTCGAATGCCGCGATGTTGCCGCCGTGGTTGTCCTGGCCGCCGAACTCGGCGGGGTAGGGGCGCTGGATGGCACCGGCGTCGACCAGGGTGCGGAGCTGCTCGAGCACGCGTGCCCGGTGCTCGGGGATCGGCTGGCCCTCGATCTTCTGCATCGCGGGGTCGAGCGCCAGGCGGCGGGAGATCCGGCGGTCCTCGGCCCAGCGTCCGAGCAGGAGCTCCTGCACCAGTTCGACGTCGATGTGGACATCGGTGTCGGTGCCGGCGGTCGGGGTGCCCGCTGCCGGGTCGCCGGCGGCGTCGGCGTTCGGCGCGGCGTGCTGCGCGGCGTTCTTCGCGTCGACGTCCGGCGCGGTGTCGCTGCCGCTGGCGGGGGTGGTGCGCTGGGCGGGTGCGGTGTCGACCATGGGCGGAGTCCTCCTGAACTGCGGTGTCCGTGTTGCACCGTCCACGCTAGACACCCCTGCCGACAGTGGCGGGAACGCCGTGCGGGCCGCACAACCCCGTGTCGTCGGTGCCGTCACGGCGTCGTGGGAACCCTCCAAAGAGATGAGGCGTGTTCGACGATTGGGCGCGCCCGGCCGCCCGGGGGCAGACTTGCCGCCATGTCACGTACCACCCCCGCGGACCGCGAAGCCCGTCCCGGACGCACCTTCTTCGGGCAACCGTTCGAGCTGTCGACACCGTTCGCGGTGGAACTCTGGGAGCGGTTCTCGTTCTACGGGATGCAGGGCATCGTCCTCATTTACATGTACTACTCCCTGACGCAGGGCGGCCTGGGGATCGACAAGGGCATCGCCACCGGCATCATGGGTGCCTACGGCGGCGCGGTCTACCTGTTCACGATCATCGGGGCGTGGATCGCCGACCGGCTGATCGGCGCGGACCGCACGCTGTTCGGCAGCGCGATCGTCGTGATGCTCGGACACATCGCCCTCGCGCTCATCCCCGGGGTGGCCGGGGTCGGGGTCGGCCTCGTCCTGATCGCGCTCGGCTCCGGCGGGCTCAAGGCCACCGCCACCACGATCGTCGGCGGTCTGTACAGCCGCGAGGACCCCCGACGCGACGCCGGCTTCTCGCTCTACTACCTCGGCGTGAACCTCGGCGCGTTCTTCGGGCCGCTGCTCACCGGGCTGCTGCAGAGCTCGCTCGGCTTCCACTGGGGCTTCGGCCTGGCCGCGGTCGGCATGGCCGCCGGCCTGGTGCAGTACGCGATCCGGCGGAGGAAGCTGCCCGAGGTGGTCCGGCACGTCGCCAACCCCGTCGACCGTCGCCGGCTGCCCCTGATCGGTGCGGGCGTCATCGTCGCACTCGTCGTCATCGTCATCGCCGTGCTGACCGGCCTGCTGAACGTCGGCAACCTGCCCACCGTCGTCGTGGTCGTCGTCGTGCTGGCCACCATCGGGTACTTCGTCGTCATCCTGTCGAGCGGCATCACCCGCGACGAGCGGTCGCGCGTCTTCGCGTTCATCCCGCTGTTCATCGGCAGCGCCGTGTTCTGGTCGCTGTACCAGCAGCAGTTCACCGTCGTGACGGTCTACTCCGACCAGCGGCTCGACCGCTCCCTGTTCGGCTGGGAGATGCCGGTGTCCTGGGTGCAGTCGATCAACCCGATCTTCATCATCGTGCTGTCCGGCGTCTTCGCGGCCCTGTGGACCAAGCTCGGCGACCGCCAGCCGTCCACCCCGACGAAGTTCGCGCTCGGCACCGGGATCATGGGGCTCGCGTTCCTGCTGTTCCTGCCGTTCGTCGGCTCGGGCGAGAACGGCACGCCACTGCTCGCACTCGTCGGCATCCTGCTGGTGTTCACCCTCGCCGAACTGCTGCTCTCGCCCGTCGGTCAGTCCGTCGCCACGAAGCTCGCGCCGCCGAAGTTCCAGACCCAGATGGTCGCGCTGTTCTTCCTGTCGGTGTCGCTCGGCACTGCCGTCACCGGGGTGCTGTCCCGGTACTACGACCCGTCGAACGAGGCCCCGTACTTCACGATCCTCGGCCTGGTCGCCGTCGCGGTGGGCGTGGTCCTGCTGATCCTGGCCAAGCCGGTGCTGCGGCTCATGCGCGGCATCCGGTAACCTGAGCGGAGCCACACGCCGAAGCAACCAAGGAGTCACCACCCATGCTCGAACTCATCGCAGGGATCATCATCGGCGTCGGCGTCCTCGGCGGCGTCGGGTGCTGCATGGCCGTCGCAGCCATGATGAAGAGCGGCTCCGAAGAGTACTGAGTCCCTGACCCGGACTACTCGCCGCTGTCGGTCGTGACCGGCACCAGCTGACGACTCAGGACGGTCGCGCGCTCGAAGGGGCCGCGGCCGTCCTTCGTGTACACGGGCTCCTCGAACGCGACAGTCCACGTGCGCTGTGTCCCGCCGATCTGGCTCCCACCGGGAGCCACGATCACCCCGATCGGCTCGTCGGCCCACTGCTCGCCACCTTTATCGGTGTCGATGACCTGCACGAGGGCACCGATGCCGAGACCGGCAGCGTCGTCGGGGCGGGGATTGGGGGAGCGGTGGCGTCCGAACACGCCATCACCGTAGCGTCGGGCGGTCAAGGAACGTCTGTGCGGCGCCTGCCGACACGCTGACGGCCCCGCTGCCGGGTGGTCAGGACACCCCGCCGTGCGAGCGCCGAGCGGTCGCAGACCGTCGGCGACGCGGCCTCCATCCGACGGTATGTGACCAGCGGGCGAAGGTGAGCGGGGTGTTGCGACCGGCCCACCAGCGGCCGGGAGGTGCGTGGCGGGCCCGCGCCGCGCCTCCCGTCGGTCGGCGGTCACCCCAGGACACCCCGCCGGGTGGTCAGGACACCCCGTCGGCATCGCGGCGATTG
>NZ_JARVRN010000005.1:0-106428 GCF_030209655.1 Curtobacterium sp. MEB011 | reverse complement strand
CGCCCAGCACGAGGGCGCCGGTGGTGGCGAGGGTGATGGAGGTCTTGAGGCTCTTACGCATCGTGATCAGTCCTTTGCTGTTGTCGCGCTCGGCGCGGCTGCTGTGTGCGCGCCGAACACACCCTGGTGCAGGGTGGAGAACCAGCGGTGTGCGGCTGGTGAGCGCTCCGGGTGGTTCCCGGTCGTTGCAGGTGATTCGGCACCCTCTGGCGAAGGGTTTGGACGGATCTGACGTCGTTACCGCTCTGTGACCTTTCGGCTGCTGCAGGTCAGGACGCCTTACCGGACGGGAGGCGCGGTGCCAGGCCGCCACGGGCCTCCCGTCCGTCGCGCAGTCGCGTCAGTGCTGCCCGCCGCGCAGGCGGCCGATGCCGAGCACGATGCCGACGACGACCATGCCGAGCACGAGGCCGGCCACGGCCGACACGGCCGTGTCGGCGATCCAGACGACGACGGGGCCGGCGGCATCGAGCGCGTGCTCGATCCCGTGCAGCAGGTCGTACGGTCCGTGCCAGATCGTCTCGGCCAGGTTCGCGATGACCAGGTGTCCGCCGACCCAGAGCATCGCGACGGTGCCGATGACGCTGATGACCCGGAAGACCATCGGCATCGCGCGGACGATCCTGGCACCGATCCGGCGGGTGCGGCGGACCGAGTTCTTCATCATCTGCAGGCCGATGTCGTCGACCTTGACGAGCAGCGCCACGGCGCCGTAGACGACCGCCGTCATGACCAGGCCGATCACGATCAGGGCGCCGAGCGTCGGCCAGAGCCCGAGGTCGGGGTCGAGGCCCGCCAGCGCGATGAGCATGATCTCGGTGCTCAGGATGAGGTCGGTGCGGATGGCGCCGAAGACGAGCTTCGGTTCGGTGACGGCCTCGTCGGACCCGCCCTCGTGGTGGACACCGAACCACTCGGTCACCTTCTCGGCACCTTCGAAGCACAGGTAGGTGCCGCCGAGCAGCAGCAGCCAGGGCAGCACCCCGGGGGCGAACGCCGTCAGCAGCAGGGCCAGCGGGATGATGATGACGAACTTGTTGAACAGGCTGCCGAGGGCGATGCGCCCGACGACCGGCAGTTCGCGGGCGGGCTCCAGGCCCTGCACGTACTGGGGTGTGACGGCGGCGTCGTCGATGACGACCCCCGCGGTCTTCGCGCTGGCCTTGAGGGCTGCGGAGAGGATGTCGTCCACCACGGCGAGCAATCCGACTGACAATGCGTTCTCCACTCGTCTGACCTGTGACCGTGCACAGCGTAGTGGCCGCGGAGCATCCTGAACGCCAGCCGCGGGGCGTCCGTAGGCTCGCGACATGGCTGACTTCACCGCATCCCAGGCCGCCGTCGTCCGGATCGAGCGTTCCGAGCAGGGCCGCTGGGACCTCTCCGTGATCAGCGACGCCGGTGTCGCGATGGGCCACGGCGTCTACTTGTTCGACGCAGCGCACGACGACGCCGAGGACGAGCGGGCCGCGGCACTCGACTTCGTGCGCGAGTACGGCTTCCGGTTCGAGCCGGACGCCGTGCAGGCCGATGGCCCCGACGCCTTCTGGGCGCCGCTGCTGCCGTCCGACCAGCAGTAGGCGCTGCTGCGCGCGGGAGTCAGCGCGGGACTCAGCGCGCCGAGTCCTCGAACCCGATCAGCCAGGCGACCCCGAAGGCGTCACGGACGGTGCCGTCCCAGTCGCCCCACGGTCGCTGCTGCAGTGGGTCGACGACCGTGCCGCCCTCGGCGAGCTGGTCGAACCACCGGCGCAGGACGTCCGGTTCCGCGGCGCCGAGCAGTGAGAAGAGCAGCCCCGTCGCCGAGAACGGGGTGTCGCCCCCGCCCTCGCCCTCGCTCGCGTCCGCGGCGAACAGCTGCAGCTCGCCGGTGAGCTGGCCGTGCGCGACGGCGTCGGCCGGGCCGTCCGTGCGGGAGAAGTCCGCGTAGGTCGCGATCTGCACCTGGCCACCGAACACCCGCTGCCAGTGCTCGAGGGCCTGCCTGGCGGTGCCGGCGAACTGGAAGTACGGCGCGGGTCCCGTTGTGTGCATGCCCGGCAAGGTACTCCGGAGTGCGGACTGGGGAAACCCCAGGGCTCGTCAGTCGAGCAGTGCGAGTGCGCGACGGCTGGGAGACGCCGTCGTCACGCCGAGACGCCTCCGGGAACGGTGGCGTCTCGACGACTTCCCGGCGTCGGGCGGACACGACGGCGTGTCAGCCACCCGGCCACGGTGCGGACGGGAGGCCCGTGGAGACGCCGCCACGGGCCTCCCGTCCGGCACCGGGGCACGCGCACGGCGCGACGTTCCTTCCCATTGCGCCTGCGCTGGAAAGCGGAAACGGGCGTACCTGGCGGGAAGTTCCTGCCAGGTACGCCCGATTCGACCAGGTACGCCCTGCGCCCCCGCGCCCCGCGCCTCAGGACGCGAGCGCGGCCATCTCGCGCACGACCGCACGGAGCCGGTCGGCGAGCTCGTCGTTGCTCCGCACGGTCTCGCGGTGCGCGACCTCGCTGAGTGCCGACATCACCAGGGTCACAGCGGTGCGGGCGGTCTGCGCATCCGTGCGGGTGCCGACGACGCTGAGCAGGGACTGGCGCGACTCGGCCATCCACTGCATCACCATCGACGACATCTCCGGCCGGAGCACGAGCAGCTCCTTCATGCGCCTGCGGTCCTGCGAGAGCGGCACGGTCGCCGCGACCAGGGTGCACAGGTCGGCGACCAGGGCCCCGTCGGCCTCGGCGAACCAGGCCGCTGCGCGCTCCGGCACCTCGACCGAGTCGAGCCCGAGTGCCGCGTGCGCCTTCGACGAGAAGTAGTTGAAGAAGGTGCGGGGCGAGACGTCGGCGTCGGCGCAGATCTGCTCGACCGTGACGCCGTCGAGCCCGTGCGCGGACACGAGCGTCAGTGCCGCGTCGTGCAGCGCCTGCCGGGTCTGCTGCTTCTTCCGTTCACGCAGCGTGCACGGCTCCGTTGCCGCAGCCGCTGCCGGGGTGGTGATCACGTGGACTCCTGGTCGATCGATGTGGGTGGGAGGGGCGCCCGCCCGGAAAGGGGGCACGGGCGGACGCCCCGGTCGGTCACCGACGGGTCGTCGGTGTGGACCCGGTCATCGGGCCCGTGAACGAGCCGGCCTCGGCTGCGGCGGCGCCCGCCTCGGCCTCGAGCTGCGCCTCGGCGGACATGTCGGCCTGCTCCTGCAGCGCGGAACGCTGGCGCAGCGGCGGCACCCGGAAGAACCAGGTCAGCACGAACGCCAGCAGGATGACGCCGAGACCGACCCAGTAGATCGTCACGGACGAGGCGTTGAAGCCCGCCATGAACGGCCGGGTCAGGCGGCTGTCGGCACCGGTCAGGAACGAGGTGTCGTTCGTGCTGGTGGCGCTGTCGCTCGTGGTGTTGCCGTCGTCGATCTTCTTCGCGAGCTCGGGGGTGAGCTCTTCGACCCAGTAGGAGCGCTGCGCAGCGTTCGACCAGTCGACGGACACGGTGCCGTCCTGCACGCTGGCGTGCGCCTGGTCGGCGACCTGCTCGAGGGCGGACTGCTCGGCGGCCGGCGTGGCCGCGGCGACCTGCTGGTCGATCACGGTCTGCGCTGCCGCTGCGGGCACGGCACCCGCGGCGACCTGCTGCTGCACGGCCGCGGTGACCTGCTCGGTGACCGCGGCGTCGGCGGCCTGCTTCGCCTTGGCCGAGGCGGCGTCGAGCTGTGACTGCACGGTCTTCGTCAGCGGGGTGACGACGGGCGTCCAGATCTTGTCCATGGCGCCCTGGTTCGCCTTCGCGCTGGCGACGGTCGGGTTGAGCGCGGCGTCGAGTGCCGGACCGAGGTCCTTCTGGTTCGCGGTCGCGGTCAGGATGTTCGCCGGCATCACCGAGAACAGGATGGACAGCAGCACGGCGGTGCCGAGCGTGCCACCGATCTGGCGGAAGAACGTGGCGGACGACGTGGCGACGCCCATGTCACGGGCCTCCACCGAGCCCTGCGACGCCAGGGTCAGCGACTGCATGACCGAGCCGAGGCCGAGACCGATGAGGAACATACCGATCATCAGGAACCAGAGCGGCTTGTCGATCGACATGAAGGTCAGGACGACGTAGCCGGCGGAGACGAGCGCGGTGCCGATGACCGGGAAGATCCGGTAGCGGCCGACGCGGGCGACGATCTGACCCGAGGTGATCGAGGCGATCATGAGACCGCCGACCAGGGGCAGCGTGGCGAAGCCGGACTCGGTCGGGGTGAGCCCGACGACGATCTGCAGGTAGAGCGGGATCGTGAGCATCGCACCGAACATCGCGAAGCCGACCAGGAACCCGATGACGGTGGCCATCGAGAACGTGCCCGAGCGGAACAGCTTGAGCGGGATGATCGCCGCGTCGCCCATCTTCGACTCGATGAGCAGCAGACCGATCAGCCCGACGACACCGACGACGTAGCAGGCGACGGCGGCGGGGGAGCCCCAGCCCCAGATGCGGCCCTGTTCGGCGACGAGCAGGAGCGGCACGAGGGTGACGATGACGGCGGTCGCGCCCCACCAGTCGACCTTCGGCTTCGCGTCGCCGGCGCCGTGCACCTTCGGCAGGTGCAGGAACACGATGACCATGAGCAGCGCCGCGACACCGATCGGCACGTTGATCAGCAGGACCCAGCGCCAGCCGGTGATCCACAGGATCTCGGAGGAACCGGCGAGCAGACCACCGATGAGCGGGCCGATGACGGACGAGATGCCGAAGACCGCCAGGAAGTAGCCCTGGTACTTCGCACGCTCACGGGGCGCGAGGATGTCGCCCATGATCGCCAGCGGCAGCGACATCAGCGCACCGGCACCGATGCCCTGCACCGCGCGGAAGGCGGCGAGCATGAGCATCGAGGTGGACATCGACGACAGGACGGCGCCGAGGATGAAGACGACGATGCCGAAGATGTAGAGGGGACGGCGGCCGAAGATGTCGGAGAGCTTGCCGTAGATCGGCGTCGCGATCGTCGAGGTGATGAGGTACGCGGTGGTCACCCAGGCCTGCTGGTCGAGCCCGTGCAGGTCGTCGCCGATCGTGCGGATCGCCGTGCCGAACACCGTCTGGCCGAGCGAGGACAGGAACATGCCCGCCATCAGGCCGTAGATCACCAGGAGGATCTGACGGTGGGTCATCAGCGGCTGCTGGCCGGCGCCTCCGGAGGCCGCGGGGGCCTCGGCGGTGTGCCGACCGTGCTGCACCGAGACGGGTGCGGTGGCGGTCATCGAACTCCTTTTTCTGGCTGTGAAACTTTGCAGACCGCGCAACGATACATCTGTTGCTTCCGGCAAGCAACTAAATGTGCCCGCTACGCTGGGCGCGTGACCGACGACCGGCGTGCCGCAGAGCGACTCCTGCGATCCCAGCTCGACCGGCTGTGGGTCCGGCAGACCCTGCGCTCCTCGCTCATCGAGTCGCGCGGCGGGCTCGACCCGACCGCCCGCGTGATCCTGCGTGCCGTCGCCGGCCACGGCCCCGTCCGGGCGACCGCGATCGCCGACGCGACGGGGTTGTCCCGCCCGGTGATCAGCCGGCGGGTGGCCTCGCTGATCGAGGCCGAGCACCTGATCGGGTCACCCGATCCCGCGGACGGCCGCGCCACGCTCGTCACGCTCGCCCCCGCCGGCCGGCGGCTGCTCGACGAGCTGGACGCCGCCGGCGCCGAGGTCTTCGACGACCTGACGGGGGAGTTCGCCTCGGACGAGCTGCGCGCGCTCGCCGAGATGCTGACGCGGCTGAACGACCGTGCCGACACGGTCCTGGGGATCGGCACCACGCGCTCCTGACGTGACCGAGGGGACGGACAGGAGGCCCGTGGCGGCGCCGCCACGGGCCTCCCGTCCCTGCGGAGCGCGCATTCGAGATACCGTTGGTGGTATGAGCACGGACACCACCCCCACCACTGAGACCCTCGACGACGGGCCCGTGGTGACGTTCGCCGATCTCGGCCTGAGCGACGCTGTGCTCAAGGCCGTCAAGGACATCGGCTACGAGACCCCTTCCGCCATCCAGGAAGCCACCATCCCCACCCTCCTCGCCGGGCGCGACGTCGTCGGCCTGGCGCAGACCGGAACCGGCAAGACCGCCGCCTTCGCGCTGCCGATCCTGTCCCGCATGGAGTCCGGCAGCAAGAAGCCCCAGGCGCTCGTGCTGTCCCCGACGCGCGAGCTCGCCCTGCAGGTGTGCGAAGCGTTCGAGCAGTTCGCGTCCCACATGAAGAACGTCCACGTCCTGCCCGTCTACGGCGGCCAGGCCTACGGCGTGCAGCTCTCCGCCCTGCGCCGTGGCGTCGACGTCATCGTCGGCACCCCCGGCCGCATCATGGACCACCTGGCGAAGGGCACGCTCGACCTGTCCGAGCTGAAGTACCTGGTCCTCGACGAGGCCGACGAGATGCTCAAGATGGGCTTCGCCGAGGACGTCGAGACGATCCTCGCCGACACCCCGGACGACAAGCAGGTCGCGCTCTTCTCGGCGACGATGCCCGCGCAGATCCGCCGCATCTCGCAGCAGTACCTGACCGACCCGGCCGAGATCACCGTCAAGACCAAGACGAAGACCGCCGCGAACATCACGCAGCGCTACCTGATGGTCTCGTACCCGCAGAAGGTCGATGCGCTCACCCGCATCCTCGAGGTCGAGGACTTCGAGGGCATGATCATCTTCGTCCGCACCAAGAGCGAGACCGAGACCCTGGCCGAGAAGCTCCGTGCCCGCGGGTACGCCGCCGCCGCGATCAGCGGTGACGTCGCCCAGGCCCAGCGCGAGCGCACGGTCAACCAGCTGAAGTCGGGCAAGCTCGACATCCTTGTCGCCACCGACGTCGCCGCCCGTGGTCTCGACGTCGACCGCATCACGCACGTCGTGAACTTCGACATCCCCGTCGACATCGAGTCCTACGTGCACCGCATCGGTCGTACCGGTCGTGCCGGCCGCTCGGGTGACTCGATCAGCTTCGTCACCCCGCGTGAGCGTCGCCTGCTCGCCGCGATCGAGCGCCACACCAAGCAGCCGCTCACGCAGATGCAGCTGCCGACCATCGACGACGTCAACGAGACGCGCCTGACCCGCTTCGACGACGCCATCACCGCGGCGCTCGAGGACCAGGGCCGGATCGCCGCGTTCCGCGACGTCATCGCGCACTACGTCGAGCACCACGACGTCCCGTCGGACGACGTCGCTGCCGCCCTGGCGGTCGTGGCGCAGGGTGACTCGCCGCTGCTGCTCACCGCAGCCGACGACGCGCTCCGCTCGCAGATGGAGCGTGACGCCCGCCGCAGCGAGCGCGACGACCGTGGTGCCCGCGACGACCGCGGCGGCCGCAACGACCGTGGTGCCCGCGACGACCGTGGCGGCGACCGCGACCGTGGCGACCGCGCCCCGCGTCGTTCGCAGCCGATGTCCCCGTACCGCATCGAGGTCGGCCGGCGTCACCGCGTCGAGCCGCGCCAGATCGTCGGTGCGCTGGCCAACGAAGGCGGCCTGCGCCGCGACGACTTCGGTGCGATCCAGATCCGTCCGGACTTCTCGATCGTCGAGCTGCCGGCCGACATGGACCCCGGTGTGCTCGACCGCCTGACCGACACCCGGATCAGCGGCAAGCTCATCGAGATCCGTGCGGATCGCCGTGGTGGCGGACGCCGTGACGACCGCGACGAGCGTCCGGAGCGCAAGCCGCGCTACTGAGACGCGCCGCGTCCGAGACGCGACCCCTGTGGACGGGAGGCACGGTGCCAGCTGGCACCGTGCCTCCCGTCCGTCGTCGGTGCGCGTTCCGGGCCCGCGAGACGCCGTCGTGTCGCTTCCACGCCGCCGAGTCGGCGAGACGCCGCCGGATTCCGCGGCGTCTCGGGAACACGACGGCGTGTGCGGGGGTACCAGGCGGCATCTTGCGGTGCGGGGAACCGCACATCCCGCCCGCAACCGTTCCCCTGCGGTCGGCACGGTGCTGTGATACCCGGAGCCGTGACGCAGGGAGCCGCGGAGAAGGCAGGGGAACATCGTGTACCGAGCACTCATCACCGCGGTCGCCGCCGCGGCGCTCGTCTTCGGAGGTGTGGCGCCTGCGACGGCGCACACCTCCTGGTCGTCGGTGCCGGGAGCGCCGACCGCCGTCCGCGTCACCGGCGACGCGGACAGCGCCACGCTGACGTGGCGTGGCCCGAAGCACGGCGCGAAGGTGACGGGCTGGAAGGTCGCGGTCGCCGCCGTCGCGAACCGGCACGACCGTCAGGCCGACCGACTCCACCCGCGTGCCCGCTCCGACCGCTTCGACGAGCTCTCGCCCGCGACCACGTACCGGTTCTCGCTCCGTGCCCTCGGACACCGGGGGACCGGCCGCACGATCACGCTGCGCTGGACGGCACCACCCGCACCCGAGCCGGAGACGACGCAGTCGCTGTTCGGGCTCGACGGCAACGGTGACGTCGTGCGGTTCGCGGACTCCGGCAGCGGTGCGAAGACCGTCGTCGCGAGGGACGTCGAGGGCTTCGCCGCGAATGCCGACGGTGACGTGTTCACCCCGACGGCGGACGGCACTTCGATCCTGCTGCACCCGGCCGACGGCGGCGGGATCTCGATCATCGCGTCCGGCCTGCACCTGACTCCGGACCTGCGCTCCGATGCCGAGGGCAACCTGTACTGGGTGGACTCGGTGACCGGCGCGGTGCAGCAGTTGCCGGTCGGCACCTCGACCCAGAAGACCGTGCTCGACCTGGGTGGCAAAGCCGTCGGGAGTGATCAGCGTTTCTGGACGGTCACCCCGGACGGCAAGGTCGTCGTGCTCGGCGGAACGGTCAGCCAGCCGTACGTCAAGGGCACCGGCATCGCACCCCGCACGTTCACCGGGCCGAGCGGCATGATCGTCGGCTACCCCGCCGGTGTGCTCGCGGACTCGCAGGGCAACGTCTACGTCGACATCCGATCGACCGGTGCCGCCGGGTCGTGGATCTGGTACCAGCTCAAGCCCGGTGCGACCGAACTGACGAAGATCGAACCGCGGTACGCGTTCGACTACGCCGCCGCGAACGCGGATGGCTTCTCGCTCCTGCAGTCGGCGCAGTTCTGCCCCGCCCCGTCGGAGTACCGGCCGGGCGGGTGCACGATCGACCGTGGCATCCCGGACAAGCTCGTGGTGGGCAGCGGCGGGACGTCGACCGTGCCGGTGACCGGGCTGACCGCCGGGTCGCGTGGCGAGCACCTGGGTGCCGCCTCCGCCGACGGGGACGTGTTCGTCTCGATCGAGAGCGGCCCCTCGGTCGGGCTGTGGAAGGTCCCCGCCGCGGGTGGAGCTGCGCAGCAGCTCGACGTGGCGCAGTACTCGAGGCTGCTGGTGATCTGACCGGCGGTGCGAGGCGGAAGGGGGTGGGACGCAATGGTGCGTCCTACCCCCTTCCGTATGTGGCTCGCGGTCAGGCCACGCCGGCGGCCGTGCGGCGGCACACCTCGTCCCACGGGGTCGGCTCGATGCCGAAGCGGGTGCGGCTCTCGGCGTCGTCGACCACGTACGGCGCGGTCCACTGGTAGGTCAGGTCGGCCAGCTCGCGCAGCATCGGCGACACGAGCCCGCCGACGCGGAACAGGGCCGCGGGCATCCGGCGTACCGGCACCGCGGGCTTCCCCGTCGCCGCGAGGACGTCGGTGAGGGCCTGGCGCTGCGTTCGCGCGGGGTTGCTCGGCACCATCCACGTGCGGCCGTGGGCGCTCTCGTCCTCGGCGGCGGCCACGAGGGTCCGGGCGACGTCGAGCACGTCGGTGAAGGTGTGCGGCAGGTCTGTGCGGCCGACCATCCACACCGCCCGGCCCCGCAGTGCCGCCGGCAGCACGCGCGTGACGTGCCCGTTCGCGCCGATCCCGGGCCCCAGGTAGTCCGAGGCGCGGACCTCGACGGCGCGGATCCGGCCCGCGTCGTGCGCGGCGAGGGCGTCGGCCCACATCCGCGCCCGGAGCACGCCCTTGCGGTCCGTGGCCGCGTCGGGCAGTCCGGCGCGCATGTGTCCGTCGACCGGGCCGTACGGGTACAGGTTCCCGGTGATGGCGTAGGTCGCACCGGTCCGTTCGGCCGCGGTGAGCAGTGCTGCGGCGAGCGGGGGCCAGGTGCGTTCCCACTGCGTGTAGTCGCCGGGGTTCGCGCAGTTGTACAGGACGGCCGCTCCCTCGGCGGCGCGGGTGAGCGCGTCGGCGTCGGAGGCGTCGAGCGCGAGGTGCTCGACCCCGGCGACGCCGGTGCTGCGCCCGGAGCGGGAGACGACGGTGACGCGGTCGCCCCGGGCGTTCACGAGTCCGGCGACGTGGCGGCCGACCGGGCCGGCGCCGATCACGATGTGGTGGGACATGGTCTCCTGCTTCCTGGTCGATGCGAGAGCAGTGCTCTCGGAAGCGAGCATGACCGCTCCTGCGCGGAAAAGCAAGAGCACTGCTCTCCTTTGTGTGCGCTGCTCTCTCGTGCCAGGATCGACGGATGGCACCCACCGCCCGAGCGCTCGCACGGCAGACGGTCACGGCCGACATCCTGGCCGCGGCACGCACCCGTCTGACCGACGAAGGTCCTGCGGCCCTGAGCCTGCGTGCCGTCGCCCGTGACGTCGGGATGGTCTCGTCGGCCGTGTACCGGTACTTCCCGAGCCGCGACGACCTGCTGACCGCCCTGCTCATCACCGACTACGACGAGCTCGGTGCCGCGGTCGAGGCCGCCGGTGCGGCAGCCGGACCCGATGCCGGGGCGCGCTGGGTCGCGATGTGCCGGGCGATCCGTGACTGGTCGATCGCGCACCCGGGGGACTTCGCGTTGCTCTTCGGCTCGCCGGTACCGGGCTACGCCGCGCCGCGCGAGACGGTCGCACCCGCGACACGGACGACGCTCGCCCTGGTGCGCGTGGTCGCGGACGCCGTCGGCTCCGGTGCGCCCGGTGCGTCGGGTGCGTCGGGCGGATCGGGTACGTCGGGCTCGCCCGTCACGTCGACGCCGGGGACGGCCGGGAGGCCCGGATCACCCACCGCGCCCACGGCGGCTCCCGGGGTGGCCGGTCCCGCCGTCGCGGACGGGGTCGCCACCCTGCGCTCGTTCGGCATCTCCCTGCCCGACGAGGTCTTGGTCCGGACGCTGATGGCCTGGACGACGGTGTTCGGGACGATCTCGTTCGAGCTCTTCGGGCACTTCGTGGGGTCCGTGTCCGACGGTGCGGCGTACTTCGACCAGGTCATCGCACGCCAGGCCGACGACCTGGGGTTCACCGCCGTCTTCTGAGACGCCGTGTCCCCAGATCGGGTGAGCAACCTGACAGACTCCCCACCCGTGCGGTAGACAGGTCGTCACGCCCAGGTCGTGCCCGACGACCGAAGCGGACGACCGGCACGGTGGCCCCCGGGTCAGCTGCCGGACGGAACCACTCTCGGGCGTGCGCTGCGGCCGGGGCCCGCGGATCAGGAGGCATGCTTGCGACGCAGCACGTGCGACGGCACCACGGTCGGGGCGACCCGGTGACCGCGCTCGACGTCAGCCGACAGGACCGCCGCCGACTCACCACCGGAACGGCCCGCCGGCGCCTGGTCACCGTGCGGACCGTGGCGCTCCTGGCGTCCCTCGCCGGGGTGAACTACATCGTGTGGCGCTGGGCGGCCTCGGTGAACTGGCACTCGTGGTGGATCGCGGTGCCGCTGATCCTCGCCGAGACCTACAGCGTCATCGACTCGCTGCTCTTCGCGCTCGGGGCCTGGCGGCTCCGGGAGCGCGGCGAACCGCCGGCGAAGCCGTCCACCGACGTCACCGTCGACGTCTTCATCACGACCTACAACGAGCCGGTCGACCTGGTGGAGCGCACCGCCCGCGCGGCGAAGGCGATCACGCACCCGCACACCACCTGGATCCTCGACGACGGCAACCGCCCCGAGATGCGCGCGGCGGCCGAAGCGCTCGGCATCGGCGTCATCACGCGCGGCGCCGACTGGGTGGACCGGCCACGGCACGCGAAGGCCGGCAACCTCAACAACGCCCTGCTCGCGACCCAGGGCGAGTTCCTGCTCATCCTCGACGCCGACCAGGTGCCGGACCCGGCGATCCTCGACCGCACCCTCGGCTACTTCAAGGACCCGCAGATGGCGCTCGTGCAGACGCCGCAGTGGTTCGAGAACGTCCCCGCTGCCGACCCCCTCGGCAGCCAGGCGCCGCTCTTCTACGGCCCGATCCAGCAGTCGAAGGACGGCTGGAACGCCGCGTTCTTCTGCGGGTCGAACGCGATCCTGCGGCGTGAGGCACTCATGCAGCTCGGCATCTCGCGCTACGTGGCCGAGGTCGAGGCGTCCGTGCAGCGCACCCTCGCCACCTCGCGCAAGCTCCTCGCCCGTTCCCGCGAGACCGAGACCGACCCGCGCGTGCTCGATGCCCTCGACGACGCCGAGGGCGTGGTCGACCGCGCACGCGAGCAGGTCCGGTCCGGCGAACCCCTGGGCGACGTGACCTACGCGTTCCAGCGGGGGATCGACGCCATCGCGTTCCGGTTCGCCGCCGCCGACCTCGAATCGGTGCGGAACGACCTGCAGGAGCTCGCGGCGATGTCCACCGACGCGAACACCTTCGCCGGACTCGACGACGCCGCCCTCGACGTGCTCGGGCGGCGTGAGGCCTCGCCGGTCGCCGCCATCGAGTCGATCGCCGTGCTCGCCCGTGCCCTCGACGTCAACCGTGACGACGAGGCCCAGCCGATCATGCCGCTGGCGACGATCTCGGTGACCGAGGACATGGCCACCGCGATGCGCCTGCACGGCCTCGGCTGGAAGTCGGCGTACCACGACGAGATCCTGGCGACGGGCCTGGCCCCCGAGGACCTGCCGACGATGCTCGTGCAGCGACTGCGCTGGGCGCAGGGCACCATGCAGGTGTTCTTCCGTGAGAACCCCCTGGTGCAGAAGGGGCTGTCGTGGGGGCAGCGGCTCATGTACTTCTCGACGATGTGGAGCTACCTGTCGGGGTTCGCCGCGATCGTCTACATCGCGGCGCCGGTGCTCTGCCTGTCGTTCGGGGTCGTGCCCGTGCAGGCCTACAGCGTCGACTTCTTCGCCCGGCTCATCCCGTTCCTGGTGTGCAACCAGCTGCTGTTCTGGGTGGTGGCCGCCGGCAGACCGACCTGGCGCGGGCAGCAGTACTCGCTCGCCCTGTTCCCGATCTGGATCGAGTCGGTGACCAGCGCGTTCCAGAACGTCTTCCGGGGCAAGCCGCTCGGGTTCCGCGTCACCCCGAAGGTGCGCGACGAGACCGAGCAGAAGCCGCGGTGGGACCTGGTCAAGCCGCAGCTCTGGGCGATGGGTGCCCTGGTCGCCGCCCTGGTGATGATCGTCATCCGGTACCTGACCGGTCAGGCCGAGGGGATCGCGCCGCTCGTCAACACCGCGTGGGTCGTCTTCGACCTGTTCATCTTCAGCATCGTGATCCGCGCGGTCCGGTACCGCGGTCCGGCCACCCCCGCACAGTCCGAACACGAGTCGAGCACCGCCGGAGGGCCACTGTGAGCACCGAGACCACGTTCGAGGTCGCCGCGACGCCCGACTCCCTCAACGAGGTGCAGGACCGCTTCGCCGCGTGGTGGGACGGGCTCGGCATCGACGACGTGCGGCTCCGCTTCGCACTCGAGACCGCCCTGGCCGAGGTCGCCGCGAACATCGTCGAGCACACCGTCCGCGCCGACCGGGGGACCGGGCGCCGGTACTCCGTGCGCCTCCAGGCCACCGACCAGGCCCTGACCGCGGTGCTGACCGACAACGGGATGCCCGTCGACATCGACCTGAGCGCCGTCACCATGGCCGACGTCGAGCAGGAGAGCGGGCGTGGGCTGGCGCTCGCGATCGCCGCGCTCGACCGGCTCGAGCACCGGCACGAGTCCGGCCACAACGTCTGGATCCTCGCGTGCGACCGGTGAAGCAGCAGGTGGCCCGCGCTCTCGCCCTCCTCGTCACGATCGCCACGCTCCTGCTCGGTGGTGCGCTGCCCGCGTCCGCGGCGTCCGCGGCGTCCGCGGCGTCGGCGGCACCCGTGCAGCGGGCCGCCGCCGTCGAGCCGGCGGGGGGCTCGACGTGGTTCGGCCCCGACCTCGACTGGGCGAGTGACTCGCCCGAGGGCTACGAGGGACGGCTCGGCGCGACGCCGTCGATGTACGGCGTCTCCGTCGACTACCCGCTCGACGGCCCGGCCAAGCAGGAACTCCTCCGGTCGGCGCGCGCGGCGGCGACCCAGGGTGCGGTGCTCGTCGTGAGCCTCGAACCCGACCGCAGGCTGCGGTCGCTCGACGCCGGGGACGCACGCGCCGTCAACTCCGTGTTCGAGGACCTGCACGACCAGTACGACACCCAGGTGCTCGTCCGGTTCGCACCGCAGATGAACGGCACGTGGGTCCGGTGGGGGCAGCAGCCGACCGAGTTCGTCCGGGCGTTCCGGGCGCTCGCCACGACCGTGCACGCGGGCGCGTCGGACGCGCTCATGGTGTGGTCCCCGGGGTACGGTGCCGGCTACCCGTTCGGCGAGTCCGCCGGGCGGCTGCGGGACCTGTCGGTGATCGACGTCGCGAAGGCGGACACCAACGGCGACGGACAGCTCACCGGTGCCGACGACCCGTACGGCCCCTACTGGCCGGGGGCCGAGGCCGTCGACTGGGTCGGGCTGTCGATGTTCTCGTACGGCAAGGGCGACCCGACCGAGGCCGCCGGTCGTGCCGTGCCGCTCACCCGCAGCGGTGAGGTCGAGTCGCGGTTCGACGAGGACTGGGGCTACGACCAACCCCAGTCGGAGACGTTCTACGACCGGTTCGCGGTGGCCGGCGACCGCCCGATGCTGCTCGACACCGGAGCCCTGTACAACCGGGAGCTGCAGGGCGACGCCGAGCTCCAGGTCAAGCGGAGCTGGTGGCGGCAGGTGCTCGCCGCCGTGCAGGAGCGTCCGCTGATCCGGGGCATGACCGTGCTCGAGGCGGAGCGCCGCGAGCCCGAAGCCGGCAACCGCGTGGCCGACTGGCGACTCACCGCGGACCCGGACGTCGCGAAGGCCTTCCGCGCCGACCTCGAGCGGTCCGGGGACTTCGCCTTCGGACCGGTCACCGACCGCGTCACCGTGCAGCAGGGCAACGCCGCGATCTCGCAGGAGTACGAGACCGGCGGCGACCAGATGGCGTGGATCGTCTGGCTGGCCGCGGGCCTGGCGATCGTCTTCCTGCTGAGCGGGGTCTTCGGGCGGCTGCTGCCGAGCTGGCGCTACCCCGACGACGGCAAGCCAGGCCGTGACCTGCGCCTCGACCTGTTCCGCGGGTTCATCATCCTCGCCGTGGTGATCACCCACATCGAGATCGGCGGACCGTACTCGTACCTGACGCTGCACGCCGTCGGGGCGATCACCGGCGCCGAGATGTTCGTGTTCCTGTCCGGCATGGTGCTCGGCATGACGTACCCGTTCGCCGTGAAGAAGTTCGGCGAGTGGGCTGCGGCGATCGGGGCGTGGAAGCGCGCACGCAAGCAGTACGTCGTCACGCTCGTGGTGATCGCCGTCGTGTTCGTGCTGAGCTTCGTGCCGTTCCTGAACACCGACGCCATCACGACCTTCACCGACCGGGGCACCGGCCTCGGCGGGGTCGACGCCGAGGGACGCGTCTACGACCTGTACCCGAACGTCATGCAGCTGCTCGCGTACCCGCCGCCCTGGTACGCGATCCGGCAGTTCCTGCTGCTCGAGATGGGGCCGTGGCCGTTCAACATCATGGGGCTGTTCGTGGTGCTGAGCCTGTTCATCCCGGCATTCATCTGGGTGATCCGCCGCGGGTTCTGGTGGGCGCTCCTCGCCGCCAGCTGGGCGCTCTACGTGTTCCAGGCGCTCAACCCGGACTTCCGCCCGCTGAACTCGCAGTTCGAGGCGGTGTTCCCCCTGTTCACCTGGCAGGTCGTGTTCACCCACGGGCTCGTGCTCGGGTACTACCGGCGGCAGATCGTCGGCGCGCTCACCGGGCGTCTCGGCAAGGTCCTGGTCGGCATCGCGGTCGGCGGGTACGCGGCGTTCCTGGTCTACGTCTGGGCCGGTGACCACTTCGGGTTCACCCCGGTGCCGTTCCCGGCCGAGATGTACCAGTCGCTGTACAACACGGCGTACCAGCGGGTGGACCTGCAGTGGGGCCGCCTGGCGGACATCGCGTTCTTCGCGGTCGTGTCCTACGCGATCCTCACGGTGTTCTGGAAGCCCATCGCCGCCGCCATCGGCTGGCTCTGGATCCCGCTCGGGCAGGCGAGCCTGTACGTGTTCGTCTGGCAGGTGTTCTTCGCCCTGGCGATCGCGTCGATCCCCGGTGTGCCGTGGGGCGACTTCTGGATCGGGTTCGTGGTGCACACGGCGCTGATCCTGCTGGCCTGGTACATGGTCCGCAAGAAGTTCCTGTTCTCCGTCATCCCGCGCTGATCGCGCGCTCCGACGGACGGGAGGCCCGTGGCGGTGTCGCCACGGGCCTCCCGTCCGTCCTGTGGTCGCGTCTCAGGACGCGGGCAGGCGCGCGCGGAGCGCGCCACGGACCGACTGCCACGCCGCCAGGCGGTCGCGGACCGCGTCGTCCTGCTCGGCGGCCAGGGCGTCCCGGTGTGCCTGCTCGAGCACCTCGTCGATGACCACCCGGCGCCCGCTGCGCGCCGACGTGATCGCGGCGTCGACCATCGTGAGGCTCATGACGTTGCCGTGCACCTCGCCGTCCGGCACCTCGCCGGAGCGGACGGCCCGGACGAAGGACGCCAGCGACCCGGCGATCTCGTGTCCCACCGACGGTGCCGTGACCGGGGACCCCGGTGTGCCGTCGAGGTCGCTCGACGGGTCGTGGTCGCCGTCCCAGAGTGCCGTGCCGGCGGCTCCGGAGGCGCGCCAGTCGCCGTTCCACGAGGTCTCAGCACCCGGCGCACACCAGGAGCCGTCGTAGACGTAGCGGACGTCGTCCTCGAACGTGAAGACGGCGGCGGCGGCCGCGTCGCCCCGGTACCAGGACCACGACGGGTTCCACGACTCGCAGTACACCGACACCGGATCGCGCTCGAGCACGTACCGCGCCGAGTCGAAGGCGTGGATGGCCATGTCGAGCAGCAGGACGTCGTCCATCTCCTCGCGGAAGCCACCGAAGTGCGGTGCCTTCGCGAACCGGGTGCTCAGCCCGCCCACGACACCGAGGTCGCGGACGTGCTGCCGGAACGCGACGAGCTGGTCGTTGTAGCGGCGGGACTGCGACACCATGAACAGCTTGCCGGTGGCCTCGGCGGCTGCCGCGAGCGACAGCGCCTCGGCGACGGTCTGCGCGGCGGGCTTCTCGCCGAGCACGGGGAGCCCGGCCCGGAGCGCCTGCATGGTGACCGGGTGGTGCGCGACCGGCACGGTGATGTCGAGCACGGCCTCGGCCCCGGTCTCGGCGGCCAGCGTGGTCAGGTCCGTGCCGACCGGGATCGACGGGTCGCCGGCGTGTGCGGCGCCGGCACGCGCGGCGTCGAGGTCGAGGTCGACGATGCCGACCAGCTCGACCTCGGGGTCGGCGGCCACGGTGGCGAGCCAGGCCCGCCCCATCCCGCCGGCGCCGACCTGCAGGACGCGCAAGGGGCTCACGCCTGCGCCCCGTCGCGCTCGGCAGCGGGCGCACTGGCTGCCGGCTCGGTGACCGCGGGCTCGGCGGCCGCCGGGGCGGCCGTCTCCGGCTCGGCGTCGTCGAACGGGCCGCGGTAGTGCTGCCCGTCGAAGTACTCGCCCAGGTCGTAGCGGCGGAGCGTCGGCATCTCGCGCTCGCGCTCCGGCCGTGCCCACTCGGCGCCGTTCGCGATCACCCGGCGGACGTCCGGGTGGTGGTAGACGGGGAAGTCCTGGTCACCGGGGGAGAAGTAGAAGATCTTCCCCAGGCCGCGGCGGTACGTCATGCCGCTCCGGAACACCTCGCCGCCCGTGAAGCCCGAGATGAACACGAGCTCGTCGGGCGTCGGGACGTCGAAGTACTCGCCGTACATCTCCTGCTCGGGGATGACGATCGGGTTCGGCACCCCGCGGGTGATCGGGTGCTGGGGGTTGACGGTCCAGACGAGCTCCTGGTCGTGCTCGCTGCGCCACCGCAGGGTGCAGGTGGTGCCCATGAGCTTGCCGAAGATCTTCGACCAGTGGCCGGAGTGCAGCACGAGCAGCCCCATGCCGGAGAGCACGTGCCGGTGCACCCGGTCGACCACGGCGTCGTCGACGTCCTGGTGTGCGGCGTGCCCCCACCAGGTGAGCACGTCGGTGTCCGCCAGGACCTCGTCGGTGAGGCCGTGCTCCGGTTCCTGCATGGTGGCGGTCCGGACGACGGCCTCGGGCAGGTGCTCGCGGATGCCGTCCGCGATCGCGCCGTGCATGCCGTCGGGGTACCGCTCGGCGACGTGCTGCTCGACCTGCTCGTGGACGTTCTCGCCCCAGACGGTGATTCGGAGCGGGGTGGTGGTCATGGTGTGTGCCTTTCTGGCTGGGATGCGTGGCGGCTTCGGTCCGGTGCCGTCACTTGACGGCACCGCCGAGGGCACCGGCGGAGATGTACTTCTGCGCGAAGATCAGCAGGACGGCAGCGGGCAGGGACGCCAGCACCGAGGTCGCCATGACGGGACCCCAGTCCGTGACGTTCGAGCCGATGTAGTTGTAGATGCCGAGCGTGATCGGTCGGACCGCGGTCGTCGACGTCAGGGTCAGTGCGATGAGGAAGTCGCCCCACGCGCCGAGGAACGTGAAGAGCGCCGCGGTGACGATGGCGTTCCGGCTGATCGGCACGACGATCGACACGAACGCCCGGAAGTCGCTGGCGCCGTCGACGAGTGCCGCCTCGACCAGGCTCGGTGGGATCGACTCCATGAACGCCCGCATGAGCAGGATGGCGAAGGGCACCTGGACCGCGCTGTCGGCCAGGATCAGCCCGACGTAGCTGTTGAGCAGCCCGATGTTGTTGAACAGCGTGTACAGCGCGTTCGCGATGACGATCGCCGGGATCATCTGCGTGATCAGCAGCACGAGCAGGAACACCCGGCCGCCGCGCATCCGGAACCGTGCGAGCCCGTACGCGGCCGGTGTCGCGATGGCGAGCGTCAGCAGGACGGTGCCGAGTCCGATGATCATGCTCGAGACGAAGTTCTGCCCCTGCTGGGCGAACGCGGCCTGGTAGCCGGCGAAGGTGGGGGAGAACGGGAACCACGTGGCCGTGGCGGCCCCGGACGTCGCCTGCAGGCTGGTGTTCACCATCCAGTAGATGGGGAACACCATGATCGCGAGGAACACGCAGCCGAGGATCGTGAACGGGATCCCCTTCGCCGAACCGCGTGGCCGGGGGGCACGGGTGCTCTTGGTGGTGATCGCGCGGGTGGCGGTGACGGTCTGGTTCGCGAGTCCGACGCTCATTCGTCGACCGCCTTCCGTGAGATCGCGATGTAGACCATCGCGAAGACGAACGAGACGACGATGAGCACGTTGCTGACCGCGGCTCCGATGCCGAACTGGAAGTTGATGAACGACTGGTGGTAGGCGTTCGTGGCCAGGGTCTGGGTCGAGTTGGCCGGGCCGCCGCCGGTCAAGCCGAGGATGATGTCCACGACCTTCAACGTGTAGACGACCCCGAGCACGATCACGACGCTGACCACCGACCGGATGCTCGGCCAGGTGATGTACCAGAACGCCTTGAACCCGGTGGCGCCGTCGAGCGAGCCGGCCTCGTAGAGTTCCGGCGGCACGGACTGCAGACCGCTGTACAGGATCGTCGTGTTGAACGGGATGCCGAGCCAGACGTTGACGCCGATCACGGCGATGAGCGCCAGGCTCGGGCTGACCAGCCACGGCACGGGGGCGATGCCGACCACACCGAGGAGCTGGTTGAGCGCGCCGCTGTCCTGGTCGAGCAGCCACTTCCACACCGCGCTGGACGCGATGAGCGGCAGCAGCCACGGCAGGAGCAGCAGTCCCCGCAGGAAGCCCGACAGCGGGAAGTGCCGGCGGAAGAACAGCGCCAGGCTCAGCCCGATGACGAACTGCAGGATGATCGAGCCCGCCGTGAACAGCGCGGTGTTCACGAGGCTCGTCGTGAACACCGAGCTCTGGAACACCGAGATGTAGTTGGCGAGTCCCACCCAGGGGGCCTCGCCGGTGAAGAATGTCGCCGTCGTGTAGTCCTGGAAGGACATGACGATGTTCTTCACCACCGGGTAGCCGAAGAAGACGGCCACGAAGACCGCCGCTGGCACCACGAAGAGCCATCGGGTCACGCCGGATCGGAACCGGGCTCGTCGTTGCCCGGGTCGGGGTGTCGTCACGGGCGGGATCGTCCGTGGTCGTGTCTGTGTCGAGGCGCTCACGCCGGGGTCCTTTCCTAGTCGCCGGAGGGAGCCGACCGGTCGGCCGGCTCCCCGTGGACTACTGCTCTTGGGACTGCGCCTGCTTGAGCGCTGCCTCGGGGCTGGCCTTGCCGGTGAGGGCGAGCTGGACGGCGGTGTAGATCTTCGTGGCGGCCTTGGGCCAGTCGGGTCCGAGCTCACCGGTGCGAGCGCGGGCGGTCTGCACCGTGGTCACGAAGGACGCGACCTGCGGGTGGTCCTTCGCCCACGCGGCGCCGGCCTCGAGGTTCGTCGGCACGTTGCCGCTCACCTCGGACAGGGCCTTCTGCATCTTCTGCGTGTGCAGGCAGCCGACGAACTTGCCGGCGAGCTGCATCTTGTCCTTGTCACCGGTCTGCGGGACGGTGAACGCCTCGCCGCCGAGCGGTGCGACCGTGGCCTCGCCGGTGCGTGTCGGGATCGGGACGCTGTCGAACTCGAGGCTCTTCTTCTCGTTGAGCGCCGGGAGCTGCCAGGGGCCGTTGATCATCATCGCGGCCTTGCCGGCCAGGAACTGGTTGTTGACGTCCGCCTGGGCCCAGTTGATCGAGCTCTTGGACATCGAGCCGTCGTCCTGCAGGTCCTCGACGAGCTGCAGGGCCTGGGTGGCGTCCGCGGTGGCGATGTCCTTCTCGTCACCACCGTTCGACCAGAAGAACGGCAGGAACTGCCAGGTGCCCTCGTACGTGTTGATGTTGCTCATCGCGAAGCCGTAGGTCGAACCCTTGGTGAGCTGCTTCGCGGCGGCCTTGAGCTCGTCCCACGTCTTGGGCGGCTGGACACCGGCGTCCGCCAGCAGCTTCTTGTTGTAGTAGAGCGCGATGGAGTTCGTGTTCGACTGCAGGCCGTAGAGCTTGCCCTTGTAGGTGCTCGCCGCCTTCACGCCGGGGACGTCGCCGTCGGCGTCGAGCCCGTAGGCCGACAGGTCGGACAGCGCACCGGACGACGCGATCTGCTGCACGTCGGGGTTGTCGAGCATGAGGACGTCGGGCAGCGTCTTCGACGACGCCTGCTGCAGCACCTTCGAGATCAGGCCGGCGCCGGCGACGTGGTTGATCGTGACCGTCGCGCCGACTTCCTTGGCGCACTGCTTGTAGACCGGGTTGTAGTTCGCGTCGTAGTAGTCCTCGATCGTCAGGGCCTTGCTGCCGCCCGACGAGGCCGATCCGGAGCCGGAGCACCCGGACAGGACCAGGGGGACCGTGGCGAGCACGGCGACGGCGCCGACGAGGGCGCGGGTCCGGCGCGACTGGGAGGGGAATCTTTGCTTCATTGCAGAGCTCTTCTCTTGACGGATGCTGGGACAGGCACGCATCGACGAGGCCGCTGACGTCATCGTCGCTGTGCTCCTGGGGCGAGAAGCTAACAGATAAGCGCTTCACCTGTAAAGCGCTTTTCTGACACGGCGAGCGCTAGGATCAGCGGCATGGCCACGATGCAGCAGGTCGCCGATCGGGCGGGGGTCTCGATCGCCACCGTGTCCTTCGTGGTGAACGGGACGAAGTACGTGACCCCCGGAACCACGGCGCGGGTGCGGACCGCGATGCGCGAGCTGAAGTTCCGTGGCAACGTCGTCGCCCGTGCGCTCGCGAGCCGACGCACCCGGATCATCGCGCTGCTGTTCCCGACCACCGGCAACCGCTTCAGCCCGACCACCTCGCAGTTCTTCATGAGCGCGGCGGAGCGTGCGTCCGAGCGGGGGTACCACCTCGTGCTCTGGCCAGTGGACCCCGCCGGCGACGACCTGGACGACCTCGTGTCGGGCGGACTCGTGGACGGCGTCATCCTGATGGAGGTGCGGATGGACGACCCCCGCGTCGCCGTCCTCACCGACCTCGACGTGCCGTTCACCCTGATCGGCCGGACCCGCGACAGCAGCGGGCTGCCCTTCGTCGACATCGACTTCGAGACGACGATCGAGGACAGCCTCGACCACCTCCAGGCCCTCGGGCACCGGCGGTTCGGGCTCGTCCTCGAGGACCTCGAGGGCACCCCGATGGCCGGCTACGCACCGCACCTGCGCGTCGAGTCGACGTTCCGGCAGGCGATGGTCGAGCGCGGACTGACCGGGACGATCGTCACGGCGGGGCCCGGCAGTGACGGCGGCCGGCAGGCCACGAGTGACCTGCTCGCGGCGGACCCCGACGTCACCGCCGTGCTCGTGATGAAGGACGACTCGTCCGCCGGCGTCCTGGTCGGGCTGTACACCGCCGGGCGGCGGGTCCCCGAGGACGTCTCGGTGCTCAGCATCGCGTCGTCCGAGGCGAACGCGGACCAGCACTACCCGCGGCTGTCGACGATGGTCGCCCCCGGCCCGGAGCTCGGCGTGCGGGCCGCCGACGCCCTCATCGAGCAGCTCGACGGCACCTCGGAGGACCTGCCGCACTTCCTGCTGCCGTGCACGCTGCGGATCGCCGAGTCCACGGCCCCCGCCCCGGCCTGACCACCCGCCGGTCCGGAGGCGCGGGTCGTCCCCGCCACGGGCCTCCAGGCCGCCGCCCCCCGGCCCCACGGAGCCACCAGCGAAAGCGACAGATCCCTGCGGACAGCCCAGGCTCCGCCTGGTTGTGTGGATGCACAGGTTCGCAGCACCACACGTCGAGGAGGACGGATGGCCATCGACCGGAGGACGTTCATGCTCGGGGGAGCGGGGGTGCTGCTGCTCGCCGGCTGCTCCACCCGACCCGAGCGCACGCGGGTCGAGGACTGGCCCACCGAACCGCCCGAGGGCGAGGCGACGATCAGCTGGTGGGCCGGCCAGGTCGCCTCGAAGGACGGGGGTGACCTGCGCCGTCGGCTCATCGCGGAGTTCCAGAAGGAGCACCCGAACATCCGGGTCCGGATCGTCAGTGCCCCGAGCGACACCGACACGAACCGCACCAGCCTGACGACCCAGATCGCGGCGGGCAGCAGCACGCCGGACGTCTACCTGGGTGACGTCGCGTGGCCCGGGCAGTTCGCGAAGAACAAGCTCGCGACCCCGGTGAACCAGCTCGTCGGTGAGGACTTCTTCGACCAGTTCCCCGAGGGGCTCCGGCTCGCGGCGAGCGTCGACGGCACGTACTACATGTTCCCGCTGTACATCGACGAGTCGTTCTTCCTGTACCGGAAGGACCTGCTCGCGAAGCACTCCCTGCAGGTGCCGGCGTCGTGGGAGGAAGTGCGCGAGACCGCCGCGAAGCTCGTCGACACCGGTGACGTCAGCTACGGGTTCGCGTTCCAGGGCGACGTGTACGAGGGGCTGACCTGCAACGTCACCGAGTTCGTCGCGGACGCTGGTGGGTCGTTGCTCAACGACGACCTGACCAAGCCCGAGACGACGAGCTCCGAGACGAAGCGCGCCTTCGAGTTCATGCGCTCACTGATCACCGAGGGGGCGTCGCCGCGGGCCACCCTGACGTACCAGGAGCAGGACACCAACGACGCGTTCTCCGGCGGCCGTGCGGCGTTCCTCCGCAACTGGTCGTACGCGTGGGGGATCGCGAACGGTCCGGACAGCCGGGTCGCCGGCAAGGTGGGTCTGGCCGCCCGGCCGACGTTCGACGGCATGGACGAGCACCACTCGACGATCGGCGGGTGGGGGAACTACATCAACCCGCACACGCAGGAGCCCGCGGCGGCACTGACGTTCGCGCGCTGGATGTCGAGCGAGACCGCGCAGCAGTTCCTGACCCGCGAGGGCGGCGTCCTGCCGGCGCGGAGCGCCTCACTCGTCAGCGAGGACGCGAAGCGCCAGGAGCGTCCCACCTACGACACGGCGGCGGGCATCACGCTCGTGCCCCGCCCGACCTCGACCGCCTACTACCCGAAGGTGTCGCAGGGCATCTACCAGAACGGCAACAGCATCCTCGGTGGGCAGGCGTCCGTCGACGGCGGCACCAGCGCGATGGCCTCCGCCATCTCGCTGGCACTGCAGGGAGCAGCGCTGTGAGCGCCGGCACCGCGACACGGCCGGCACGGCCTGGAGGCACGGGGCGCGTCGATCCGCCGCCCCGGCCGACGGGGCGGTCGCGTCTCGACCGCATCCGCTCGCGGGGTGCGTGGGGCTTCGCGGCCCCGGCGCTCCTGGTGGTCGCCGCGGTCACGATCTTCCCGGTCGTGTACTCGGTCGTCCTGAGCTTCGCGGACGTCGAGGTCGGCTACGAGGGCTTCACCATCCAGTCGTTCGGGTTCGACAACTACGCGGCCCTGCTGCAGAGCGCCGACTGGTACCGGGCGCTCGGGTTCACGGTGCTCTACACGGTGGTGACGGTCTCGGTCGAGCTCGTGCTCGGCATGCTCGTCGCGCTGGTGCTCGAGCGGCTCGGGGCCACCCGCGGCTGGATGCTCGCGCTCATGCTCATCCCGTGGTCGCTCGTCACCATCGTCAACGCGCAGCTGTGGAAGTACATCTACGACAGCACCTACGGCGTCGCGACGTGGTTCTTCGGTCTGTTCGGGGACGCTCCGGTGATCCTCGGTGAACCGGTGCCCGCGATCACCGGGCTGATGGTCGCGGACATCTGGAAGACGACGCCGTTCGTCGCGATCATCCTGCTCGCCGGGTTGGTGCAGATCTCCGAGGACCACTACGAGGCCGCCGAGCTCGACGGCGCGAGCACCTGGCAGACGTTCTGGCGTGTGGTGCTGCCGCAGCTCACCCCGACCCTGACGATCGCGGTGCTGTTCCGCATCCTGCAGGCGTTCGGCGTCTTCGACCTGCCGTTCGTGCTGACGAACGGCGGACCGGGCACCGCCACCCAGTCGCTCGCGATCATGGGCTACAAGGTGCTCTTCCAGGACATCAACATCGGTCCGGGCGCCGCGATCGCGACCTCGACCGCGATCATCGTCGCGGCCGGGTGTCTGCTGTTCCTCCGGGCGTTCCGGAACCAGGCGAAGGGAGGGGACGACTGATGCCCCGTCAACGTGTGCGCAAGGGCTGGCGGAAGTGGGTCAACACCGTGAACGTCAGCGGTGTCGTCATCGCGGTGCTCACGGCGCTGCCGCTGTACTGGCTCGTCACGACGTCGCTCAAGCCGGCGTCCGAGATCGGGCAGTCGCCGCCCACCGTGTGGCCGCAGTCGTTCACCTTCGACAACTTCGTGGTGGCCTTCCGTGACAACGCGCTCGGCCAGTACATGGTGAACAGCGTCATCGTGTCGGTGTCGACCACGGTGATCGTGCTCGCGCTGGCGTTCCTGGCCGGGTACGCGCTGGCCGGCCGGTTCATCCGGGGCCGAACGGCGATCATGACCTCGTTGCTCATGCTGTCGGTGTTCCCGGCGATCGCGGTGCTGACGCCGCTGTACCTGCTCGAGCGCAACCTCGGGCTGCTCAACTCGTACCCGGGTCTGATCGTGCCGTACGTCGCGTTCAACCTGCCGTTCGCCATCTGGATCATGCGGAACTACCTGCAGGGGATCCCGTCGACGATCGAGGAGGCGTCCGAGATCGACGGGGCCGGGGCGTGGCGCACCGTGCTGAGCGTGATCCTGCCGATGGCCAAGCCGGGCCTGTTCACGGTCGGCGTCTTCACCTTCACGGCATCGTGGAGCGAGTTCCTGATGGCGCTGACCTTCAACAGCGAGAACTCGTTCCGGACGATCCCGGTCGGCATCGCGCTCTTCGGGACGCAGTTCACGGTGCCGTTCGCGCAGATCTTCGCCGCGAGCGTGGCCGCCACGGTGCCGATCGTGATCCTGGTGCTCGTGTTCCGCCGCTCGATCGTGTCCGGTCTGACCTCCGGCGCCGTCAAGGGGTGACGGGTGTCCGGCATGCGGAGATAGGTAGAGAACTTACCTAGCTGCGCATGCTGGACATTCGTCCGAGCGTCGCGCTGACCGCCCGTACCCTGCCGTCAGGGGCTCGGTGCGCCGAGATCGACGGCTGCGACGATGCGGTCGATGATCCGCACGAACCTGGCCCGCTCCCGTTCCGAGAAGGAGGCCATCAGGTCGTGCAGGTGCTTGTTCGTGCCGTCCATCGCGCGCGTGTAGTCGCGGCGGGCGGCATCGGTCAGCTCGATGTACCGGCTCCGGCCGTCGTCGGGGTTCGGGACGCGACTGAGGTGTCCGCTGTGCTCGAGTCGGTCCACCATGCCGGTGACCGCCGGGCCGGTGAGTCCCAGGTGCTTCGACAGGTCCTTCACGCGCACGGTCCGGCCCGCTGCTTCGGCGCGGGACACGAACTGCAGCAGCGTCAGGTCGCCGCCGGAGACGCCGAGTTCGTCGCGCAGCCGCCCGCGGAGTTCGGAGACCGCGGCCTCGAGCCGGGTCAGCGCTGCGTCGAGGTCGACATCGCTCACGACAGCGCCCCCTCTGCACGGGTCTCGTCCGGGTCACGATACGCCGCAGTCACCACCCCAGCGTATCCACATAGCGCGGTTCGTGGAACGGTCCGGGTGGCGGCGTCGGGAGCAGGGCGCCGTGGCTGACCCCGTCCCGGACCCGCAGGGTGCCGACCGGGCCGGCGAACCGGTGCGGTTCGAGGTCGCCGGCGGGGACCCCTACGCCGCCGAGCGCGACCTCGCCGCCGTCCACGGTGCCGATCGGTGGTCCGTCCGGCGCATCGACGACGACTTCTCGTACCGGTACACGGCCGTCGGCGACTCCGAGGTGAGCATCCGGCGTTCGCGGCTCCGCGGTGCCGTGCGTGGCTCGGTGCCCGTCGGGGCGGACTACGTCGTGACCTGGATCACGAGCGGCACCGCGTCGCTCGATTCCGGGCGTGCGCGGATGCAGCTGCGCCGCGACGTCCCCGTGCTCCTGCCACCCGAGGACGACTTCGTGTTCACGGCCGAGGACCACGACCAGCGGCTGGTGCACTTCGGGCGTGACTACGTGCACCGCGTCGCGTACGAGCACCTGGAGGTCGAGACGGCGCCGCTGCGGTTCGACCCGACCCGGGTGCCGGAGCCCGACACCGCGGAGCGCTGGCAGGAGGCGCTCGTGGCGTTGTCGCGTGCCCTGCGAGCCGAGGGGCCCGACTCCGACGCGTGGCACGAGGCCAAGCGGTCGGCCGCCACCGCGTTCCTGGACACGTTCCCGCCGCAGGCCGACGACCTGCCCGCGGTGCTCGATCTCCCCCGGAATGCCCGGCTGCGGGCCGCGGTGGAGTACATCCACGCCCACGCCGCCGAGCCGGTCTCCGTCCAGGAGCTGTCCGAGGTCGCAGGCCTGAGCGTGCGGTCGGTGCAGGAGTCGTTCCGCCGGGTCTTCGACGTGTCGCCGCTGACCTACCTGCGCGAGGTCCGGCTCGACCGGGTCCGCGGCGAACTGCTCGAGCTCGACCCGCAGGCCGGGGTCGTCGGTGACGTCGCCCGGCGGTGGGGGTTCGCCCACCTCGGCCGGTTCTCGGCGGCGTACGCGGCCCGGTTCGGCGAGTACCCGAAGCAGACCCTGCGCCGCTGACGACGACGGGTGCTCAGCGGCCGGCCGTGGGTCGCGGCGCCGGGCCGGTGCTCGCTCGCACCCGCAGGGTCGTGGGGAGCCGGACGTGGTCCGTGGTCGGCTCGCCACGGAGCATGGTCAGGAGCATCTGCACGGCGTGCGACCCGAGCTCGTCGAGCGGCTGCGACACCGTGGTGAGCGGCGGGGTCGTGGTGGAGGCCTGCGGCACGTCGTCGAAGCCCACGACGGACAGGTCCTGGGGAACGCGGAGCCCGACCTCGGCCGCGGCGCGGAGCACACCGATCGCCGACGAGTCGTTCGCCGCGAACACCGCGGTGGGGCGGTCGTCGAGGGCCAGGAGTTCCCGGGTGACGGCCGCGGACTGGTCCTCCTGGTAGCCGCCGTCGCGCAGCAGGCACTCGTCGACGGTGATGCCGGCGGCGGTCAGGGCGGAACGGTAGCCGGCTGCCCGGAGCTGGGCGGACGCCAGGTCGGCGCGACCCTGCAGGTGCGCGATGCGGGTGTGCCCGAGCGCGAGCAGGTGCTCGACGGCCTGGACGGCTCCGGCTTCGTTGTCGGCGTCGACGGTGGCGTGGCCCTCGGGCCCGGTGTGGGGGTCGATCGCCACGACGGGGATCGAGGAGCTCGACAGGGCCGTGGTCGGGGTGACCACGATCGCGCCGTCGATCAGGGTGCCGGACAGTCGGGACAGCGACCGGCGTTCCCAGCCGGGTCGGTCGGCGCCGGTCATCAGGCCGGCGTAGGCGAGCAGTTCGTAGCCGGTGTCGGTGGCCGCCCGCGAGATGCCGCGGAGCAGCTCGGTCGAGAACGGCTCGAACTCGGGCACCAGGATGCCGACGACCCCGGTCCGCGAACTGCGCAGGCTCCGGGCGACCAGTGAGGTCTCGTACCCCAGGTCCTCGACCACCTGCTGCACGCGGAGCATGGTGGCGGCGGCGACACCGTCGCGCTGGTTGATCACCTTGGAGACCGTCGGGATCGAGACCCCGGCCGCTCGTGCCACGTCGCCGATCGTCACCCGGCCGGCACCGGGACGCGCGCCGAGTGCCGAGTCCATGTGCACACCGTACCGCTGCGACACCCTGCGATCGGTTAAGAAAACGTTATCGATATCGATTGACACCGCCCCCGAGCAGCAGGCATGCTCTCCGCAGCGGCAGTCGATGTCGCGCCATGTCAACGACGACACTTCAGGAGTTCCACGATGACGAGGAAGATCCGTGCCGCGGCAGCCATCGCGCTGATCGGGGCGACCGCACTGGTGGCCAGCGGGTGCTCGGCGGGCAGCGATGCCTCCGAGGACGGCGGGAAGGTCACGATGACCTTCTGGCACAACTCGACGACCGGACCGGGCAAGGCCTACTGGGCTTCGACGGTCAAGGCGTTCGAGGAGAAGTACCCGAACGTCACCATCAAGACCCAGGCGATCCAGAACGAGGACCTGGACGGCAAGCTCCAGACCGCCCTCAACTCCGGCGACGCCCCCGACGTGTTCCTGCAGCGTGGCGGCGGCAAGATGGACGCCATGATCGCCGCCGGGCAGCTCATGGACATCTCCGACTCCATCAGCGCCGACGCGAAGAAGTCCATCAGCGCGGGCACGTTCGCCGGCTACGAGAAGGACGGCAAGACCTACGCCATGCCCGGCGCGGTGCTCCCCGAGGGCATCTGGTACTCGAAGGACCTGTTCAAGGAAGCCGGCATCGAGGGCACGCCCACGACCATGGACGAGCTGAACGACGCGATCACGAAGCTCAAGGCCAAGGACATCGACCCGGTCGCCGTCGGCGCGAAGGACGCCTGGCCGGCCGCCCACTGGTACTACAACTTCGCACTCCGCGAGTGCAGCCAGAAGACGCTCGAGGACGCGGCGAAGTCCCTGAAGTTCGACAACGCCTGCTGGACGAAGGCCGGCGAGCAGCTCGAGGACTTCAACGCCACCAAGCCCTTCAACAACGGCTTCCTGACCACCGCGGCACAGCAGGGTGCCGGCAGCTCCGCCGGTCTCCTCGCCAACCACAAGGCGGCCATGGAGCTCATGGGTGCGTGGGACCCGGGCGTGATCGCATCGCTGACGCCGGACGCCAAGCCGCTGCCCGACCTCGGCTGGTTCCCGTTCCCCGCGACCGACGGTGGCAAGGGTGACCCGAAGTCGATGATGGGTGGTGTCGACGGCAACTCCTGCTCCGCACAGGCCCCGAAGAAGGCGTGCACCGACTTCCTGAACTTCATCGTGCAGAAGGACAACCAGGAGGCGTACTACAAGGCCTTCAACGCCATCCCGGTGAACAAGGACGCCCAGTCGGTCGTCGACTCGGACTACCTGAAGTCGGCCCTGGCCGCCTACCAGGACGCCCCGTTCGTCTCGCAGTACCTGGACACCCTGTACGGCCAGAACGTCGGCAACGCGCTGAACACCAGCGTCGTCGACCTGCTGGCCGGCAAGGGTGACGCGAAGGACATCGTCGAGACCACCAACCAGGCTGCGGCCAAGGGCTGAGCATGGCCCTCGACACCTCGCTCGGTACGACTCCGGCCACCGGGTCGGACACGGCCGCGGGGACGTCCCCGGCGGGGAGCGGTTCGCCGCTCCCCGCCGGTCGGCGGACCACGCGCCGCATCGCGGACTGGCGGAAGCGCGTCGAGATCGCGGTCCTCGCCGGACCCGCGGTCATCGTCTTCGTCACGTTCGTGATCCTGCCCGTGGGCCTCGCCGCCTACTACGGGTTCTTCAAGTGGCAGGGCTACGGCCCGCCCACCGACTTCGTCGGGCTGCAGAACTACCTGATCATCTTCCAGGACAAGGCGTTCCACGCGGTCCTGATGCACAACGGCTTCATCGTCGTGCTCTCGCTGGTGCTGCAGGGGCCGATCGCGATCGTGCTCGCCCTGCTGCTCAACCAGAAGATGCACGGCCGCGGGCTCGTCCGCGTGCTCGTCTTCGTGCCGTACGTCATCTCCGAGGTGATCGTCGGCACCGGGTGGAGCCTCATGCTCCAGTCGAACGGCGCCGTGAACGACCTGTTCCAGAGCATCGGCCTGGGCGGACTCCGTGCGGACTGGCTGTCGAACCCCGACATCGCCATCTGGACGCTGCTCGTGATCATCTCGTGGAAGTACATCGGCTTCGCGGTGATCCTGTTCCTCGCCGGCCTGCAGAGCATCCCCGAGGAACTGTTCGAGGCCGCCGCCATCGACGGTGCCGGCTACTGGCAGATCCAGCGGCGCATCACCCTGCCGCTCCTCGGACCGACCATCCGCATCTGGGCGTTCCTGTCGATCATCGGCTCGCTGCAGCTGTTCGACCTCGTCTACATCATCTGGGGCCAGTACATCGCCTCGACCGCGGGTACCTCGACGATGGCGACGTACATGGTCGCCAACGGCCGGACCTCGGGCAACTTCGGCTTCGGCAGCGCCGTCGCGGTCGTGATGTTCGTGATCTCGCTCGTGGTCGCCCTGATCTACCAGCGCTTCGTGCTCCGCCGTGACACCGCGGGTGCACTCACCGAGAGGAAGAACTGATGGCCACCACGAGCATCGTCGCCCCCGGGCGCCGGGCCGTGCGGGAGCGCCGGTCCAGTGCCGCGATCGGACGCGCCAACCCGCTGACCTACGTCGTCGCGATCCTGTTCGTCGCCGCCAACCTGGCACCCGTGCTCTACATCGTGCTGGGCGGCTTCCGGACCAACTCACAGATCACCACGAGCCCCGCCGGGCTGCCGGCACCGTTCGAGTTCGGCAACTACGGCTCCGTGCTGTCGAGCGGCATCTTCTGGCAGCAGCTCGGCAACTCGACGATCAGCGCCGTCACGACCACCCTCGGGGTCGTCGTGCTCGGGCTGATGGTGAGCTTCGTGCTCGCCCGCTACCGGTTCGCCGGCCGCGGGGCGCTCTACGCCCTGTTCGCCGCGGGCCTGATGTTCCCGATCACCGTCGCGATCACCCCGCTGTACCTGCTCGTCAAGGACCTCGGTCTGACGAACAGCCTGGCCGGCGTGATCCTGCCGCAGATCGCGTTCGCGCTGCCGACCACCGTGATCATCCTGGTGCCGTTCCTGCGCGCCATCCCCGACGAGCTCGAGGAGGCCGCGTCGATCGACGGGGCGAGCCGTCTCGGGTTCTTCTTCCGGATGGTCGTGCCGCTGTCGCTGCCCGGCGTCGTCACGGTCGGCATCCTGGCGTTCATCGCCAGCTGGAACAGCTACATCCTGCCGCTGTTCATCCTGAACAACGAGGCCGCCTACACGCTGCCGCTCGGGGTCCAGTCGTTCTCGTCGCAGTACTCCGTCGACACCGCCAAGGTGCTCGCGTTCACCTCGATGTCGATGATCCCGGCGCTCGTGTTCTTCACGATCTTCCAGCGCCGCATCGTCGGCGGCCTGACCGGGGCGGTGAAGGGGTGACCGCGACCGACGCGACGCGGACCGCCGGACGCGACCCGCGCCTCCAGGCCGACAGCGCGACGGACGCGACCGCGACGGACGCGACCACGACCCCCGCCGGCCCCCGCGCCGACGCCCTGCTCGCCGAGATGACCCTCGACGAGAAGGTCGCCCAGCTCGTCGGCTACTGGCTCGACCAGAACGGCGTCGTCGCCCCCATGCAGGGCGAGATGGCGGCCGTGCAGCAGGGCGGCACCCTGACGGACATCACCCGCGACGGCATCGGGCAGTTCACCCGCGTCTACGGCACCCGCCCCGTCGAACCCGACGAGCGTGCCGCCTGGCTCTGGGCGGAACAGCGCCGCCTGCAGTGCGAGACCCGGCTCGGGATCCCGGCGCTCGTCCACGAGGAGTGCCTGACCGGCCTCGCCGCGTGGAAGGCCGCGACGTTCCCGACGCCGCTGGCGTGGGGCGCGTCGTTCGACCCGGAGCTCGTCGAGCAGGTCGGCGCCGCGATCGGTGCGTCGATGCGGCAGCTCGGCGTCCACCAGGGCCTCGCGCCGGTCCTCGACGTCATCCGCGACCCGCGTTGGGGGCGGGTCGACGAGTGCATCGCCGAGGACCCCTACCTGGTCGGCACGGTCGGCACCGCGTACGTGCGCGGGTTGCAGTCGGCCGGGGTCGACGCGACCCTGAAGCACTTCCTCGGGTACTCGGCGTCGCAGGCGGGGCGGAACCACGCCCCCGTGCACGCCGGGGCCCGTGAGGTCGCGGACGTGTACCTGCCGCCGTTCGAGATGGCGCTGCGCGACGGGGGCGCCCGGAGCGTCATGAACTCGTACGCCGAGATCGACGGCGTGCCCGTCGCAGCGAACGGCGAGCTGCTGACCGGCCTGCTCCGCGACCGGCTCGGTTTCGACGGCACGGTCGTCGCGGACTACTTCTCGGTGGCGTTCCTCGAGGTCATGCACGGCATCGCCGCCGACCGTGGCGAGGCCGCGGCGCTGGCGCTCGAGGCCGGCATCGACGTCGAGCTCCCGACCGGTGACGCGTACCTCGCACCGCTCGTCGAGCGGGTCCGCAGCGGGCAGGTGGACGAGGCTCTCGTCGACCGTGCCGTGCTCCGGGTGCTCCGGCAGAAGGAGCGGCTCGGCCTGCTCGAACCGGACGCCTTCGCCGAGGACGCCCCCACCGGGATCGACCTCGACACCCCGCTGCACCAGGCGCTCGCGAAGCGGCTGGCAGCCGAGTCGCTCGTGCTGCTGTCGAACGAGGGCGGCAGCGTCAGCGTCGACAGCGGCACCGCCGACGGCACCACCCCCGTCCTCCCGCTCGCACCGGGGGCCTCGGTCGCCGTCATCGGCCCGAACGCCGACCGCGCCGAGGCGCTGCAGGGCTGCTACTCGTTCGCCAACCACGTGCTCGCCTCGCACCCCGACCTGCCGCTCGGCTTCGCGATCCCGACCGTCCGCGAAGCCGTCGCCCAGGCGCTCGGTCCGGCAGCGGTCCGCTTCGCCACGGGCTGCGCCGTGACGGGGAACGACCGGGCCGGCTTCGCCGACGCCGTTGCGGTCGCATCCGCCTCGGACGTCGCGGTGGTCGTCGTCGGCGACCAGGCGGGCCTGTTCGGCCGCGGCACGGTCGGCGAGGGCAACGACACCGAGTCGCTCGACCTGCCCGGCGTGCAGCGCGAGCTGGTCGAGGCCGTCGTCGCGACCGGCACCCCCACCGTGATGGTGCTGCTCACCGGCCGGCCGTACGCGATCGGCTGGGCGCTCGACGGCGACCAGCCGCGCCCGGCCGCGGTCGTGCAGGCGTTCTTCCCGGGCGAGGGCGGCGGGCTGGCGATCGCCGACCTGCTGACCGGCGTGGCCTCGCCCTCGGGCCGGCTGCCGCTGTCCCTGCCCCGGTCCGCCGGCGCGCAGCCGTTCACCTACCTGCACCCGCGGCTCGGCGGTCCGTCCGACGTCACCGCCGCGGACTCGACGCCGGTGCGACCGTTCGGTTTCGGCCTCGGCTACACCGACTTCGCGTACGACGAGCTCGTCGTCGACCCGGACGTCCGGTCCGACGGCGTCTTCACCGTGTCGGTGACGGTCCGGAACACCGGGGTGCGCGACGGCGAGGACGTCCTGCAGCTCTACGGGCACGACGTGCACGGCAGCGTCACCCGGCCCGAGGTGCAGCTCCTCGGCTACGCGCGCGTCGCGGTCGCAGCGGGGGAGTCCGTGCGGGTCCGCTTCCGCGTCCCGGTGCAGCGCTTCGCGTTCACCGACCGTCGGATGCGCAGGGTGGTCGAGCCCGGCGACGTGCAGGTCTGGGTGGCGTCGCACGCGGCGGCGTCGCGGCCGTCAGGCTCGGTGGCAGCGGGTGGGATCGTCGCCTCGGGCGACGGTCCGGTCCGACACCCCGTCCCCGGCACCGCCACCCAGCGCGCCACCGTCGCGGTCACGGGCGCGGTGCACGAGGTCACCCCGGGCGACCCCCGCCTGGTGGCGTGGTCGCTCGTCTGACCCGGTGACGGACCACGTGCCCTGGGCGTGACCGGGTGACGGACAGGAGGCGCGGTGCGGGCTCGCACCGCGCCTCCCGTCCGTCAGCGGGTCCTGATCACCCGACCGGCTCGAGCCGGTCGGACAGGTCCAGTGACCAGACGGCGACGCCCGTCAGGCCGAGCCGCTCCGCCAGCGCGACCCGCGCACGCAGTGAGCGTGCGTCGGACCACCAGAGCACCTCGCCGCTCGGCAGGGTCGCGGTCCACTCGCCGACCGTCGCGTCCCAGCGGGCGGTCGCGCCCGCCTTCCGGACCCGGAGCCGGGCCTGGGCGTCGGAGAGCTGACCGGCCGGACGCTTCCCCTTCCAGTGGTAGCCGTACCCGGCGACACCGAGCACGATCTGGTCGGCGGGAGCGAGGCTCACGAGTGCACGGGCGGCCTTCGACGACCACGCGAGCGAACCGACCGGACCGGGTGCGTCCGGCTCCCAGGGGCTGTGCTGGTCGTAGGCCATGAGCGTCAGGTGGTCGAGCGGGGCACGGAGGGCGCGCACGTCGTAGCCGAGGCGGGCGTACCCGGCCGCGGTGGTCGACGCGGACAGGGCGATGTCGAGCCGGACGTCGTCGCCGACGGCGGCCCGGAGCTCGCGGGCGAAGGCGGTGAGACCGGGCTTCTCGGCCTTGGTCAGCGCCTCGAGGTCGATCATGACCGAGTCCCAACCGCCCGTGGCCACGTCGGCGGCGAGTGATCGGACGACCCGGGCGCGGTTCGCGGGCGAGGTGAGCAGCCTGCGGGCGATCGGCTCGCTGAAGTCCCCGTCGGCCTCGGAGTAGTTGCTGACGAGCAGCTGCGCGGTGAGCCCGTTGGCGTGTGCCCGGTTGCGCTGGGCCTTGGCGGCGCGCGACGGTGCGGTGACCTTCGACCCCGTGCGGTTCAGCAGCAACCCGTCGACGCCGACCACGTCCATCGCGGCGGCGTTCGCGTCCACCAGGGCGGTGTCGGCGTTCTCGGGCTGGAAGCCGGTCACGTCGAACCCATCAGCGTGGGCGGCGGTCGGGGCCGTGCAGCCGGCGAGTGCGAGTCCTGCGGTGAGCGCGGCGGCGAGCAGTGCGGAGCGGCGTCGACGCGGGGTGCCGGTCATGCGGTGGGTCCGTCCGGTCGTCCGGGGTGGCCGGGTGCCGACCACGGCGGGAGCTCGGCCGACGGGTACCCGCCGTGCTGGTCGGGCGCCCGCAGCATCGGGTTGACGGCACGCAGCCGGATGCCGGAGGTGTCACCGGCGACCCCGCGGACGGCGCTCGCCAGCAGGAACGCGACGACGTCAGCGGTGCTGCCGTCCGGGTCGTAGCCGTGCCAGGGGTGGTCGTCGCCCTGGGCGCGGCGCAGGGCGCTGGCGAACGTCGCGTCGGCGTCCTCGATCTCCACCTCGCAGTCGAGCACGACGCGGAAGCGCGAGCCCTCGCCCGGGGGGACACCGAGGTCCGTCGTGGCGCGGGGGTCCGGGTCCGCCGGGTCGAACGACCGGAGCGCCGCCGACGGTGCGGTGCCGAACGCGGCACGGTACTCGGCCGCCATCCGCCCGGCGTTGCTGAAGTGCCAGTGCTTCGCGACGTCCGCGATGGTGCGACGGTCCGCCGGTGTCATGGAGAGCAGGTCGCGGCGGACGCCTTCGAGCCGGACCCCGCGCAGGTACGACGCTGGCGAGGTCTGCAGCTCCCGCCGGAACGCGCTCTGCAGGCCTCGGGTCGACAGGTTCGCGGCGGCGGCGATGTCCGGTACCGAGATCGCTTCGCGGGCGTGTGCGTGCACGAACCGCAGCGCCTCGTGCACGGTGCGGGACAGCCGTGCTCCGCCGTGCTCGGGACCACTCGCCGTGGTCGGTGCCTGGTCCATACGTGGGAGCGTACGAGGCGCTCGTGTGGATCGGCCTCCGACGCCACGACGCCGTCGGTATCCGAGGTGCGCGGATGTGACCCGCACCCGTTCGGGGGGCATTGTGGACGCCGCGCGAGGCGTTTACCGTCCAAGAGGTACTCAAACTGTCCTCCTCCGAACAGGGTCGGAGGCTCGGGGACAGATCGGAGGATCTGATGAGTGGTTACGAGCGTGCACCGGGGGTCGCCCCGGTCCACATCACCTCCTACCGGGCGCGGGCACGGGCTGCCAGACGCGGCTGGATCGTGCAGTCCGAGGACGACGTCAACCGCGAGCGCTTCACCTTCGGGGACCTCCGCGCGCAGCGTGGACCGAACCCGTGAGCAGCGACCGCTGACGCGCGACGTCCGTCAGCGCAGGCGGTCCGCCAGGAACGCCGCCTGACGCTCCCAGTGCCGGAAGCCGCCGCCCTCGTGCCCGTTGTACGGGTACACGGCGATCTCGCGGTCGGTGGAGCCCAGGGCGTTGAACGCGGCGAAGGTCGTGCGCGGCGGGACGACGTCGTCCATCAGCGCGACCGAGAACAGCGCCGGTGCGGTGATGCCGGCGGCGTGGTTCACCCCGTCGAAGTACGCGGCGGTCTCCCACACGCCCTCGGCCGCGTCGCGGTGCACGGCGAGGTACTGCGCGAGCTCCAGGTACGGACCGCCCACCGCGACGTCGGTGCCGTTCCGCCAGTCGGCCAGGAACGCCACGTCGGGCAGCACCGCGGTGATCGGTCCGACGTGTGCCTCGACCAGGGCCGCTGCGGCGATGGCGATCCCGCCGCCCTGGCTCCCGCCGGTCAGCGCGATGCGATCGGGGTCGACGCCGGGCAGCGTGCGCACCGCCTCGACGAGCCGCACGGCGTCGGTGTAGACGCGGCGGTAGTAGTGGTCGGCGGGCGAGCCGATGCCGCTCGTCATCCAGCCGCTGGCGTGCGGTGCGGAGCCGTGCGGGTCCGGGGTGTCGCCGCCGGCCCACCCGGAGCCCTGGCCGCGGGTGTCCATCACCACGTGCACGTACCCGGCGAGGGCCCAGTGCACGCGCTCACCCGGGCGACCGCGGCCACCGCCGTAGCCGAGGAACTCGACGACGACCGGCAGTGCGCCCGGGTCGTCGGTCACGGGACGGTTGACCCACGCCCGCACCGGGTCACCGGCGAACCCGGGGAACGTCAGGTCTTCGACGACGAGACCGGTGACCGGGGTCTCGGCGGGCACGAGGACCGGCTCGACCCCCTCGCCCGCGGTCCGGGCGAGGGCGATCGTGTCCGCCCAGAAGGCGTCGAAGTCATCTGGGCGCCGGACGTCGGAGCGGTGGGCGCGGAGCGCGTCGAGGGGCAGGTCGGTCAGTGGCATGGTGTGTCCTCCGGGACGATCGTGCCCCCGGCACCGTCGAGGACGGCGCCGGGGGCACGGAGTGTCGGTTCAGCGCGCCGCCGCGCGGTACTGCTCGAGCACCTCCGGGTGCGGGTCGGACGGCACGGTGGTCGTCGCGGTGTCCCACGTCGGCAGGGCTCCGGTGAGCGCCCACGCGGCCTGCTTCGCAGCCCCCGCGGCGACGTACTCGCCGGGCTCCGGCACCAGGACGTCACGGCCGAACACCTGCGCGGCGACGGCGCGGACCGCCGGGTTCCGCGCAGCGCCCCCGATGAGCAGCAGCCGCTCGACGGTCACGCCGGTGTCCTGCACCGCGGCCAGTCCGTCGGCGAGGGCGCAGAGCATCCCCTCGAAGGCCGCCCGGGCCAGGTGCGCCCGGTCGGTGGTCGCCGGCGTCATGCCGAGCAGCGAGGCGGTCGCGTCCGGCCGGTTCGGCGTGCGCTCGCCGACGAAGTACGGCACCAGGACGAGGCCGTCGGCCCCGGCCGGCGCCTGCAGCGCCAGCTCGCCGAGCGCGTCGTGGTCGACGCCGAGCAGGCCGCCGATCACCTCGAGCACGCGGGCCGCGTTGAGCGTCGTGACGATCGGGAGGCGCGACCCGGTCCCGTCGGCGAAGCCCGCCACGGTCCCGCTCGGGTCACGCACCTCGGCGTCGCTGACCCCGAAGACCGTGCCGCTCGTGCCGAGGGACACCGCGACGTCGCCCGGGCCGAGACCCAGGCCGAGCGCTGCCCCGGCGTTGTCACCGAGTCCGGCGCCGACGACGAGGCCGGAGGGCGCGACCGCGCCGCCGGGCAGCTCGACGTCGGTGGACAGGGTGCCCATCGCCTCGTCGGGAGCAACCACGCGGGGCACGACCACGGCGTCGTCGTCACCCATCGACGCCGGCCGCATCGGCCGCCCGAGTGCGAGCTCGAACAGTTCCGGGTCGTACTCGCGGCGCACCGGGTCCCAGTACGCCGTGCCGCTGGCGTCGGACGCGTCCGTCGCCAGGGCCTCCAGGTCGGGGCCGAGCGGACTCTCGTCCGCCGGACCGTACCCGCGGAGCCGCCACGACAGCCAGTCGTGGGGGAGCGCCACGGCCGCGACGCGGGCCGCGTTCTCGGGCTCGGCGTCGCGGAGCCACCGCAGCTTGGTCCCGGTGAACGACGCGACCGGCACCAGCCCCGTCCGGGCGACCCACGCCTCCTGGCCGAGCTCGTCGACCATCTGCGCGGCCGCGTCCGCACTGCGGACGTCGTTCCAGAGCAGGGCGTCGCGGACGACGCGGCCCTCGGAGTCGAGCGCGACCATGCCGTGCTGCTGCCCGGCGACGGCGACGGCACCGACGTCGTCGAGGCCGCCGGCGTCCGCGACGGCGGCACCGAGGGCGTCCCACCAGTGGCGGGGGTCGACGGCGGTGCCGTCCGGGTGGGACGCGCGGCCCTCGCGGACGACCGCACCGGTCGCGGCGTCACGGATGGTGACCTTGCAGGACTGGGTCGACGAGTCGACCCCCGCGACCAGGTCAGCCACGAGCGCCCATGAGGTGCTCCATCGCGAGCTGCTGCAGGCGGACGAAGCCGAAGCCCTTGCCGCCGAAGTAGGCGTCGGTGTCGAAGTCCTCGTAGGCGGAGCGGTCGGCGAGGAACGTGTCGTACGACTCGCCGTCGTTCAGCGTCGGCGTCGACAGCTCGCCGACCTTCGACGCCTCGAGTGCCGCCTGCACCTCGGGGTCGGCGCGGAACGCCTGCGCACGCTCCTTGAGGAGCAGGTACATGCGCATGTTGGCCGACGCGGAGTCCCAGACACCGCTGATGTCCTCGGTGCGGCTCGGCTTGTAGTCGAAGTGGCGCGGGCCGTCGTACGCCGGGCCGCCCTGCGGGGCACCGTGCTCGAGCAGGTCGACGAGCGAGAACGCGTTCTGCAGGTCGCCGTGGCCGAACACCAGGTCCTGGTCGTACTTGATGCCGCGCTGACCGTTGAGGTCGATGTGGAAGAGCTTGCCCTGGTAGAGCGCCTGGGCGATGCCGGCGGTGAAGTTCAGGCCCGCCATCTGCTCGTGGCCGACCTCGGGGTTGATGCCGAACAGCTCCGGGCGCTCGAGCGTCTCGGTGAAGGCGATCGCGTGGCCGAGGGTCGGCAGGAGGATGTCGCCGCGGGGCTCGTTCGGCTTCGGCTCGATGGCGAACCGGATGCCGTAGCCCTTGTCGGTGACGTACTGGGCGAGCAGGTTGACGGCCTCGCGGTACCGCTCGAGCGCGGCCTGCACGTCCTTGGCGCTGTCGTACTCGGAGCCTTCGCGGCCACCCCACATCACGAACGTCGAGGCGCCGAGCTCGGCGGCGAGGTCGATGTTGCGCAGGACCTTGCGGAGCGCGAAGCGGCGGACCTGCCGGTCGTTCGAGGTGAAGCCGCCGTCCTTGAAGACCGGGGCGGAGAACAGATTCGTCGTGACCATCGGCACGACGATCCCCGTCGACTCGAGGGCGCCCTTGAGGCGGTCGATCTGGGTCTGGCGCTCGGCGTCGGTGGAACCGAACGCGAACAGGTCGTCGTCGTGGAAGGTCAGGCCGTAGGCCCCGAGCTCGTCGAGCTTCTCGACCGCCTCGACCACGTCGAGCGCGGGGCGGGTCGGCCCGCCGAAGGGGTCCGAGCCGTTGTAGCCGATGGTCCAGAGACCGAAGGAGAACTTGTCTGCACGGGTGGGCGTCGTTGCCATGGTGGTCACCGTTCGTCGTCGAAACAAAATGTTGCCGCGCCCAACATAAGCGGTAGTGTTGGCTGTGGCAAGCACGTGATCGCAAAGGAGCGAGCGGATGGCACAGGAACGACTGCGGGTCGCGATGGTGGGGCACGGCTTCATGGGAGCCGCACACTCACAGGCGTGGCGGACCGCTCCCCGGTTCTTCGACCTCGGGGCCGACCCGGAGATGGCGGTGATCGTCGGGCGTGATCCCGAACGCACCGAGGCAGCCCGGCAGCGGTACGGCTGGCAGGCGGCGTCCACCGACTGGCGTGCCGTCGTCGCCGATCCGGACATCGACGTGGTCGACGTGGTGTCCCCGGGGTCCTCGCACGTCGAGATCGCGATCGCCGCGCTCCAGGCCGGCAAGCACGTCCTGTGCGAGAAGCCGCTCGCCAACACCGTTGCCGAGGCCGAGGCGATGACCGCCGCTGCCGCTGCAGCCCGGGCGCACGGGGTCCGCGCCATGGTCGGGTTCAGCTACCGCCGCGTGCCTGCGATCGCGTTCGCCCGGCAGCTGGTGCAGGACGGCCGGATCGGCACCGTGCGCCAGGTCCGCGCGCTCTACCTGCAGGACTGGTTGTCGGACGAGGACGGCCCGATGACCTGGCGGCTCGACAAGTCGCTCGCGGGCTCCGGTGCGCTCGGCGACATCGGCGCGCACGCCATCGACCTGGTCGAGCACGTCACCGGTTCGTCGCTCGCCACCGTGTCGGGCACGCTCGAGACCTTCGTGACCGAGCGTCCGTTGATGGCCGAGGGGGTCGGGCTCTCCGGCACCGCGTCGAGCGAACGCGGGCAGGTCACCGTCGACGACGCCGCGTTCTTCACCGCACGGCTCAGCGGCGGCGCGGCCGACCGTGCGATCGGCACCTTCGAGGCGACGCGCTACGCGACCGGGCGGAAGAACGGCCTGACGCTCGAGATCAGCGGTTCCGACGGCGCGATCCAGTTCGACCTCGAGGCGATGAACGAGCTGCGGTTGTACGAGTCGAACGCCCCTGCGGGGGAGCAGGGCTTCCGGCGCATCCTGGTCACCGAGCCCGAGCACCCCTACATGGCCGCGTGGTGGCCGACCGGACACCTCATCGGGTACGAGCACACCTTCAGCCACCAGGTGAAGGACTTCATCGACGCCGTCGCCACCGGCACCGACCCGTCACCGTCGTTCGCCGACGGCCTGCACGTGCAGCGGGTCCTCGACGCCGTCGAACGCAGCGCCGCCGCCGGCAGCACCTGGACGGCGACCTCGTGAGCGCCGCCGAGCAGACCCGCCGGGCGCTCGTCGTCCGCGGCGGGTGGGACGGCCACCAGCCCGTCGAGACCACCGACCTGTTCATCCCGTTCCTGCAGGAGAACGGGTTCGAGGTCCGGGTGTCGGACTCGACGGCCGTCTACGCCGACGCCGCCGTCATGGACGAGGTCGACCTGATCGTGCAGGTCGTCACGATGTCGACCATCGCCGACGACGAGTTCGCCGGGCTGCAGCGCGCGGTCCTGGGCGGCGCCGGACTGGCCGGCTGGCACGGCGGCATCGCGGACGCGTTCCGGAACACCGCCGACTACCTGCACATGGTCGGCGGCCAGTTCGCCCACCACGCGGGCAAGCACCCCGACGAGCGCGTCGGGGAACAGTCGGACAACTACATCCCGTACACGGTGCACATCACCGACCTCGGGCACGAGCACCCGATCACGCAGGGCATCGAGGACTTCGACCTCGTCACCGAGCAGTACTGGGTGCTGTCCGACGAGTACAACGACGTCCTCGCGACCACCACCCAGGACGCGCGCGACTTCGACGCCTGGAACCGACCGGTCACCGCACCGGCGATCTGGACGCGGCAGTGGGGCGAGGGCCGCGTGTTCGTCTCCGCACCAGGGCACCGCCTCGAGGTCGTCGAGTCGCAGCCACTCCGCACCATCATCGAACGGGGACTCCTGTGGGCAGCACGCTGAACGAGGGGGTGCTCCGCGTCGGTGTCGTCGGCGTCGGGGTCATCAGCCAGCAGTACTTCGAGCACTTCCCGGCCCTGCCCGGACTCGAGCTCGCCGCGGTCGCCGACCTCGACGTCGCCCGTGCCCAGCAGGTCGGTGCGGCACAGGGCGTGCGCGGCACCACCGTGGACGACCTGCTCGCCGCCGACGACGTCGACGTGGTGCTCAACCTGACGATCCCGGCCGCACACGCCGACATCGCCACCCGGGCACTCGCCGCCGGCAAGCACGTCTACGGCGAGAAGCCGCTCGCGATGTCCACCGCCGAGGCCGCACCGGTGCTCGAGGCCGCCCGCACCGCCGGCCTGCGCGTCGGCAGCGCCCCGGACACCGTCCTCGGCACCGGCGTCCAGACCGCGCGCGCCGCGCTCGACGACGGCGCGATCGGCACCCCCGTCGGCGCAGCCGTCGCCTGGAGCGCCCCCGGGCACGAACGCTGGCACCCCGCGCCGGCCTTCTACTACCAGCCCGGCGGCGGACCGCTGCTCGACATGGGGCCGTACTACCTGACCAGCCTCGTCACGTTCTTCGGGCCCGTCGTCCGGGTCAGCGGAAGCGTGACCCGCTCCACCCGCGAGCGCACAGTCGCCACGGGGCCGAACGCCGGCACCCCGATCCCGGTCGACATCGACACGCACGTCGTCGCGATCCTCGAGCACGAGGGCGGCGTGGTCTCCACCGTGACCGTCTCGTTCGAGGTCTGGGCCACCCGCGCCCCGCTGTTCGAGGTGTACGGCACCGCGGGCACCCTGGGCGTCCCGGACCCGAACCGGTTCTCGGACACCGTGTCGATCGCCACCGCCGACGACCGTTCGTGGCGCGACCTGCCGGTCGCCGCCGGGTACGCCGACGCCGGTCGCGGCTACGGCCTCGCCGACATGGCCCACGCGATCGCGACGGACCGGCCGCACCGGGCCTCCGGCGACCTCGCGTTCCACGTGCTCGAGGTCATGGAGGCGGTCTCCGCCGCCGCCCGAGACCACTCGGTCGTCGATGTGCACTCGCGCGTCGAGCGACCCGCCACCGTCCCGGCCGGGTCCGCGCCCGGATCCTGGTGACGGAACCCGACCACCGCGAAGAAGGACGACGACGATGACGACGACGGACGCGAGCGACACGACGGACACGACCCGGGCCTCCCGGCCGGTCACCCTGTTCACCGGACAGTGGGCCGACCTGCCCTTCGAAGAGGTGGCCCGACTCGCCGGGGAGTGGGGCTACGACGGGCTGGAGATCGCCTGCTGGGGTGACCACCTGGACGTCCGGCGCGCCGCGACGGACCCGGAGTACGTCGCCGGGCGCAAGGCGATCCTGGAACGCAACGGGCTGCAGGTCTGGACGATCGCCAACCACCTGGTCGGCCAGGCCGTGTGCGACGACCCGATCGACCAGCGGCACGAGGACATCGTGCCGCCGCACGTGTGGGGCGACGGCGATCCCGAGGGCGTGCGGCAGCGTGCGGCCGAGGAACTGCAGTGGACCGCCCGTGCCGCCGCCGCGCTCGGGGTGGACACCGTCACCGGGTTCTCCGGCTCGTCGATCTGGAAGACCGTCGCCGGGTTCCCGCCCGTGCCGCCGGCGATGATCGACGCCGGGTACCAGGACTTCCACGACCGCTGGTCACCGATCCTCGACGTCTTCGAGGAGGTCGGGGTCCGGTTCGCGCTCGAGGTGCACCCGTCCGAGATCGCCTACGACTACTGGACCGCGAAGCGCACGCTCGAGGTGTTCCAGGACCGCCCGGCGTTCGGGTTCAACTTCGACCCGTCCCACTTCGTCTGGCAGGACCTGGACCCCGCCGCGTTCCTGCTCGACTTCGCCGACCGGGTGTACCACGTGCACTGCAAGGAGTCGGTGAAGCAGCTCGACGGTCGCAACGGCCGGCTCGGGTCGCACCTGCCGTGGGGCGACCCCCGGCGCGGGTGGGACTTCGTCACCGCCGGCCACGGGGACGTGCCGTGGGAGCGGGTGTTCCGCGTGCTGAACCACATCGGGTACGCCGGCCCGACCAGCGTCGAGTGGGAGGACGCCGGCATGGACCGCCTCGTCGGCGGGCCCGAGGCGCTGGCGTTCGTACGGCGGCTCGGCACCATCGCGCCGCCGGAGGCGTCGTTCGACGCCGCGTTCTCGCAGTCGCGCTGACCGGGCCGCCTGCGTTCGAACGCCCCACCGCTTCCGCGCGTACCTGCTGAATCCGGGCACACCTGGTCGTTCGTTTCGACCAGGTACGCCCGATCCCGCTCTCCATCGCAGGCGTTCTGGGAAGGACCGAGCACGCGAAGATGGGCAAGCAAGCAAGCAAGCAAGGACCGACCGAGAGGACCCGATGGCACGTACAGCTGCAGCACCCGGTGTCGCGCAGACCCCGGCGCTGCGCAACGCCGCACGTGTCCTCCGCCTGGCGCACGAGGACGGTCCGATCACCCGCGCCGAGCTCACCCGCCGCACCGGACTCAACCGCTCAACCACGCTCACGCTCGTCGGCGAACTGGTCGAACTCGGGCTGGTGCACGAGGACGTGCCCGGGACCGGCAGCACGAGTGCTGGCGTCGGCCGCCCGAGCCCGGTGGTCCGTGCCTCGGCCGAGGTGGTCGCGGTCGCCGTCACGGTCGAGGTGGACGCCGTGACCGTCGCACTCGTCGGACTCGACGGCAGCGTGCGCACCCGCGCGGTGGCGGCGAGCGAGAGCGCCCCGACCGCTGCCGAGGCGGTCGAGACCATCGCCGGACTCCTGGACGAGTTGATCGCCGGGGAAGGCCCGCCCACGCGGATCGCCGGAATCGGTGTCGCGGTCCCCGGGACCGTGCGGGTCGAGGACGGCGTGGTCCGCTACGCGCCGCACCTCGGCTGGCACGACGAACCGATCGCCCGTCCCCTCGCCGAGCGCACCGGTCTGCCGGTCCGGGCCGCGAACGACGCGAACTCCGGCGCCTGGGCGGAGCGGCTGTACGGCAGTGGCCGCGGAGTCGACGACCTGATCTACCTCAACGGTGGCGCGAGCGGTATCGGCGGCGGCGTCATCAGTGCCGCTCGGCCCCTCAGCGGTGCGGACGGGTACGCCGGCGAGCTCGGTCACACCTTCGTCGCAGCGAACGGTGTCCGTTGTCACTGCGGTGCTGTCGGGTGTCTCGAGACCGAGGCGTCGCGTGATGCCCTGGTCGCTGCCGCCGGCGTCGCCTCGGACGACCCGTCAGCGCTCGCCGCGGCGCTCGCGCAGCGCCGTCCCGAGGTCGAGCGGGTGGTCGACCGCCAGGTCACGGCCCTCGCGACCGCACTCCGCAATGCCATCCACACCGTCAACCCCGAGGTGGTCGTCCTCGGTGGGTTCCTCGGAGTGCTCCTCGGCCACGTCGGGAACCGCATCGAGGCCGAGGTCCGGGCCCAGTCGATGGCTGCCGTGACCGAGCGGCTGCGCATCGCACCGGCGGCGCTCGGTGCCGATGTCCTGCTCCGAGGCGCTGCTGAACTCGGGTTCCGTGATCTGCTGCGCGACCCGACGGCAGCGCGGCTCAGACCGGCCACCGCGGCGCCCGCGGCGACCGCGGCGACCACGGCCACCACGCCCGCGGCATCCGCCGCCGCCCCCTCCACCACCCTCACGTCCGGCCGCGACGACGCGGCCGAGGAAGCGAGAACCGCATGACCTCCACCCAGCGCACCAGTGTCCTGCTCGGCACCCAGGACCTCACCGTCGAGGACCGCCCCGTCCCCGCCGTCGACGCCGGCGACGTGCTCGTCCGGGTCGCCGCCGTGGGCGTCTGCGGCTCCGACGTGCACTACTACCGCCACGGCCGCATCGGCGACTTCGTCGTCGAGGAACCCCTCGTCCTCGGCCACGAACTCTCCGGCACGATCGAGGCGGTCGGCGAGGGCGTCGACCCGTCCCGTGTGGGGGAGCGCGTGGCCATAGAGCCGCAGCGCCCCTGCCACCGCTGCGCGCAGTGCCTGGCCGGTCGCTACAACCTCTGCCCGCACATGCGCTTCTACGCGACGCCGCCGGTCGACGGCGCCTTCACCGAGTTGGTCACGATCGAGTCCGAGTTCGCGCACGTCCTGCCCGACTCCGTGTCGTTCGAGGCCGGTGCGCTCCTCGAGCCCCTGTCGGTCGGCATCGCCGCCGTCCGCAAGGCCGGCATCGTGCCCGGTTCGTCGGTGCTCATCGCCGGTGCCGGTCCGATCGGCATCATCTGCGCGCAGGTCGCGAAGGCATTCGGTGCATCGCGCATCGTCGTCAGCGACCTGGTCCCGGAGCGCCGTGCGCGGGCCCTGGAGTACGGCGCCACCGAAGTCGTCGACCCCACCGCCGTGTCCGTCGCGTCCGACATCGTCCCCGTCGACGCGTTCATCGACGCCAGCGGGGCGCCCCGTGCGGTCTCGGACGGCATCAAGGCGGTCGGTCCGGCGGGTGCCGCGGTGCTGGTCGGGCTCGGCAACTCCGAGATGACCCTGCCGGTCGAGCACATCCAGAACCTCGAGGTCACGGTCACCGGGATCTTCCGGTACACGAACACGTGGCCGGTGGCGATCCAGCTGGTCGCGTCCGGGCAGGTCGACCTCGACTCGCTCGTCACCGGCCGGTTCGGGCTCGACGACGTCCGCGAGGCTCTCGAGAGCGACACCGACCCGGAGTCGCTCAAGTCCGTCGTCTACCCCGGCGGCGTCCCGGCCTGAGCCGGCACGGTGCGGGCTTCGCTGGCTCGGGCCGCGTTGCGTGCCCGGTGCGGCGTTGCGGCCGGGCACGGTGCGTGGAAGCGCGCACCGGGTGACGACGTGGGCACGGTGCGGACGGGAGGCGCGGGGCCGGGCCGCGACGTGCCTCCCGTCCGGCACGGTGCAGGCTTCGCCGGCTCGGCCCGGCCCGGCCGGGCCGCGTTGCGTGCTTGGTGCGGTGTTGCGGCCGGGCACGGTGCGTGGAAGCCCGCACCGGGTGACGACGCGGGCACGGTGCGGACGGGAGGCGCGGCGCCGGGCCGCCCCGTGCCTCCCGTCCCGCACGTGACCCGGAACGGGGCCACCGCCGCGTCACCGGGACGCGCTACGGTTCGCGCATGACCGCTTCACCGGCCGCCGTCGTGCCGCAGCGCACCGACCGGCGCGCGCTCGTCTCCTGGGCGCTCTGGGACTGGGGGTCGGCCGCGTTCAACGCGGTCGTCACCACCTTCGTGTTCAGCACGTACCTGGCGAGCCGGGCGTTCGTGGACCCGGCGCTCGTCGGCGACACGTCGGTGGCGGGCAAGGCGATCGTGGAGCGGGAGCTCGCGCACAACGCCGCCGTCGTGTCCACCGCACTGACCATCGCGGGCATCGTCGTCGCGCTCGTGGCCCCGGCCATGGGGCGGCTCGCGGACTCGTCCGGACACCGCCGTCGCTCCGTCCTCATCGCCACGATCGGTGTCGCGCTGTCGATCGGCGGCATGGTCTTCGTCGCGCCGAGCCAGCCGTACCTGTTCCTCGGCGCAGCCCTGCTCGGCATCGGCACCGTGGCCTACGAGATCGCGACCGTCGGGTACAACGCCATGCTCGGGCAGGTCGCCTCCGGGGAACGCACCGGCCGGGTGTCCGCCATCGGGTGGGCGGCTGGGTACTTCGGCGGGATCGTGCTGCTCGTGCTGCTGCTCGTGCTCTGCATCCAGGACTTCCGGGGCGACGGGGTCGTCGGCGGGCTCCTGCAGCTGCCGGCGACCGTCGCCACCGGGCAGTGGGACGTCCGCGTCGCGATCGGCATCGCCGCCGTCTGGCTGGCCGTCAGCTCGATCCCGCTGTTCCTCACCGTGCCCGAGGCAGTGCCGGACCGCACCCGCGGCGGTGGCGTGTTCGGCGCCTACGCGGACCTCGGTCGCGACATCGCCCGGCTCTGGCGCGAGCGGCGCAACGTCCTGGCGTTCCTGCTCGCCAGCGCGGTGTTCCGCGACGGCGTCGGTGCCGTCTTCACGTTCGGCGGGATCGTCGCCGCCCAGGTGTTCGGGTTCACGCCGTCCCAGGTCATCCTGTTCGCCATCGCCGCGAACGTCGTGGCCGGCATCGCGACGTTCGTCTCCGGACGCCTCGACGACCGGTTCGGGTCGCGTGCGCTCATCATGGTCTCGCTCGTCGCACTCGCCGTCTGCGGGGTCGGGGTCTTCGCCGCCGGCAACGAGACGCAGTGGTTCTGGGTGCTCGGGCTGACCCTCGCGGTGTTCGTCGGCCCGGTGCAGTCGTCGTCGCGTGCCCACCTGACGCGGTTGACGACCCCCGGCCGCGAAGGCGAGCTCTTCGGCCTCTACGCCACCACCGGCCGCGCCGCGTCGTTCCTCGCGCCGGCGCTGTTCGGCGTCGCGGTGACGGTCGGTGGGTCCACCCGGTTCGGGATCCTCGGCGTGGTCGTCGTGCTCATCGCCGGGCTGGTGCTCATGGCGTTCGTCAAGCGAGAGCCGCAGGTGCAGGGCTGACAGCGACATCCGCTGCTGCTATCGTCACCGTCGGACAGCCGGAACGATGGGGGGACCGTCATGGGGGCGTCAGAACTCAGGATCGAGTCGGAGACACTCGCGTCGGTCGCGACCGCGCTCACCGACGCCCGCACCGCGCTCGGTGCGGACACCGACCGGTTCACCGGACAGAGCACCGCGTGCCTGGGCGTATCCGAGGTCATCAGCCGGACGGCGGGTCTCTCCCTGGCACACCAGGGCATGATCGATGCCGTCGACTCCGCGCTCGAGCAAGCCGCGACGTTCCCCCACGACCTCGGTCTGCAGGTCGATGCAGAGGAAGCAGCACTCGCCGCGAAGGCGGACGGCAAGTGAGCGGCGAAGAGCCCGACGTCGGCGATCCGGCCGGCATCACCGCGCTCGCCGGGCACTGGCACGACCGCGCCGACGCGGTGCAGGACGCACTCGCGAAGATCGGCGCGGCGTCGGACGTCACTGCCTCGCCGTCGTGGAAGGGGGAGGCCCAGACGCGGTTCGCGGCCCTGCTCGACGACATGCGCCCGAGTGCCACGGGGCTGGTCGCCCTGTTCGACGCGGCGGGCGACGCCTTCGACCAGTACGCGAAGGACGTCCAGCGGATCAAGGACGACGCGGACACCATCCGCCTGCAGCGCGCGACGCTGGCGATCGCGGTCGCCGCCCAACAGTCCGCGATGCCGGCGCTCGAGCGAGCGGCGAAGGCGGACGGCGCGACCGAGGCGGACGCCACGAGCCTCTCGAACGCACAACGGGCGGTCACGGAGAACGCCGACCAGTCGTCGGCGCTCGATGCGCAGTGGGACCAGCTCGTGCTCGACCGCGCAGCTGCGGACGCCGCCCTGCTCCGTGTGATCACGGGGCCGGAGACCCTCGGGCGGTTGGGGAGCATCGACGGTCGTGGCGTGGGCCTGTCCGACGCGGACCTGGCGAGCACCCTCGCGTCGTTGTCGCCGACCGAGCTCGGCGCGCTCTTGATGCTCGACCGGAACCTCGCCGACCGCCTCGGTGAGATGTCCCCGGAGGACGTCGCGGCGCTCTGGAAAGCACTCGGCGGTGGACAGGACACCACGGGCGCAGACCACACGGCAGCGCAAGACGCCCTGATCGGTCTGCTGCCCGCGGTCGTCGGGAACCTCAGCGGGCTGCCCGCCTGGGCGCAGGACCGGGCGAACCGGATGACCCTCGTGACCGCGACGGCGCAGGCGGAGCAGGACCTCGCCGACGCGAAGGAGCGGCGGGAGGGACTCGGGTGGCCGGCGTCCCAGTCAGCGGACATGTCCATCGACGCGGCGCAGGCCGACCTGGACGCCTACCGCAACATCGAGAAGACCCTCGCTTCGAGCAAGGAGCCCGGTCGCACCCTGCTGACCCTGGACACCGGACACGAACCACCGCTCGCCGCGGTCGCCGTGGGGGACGTCGACACGGCGTCGAACGTCTCCTACATGGTGCCGGGCATGGGAACGACGACGAAGGACATGTCGGGGTGGACCACGGCGGCGCAGAACCTCTGGCAGACGCAGGAGGACCTCGAGGATTCGGGTGGCAGCCACGCGGTGGTCGCGTGGATCAACTACGAGCCGCCGCCCGTGCCGAGCGGGCCGACGACCTTGGGCGTCCTGCACGGGGACGCGGCGCGAGTCGGTGCCGACCGCCTCGCGGATGATCTGCTCGGGTTCCAGGCATCTCGATCCGATCCACCCACCCTCAACGTCGTGGCGCACTCGTACGGCACGACGACCGCAGCAGACACCCTGCACGGCAAGGGCGTCCACGTCGACAACTTCGTGAGCGTCGCGTCGGCGGGGATCGAGGGCGACGTCGGTGGTGCAGCGGGCATCGACGCCGACCACGTCTACGCGGGACAGGGATCGTCCGGCCTGCCGACGAAGGACCCGGCCGACAACCCGCGCGACCAGTGGGCGTGGTTGGGCCGACTCGGCAGCGGACGGGAGAACCCGATGGACTCGTCGTTCGGGGCCACCACGTTCGGGACCAACGGCGGGGACCCGTCAGAGGGCGCCGGCGTCACCATGCACGACCCGATCGGGTACGGCGGTGGCGACGGGTACTTCGACCTCGGCACCGAATCCTTGAACAACGTCGCCAGGGCGACCGTCGCCGACGGCACGGGGATGACCCCGGCGGACGATGCTGGTGTGAGCGAGCACGACCAGATGCTGCTCGACAACATGATGGGACCGTCTCTGTGAACCGACGACCGGCGATGATCGGCCTGGTGATGCTCGTCACGATGCTCGCGGGCTGTGCGGCGGGAACCCCGAACAAGGAGAACAGCATGAGCGCAGCACCGACGGCGGAGCACCAGCGGGAGCTCGCGGTGGCGTACGTCGACTCGACGATGAAGCGTTCCGGCGTGGACTGGGACGCCGATCGGTCCGAGGAGTACGCGCAGGACTGTGTGCTCGCCGACGGCTCGACCGGCGCACTGTACAACGTCGTCCGCACCGGCGCGGGGGTCGCGGACCCCGAGGCCGTGACGAAGTCGGTGGGCACGGCGTGGTCTGCGGACGGGCTCACCGTGGAGTACTCGACGGACCGGATGACCTCCGGGGCAAAGCGGTACCTGGTGAACGGGAGCGGCGGGGACGTCGAGCGCATCCAGTTCGGCGCGGCGACGACGAAGTCGAGCATGAGTGGTGTGTCGCGGTGCGGCACCGGGAACGCCGCCGACCTCGGCTGAGCCACCAGGACTCGGCTGAGCCACCGGACTCGGCTGCTGGGCGCGAGCGCTGCCAGGAGGCACGGTGCCGGTCCGTCCACAGGCTGCGGTTGTGCGCACGGTTGGGCACAGGACCGTGCTCGCGTCGGACGCCACGGGCTCGGGTGCGCCAGGATGGGTCCATGACCGACCAGCGCATCGCCGTCGTCGTCCTCGCCGCCGGGCAGGGCACGCGCATGAAGTCGTCCACGCCCAAGGTGCTGCACCGGCTCGCCGGGCTGCCGCTCATCGGGCACGTGCTGCGCACGGCGTCGTCGCTCAGCCCCGAGCACGTCGCCGTGGTCGTGCGGCACGAGCGTGATCGTGTCGCGGCCGAGGTCGTCGAGCGCGCCCCTGACGCGATCATCGTCGACCAGGACGCCATCCCCGGCACCGGCCGTGCGGTCGAGGTGGCGGTCGACGCCCTGCCCGCCGACTTCGACGGTGCCGTCGTCGTGCTCTCCGGCGACGTGCCGCTGCTCGACGCGGCGTCGCTCCGCCTGCTCGTCGACGCCCACGTCGGTGCCGCCAACGGGGCGACCTTCGTCAGCGCGATCGCCCCCGACCCGACGGGCCTCGGACGGATCGTGCGTGATGACGCCGGCGCCTTCGTCAGCGTCGTCGAGCACAAGGACGCGACGGCCGAACAGCTGGCCATCACCGAGGCGAACGCGGGCATCTACGCGTTCGACGTCGCGCGGTTGCGGGCGGTCCTGCCGTCGCTCACCACGGCGAACGCGCAGGGCGAGAAGTACATCACCGACGCCCCCGCGCTGATCAGTGAGCGCGGCGGGCGCATCGACGTCGTCACCCTGACCGACCCGTGGCTCGTCGCCGGCATCAACGACCGTGCGCAGCTCTCCGACGCCGCGCGCGAGCTCAACGCCCGCATCGTCCGCGGCCACCAGCTCGCCGGTGTCACCGTGCAGGACCCGGCGACCACCTGGATCGACCTCGACGTCACCATCGAGCCCGACGCCGAAGTCCTGCCCGGCACCCAGCTCATCGGCGCCACCGCGATTGCCGCCGGTGCCGTCGTCGGTCCGGACACCACGCTGCGCGACACCGAGGTCGGTGCCCGCGCCACGGTCAACCGCGTCGACGCCACCCTCGCGGTGATCGGGGACGGCGCCTCGGTCGGCCCGTTCGCCTACCTGCGGCCCGGCACGATCCTCGGCGACGACGGCAAGATCGGCACCTTCGTCGAGACGAAGAACGCCCGGATCGGTCGCGGCAGCAAGGTCCCGCACCTGTCCTACATCGGCGACGCCGAGGTGGGCGAGGACTCGAACATCGGCGCGAACACCATCACCGCGAACTACGACGGCGTGCACAAGCACCGAACCGAGGTCGGCTCGAACGTCCGTACAGGCTCGCACAACGTGTTCGTCGCCCCCGTTAGGATTGGTGACGGTGCGTACACCGGCGCCGGGACCACCGTCCGCAAGGACGTTCCGGCAGGATCGCTCGCGATCAGCTACGCCCCACAGCGCAACACCGACGGATGGGTCGAGGAACACCGACCCGGCACACCGGCGGCCGAGGCTGCTCGGCTCGCGAACGGCGAATAGATCCTGGCGACCACCCGTCGCCGACATCGACCCCTCGTGGGTCAGGGAGTGAGCACCGCACTTGTCCGGAATCAAGACAACCGGCCAGAAACGACTCGTCCTCGTCTCGGGGCGAGCACACCCGGCGCTCTCTGCCGAGATCGCGGAGGAGCTCGGGGTCGACCTCGTGCCGACCGATGCACGGACGTTCGCGAACGGTGAGCTGTACGCCCGCTTCGACGAGTCGGTCCGTGGCTGCGACGCCTTCGTCATCCAGTCGCACACCGCGCCGATCAACGAGTGGCTCATGGAGCAGCTCATCATGGTCGATGCCCTGAAGCGTGCCTCGGCGAAGCGCATCACCGTCGTGGCGCCGTTCTACCCCTACGCCCGCCAGGACAAGAAGGGCCGCGGCCGCGAGCCGATCTCGGCCCGCCTCGTCGCCGACCTGTTCAAGGCTGCCGGCGCGCACCGCATCATGAGCGTCGACCTGCACGCTGCGCAGATCCAGGGCTTCTTCGACGGCCCCGTCGACCACCTGTTCGCGATGCCGGTGCTGCTCGAGCGCTTCCGCCAGATCCTCGACCCGAAGACGCTCACCGTCGTGTCGCCGGACATGGGCCGCGTCCGTGTCGCCGACATCTGGTCCGAGAAGCTCGGCGCGCCGCTCGCCATCATCCACAAGCGTCGCGACCCGCTCGTGCCGAACCAGGTCTCGGTGCACGAGATCGTCGGTGACGTCAGCGGTCGCGTCTGCCTGCTCGTCGACGACCTGATCGACACCGGCCGCACGATCGCGAAGGCTGCCGAGGCGCTCAAGGACGCCGGCGCCACGGGTGTCGTCGTCGCCGCGACCCACGCCGTGTTCTCCGACCCCGCCACCGAGCTGCTGCAGAGCGAGTTCATCGACCGCGTGGTCGTGACGGACACCCTGCCCCTGCCGATGGACAAGCGCTGGGACCGCCTCGAGGTGCTGCCGATCGCGCCGCTCATCGCCCGTGCCATCCACGAGGTCTTCGACGATGGTTCCGTGACGTCGATGTTCGACGGCGCAGCGTAGCGAGCCGTCGACCCATGGGCACAGCGCACGGCGCAGGACCATCTCCGCGACGTGACGTGTCCCGCTGCCCGTGGTGACCCATCCCGCGCGTGACGCCCTCGCGGCCCGGCTCCGGGCCGCGGGGAGCGTCTTCGCCGAGGATGAAGCCGACCTGCTGCTCGAGGCCGGTGACGGTGAGCCGGTGCGACTCCGCACCCTCGTGCAGCGTCGGCTGGCCGGTGAGCCGCTCGAGTACGTGCTCGGCTGGGCCGCCTTCGATGGGCACCGCATCCGGGTGACCCCCGGGGTCTTCGTGCCGCGCGCCCGCACCACCCTCGTCGTCGAGCAGGCTGCGCGTCGGCTGCAGCGCTACGACCGCGTGGTCGACCTGTGCTGCGGCGCGGGTGCGATCTCGGTCGCCCTGTTCGGACGCGTCGGCGCGCTCGACCTCGTCGCCACCGACATCGACCCGGATGCCGTCGACGTCGCGGCCGAGAACATCGGCGACCGCGGCATCGTCGTCGCAGGCGATCTGTTCGCGCCGTTGCCCGAGCGGTTCCGCGGGGCCGTGACGGTCATCGCGGTGAACGCCCCGTACGTGCCGACGGCCTCGATCGCGTTGATGCCGACCGAGGCCCGGGAACACGAGCACCGCATCGCCCTCGACGGTGGTGCGGACGGTCTCGACCTGCACCGTCGGATCGCCGCGAGCGCGGGGGAGTGGCTCCGGCCCGGTGGCGCGGTCGTCATCGAGGTGTCCGAAGCCCAGGCCGAGGCGTCCGCCGCTGCGTTCGCGGCCGCCGGCTTCACCACCGCCGTCGAGCGGGACGCCGAGGTCGACGGCACCTGCATCGTCGCGACCCTGCCCGCCTGACCGCACCCTGCCCGCCGGTGCCCGGTGCCCGGTGCCCGGTGCCCGGTGCTCGGTGCCCGGCGCCCGGCCCCTGCGGCCAGTGGTCACGACATGCCGCTCAGGTTCGCCGAGGCGGCACGAAGTGTCGCCTGCGCGTCCGCGAACGGACGCTTCCTGCACCCCCGGCGCGACGCATGTGGCGTGTCACGCGACCGGAGTGAGGGGCGGAGCGGGCCGGCACCGGTCCTCCAGGCCGTCGGGTGACCGGAGCACGCCTGCGGCCAGTGGTCACGACATGCCGCTCAGGTTCGCCGGGGTGGCACGAAGTGTCGCCTGCGCGTCCGCGAACCGACGTTTCCTGCACCCTCGGCGGACCTCAGCGGGCGTGTCCCGCGACCCCGCGACCCTGCGACTCCGCTGCTGGAGCGTCAGCGCGCGTCGACCGTCACCGTGTGCCAGCCCGTCGCCCCGTTCGGCGCCGGCGGCCGGTCCACGCTCGTCTGCACCTCGCCGTCCGCACTGGTCGCGCGCACCTCGATGCGGTGCGAGCCGGAGGTCGGCGTCCACCGCACCACCCACTGCCGCCAGGTGTCCGCGGAGACCGAGTCGGCGAGTTCGGCGCGCTGCCATTCGCCGCCTCCGACGCGGACCTCGACGGCCTTCACGCCCTTGTGCGGCTGCCACGCGACCCCGGCGATCGCCACCGGCTTGCCCGCGGTCACGGTCGACCCGTTCCGCGGGGTGTCGATGCGCGACTCGAGCTTGACCGGGCCACGCTCCGACCAGCCGCGCGGGGTCCAGTAGCCCTGCGCGTCGGCGAAGCGGGTGACCTCGAGCTCGGTGACCCACTTCGTCGCCGAGACGTACCCGAACAGCCCCGGCACGACCATCCGCACGGGGAACCCGTGCTCGGTCGGCAGGGGTTCGCCGTTCATCCCGACCGCGAGGAGCGCCGCGGTGCCGTCGTCCTGCAGCACGTCGAGCGGGGTGCCGGCGGAGAACCCGTCGATGCTCCGTGAGAGCACCATGTCGGCGTCGCCCGTCGGACGGGCCCGGGCGAGGAGTTCGCGGATCGGGTAGCCCAGCCAGCGGGCCGTCCCGATGAGGTCACCGCCGACCTCGTTCGACACGCAGCTCAGCGTGGCGACGTGCTCCTCGAGCGGCAGGGCGAGCAGCTCGTCCCACGTCAGCGTGATCTCGTTCTCCACCGCGCCGTGGATCCGGAGCGACCAGTCGGCGGGGTCGACCATGGGCACGCGCAGGGCCGTGTCGATCCGGTAGAAGTCAGCGTTCGGCGTGATGTACGGGGTGATGCCGTCGACGTCGAGCGACGCACCGGCGGGGACCGCCGGTGCGTCGGTCGCCGCCGCGGGCAGCCGGATGGCCCGCCGGGCAGCAGCGGCCGCCTGCATCGCGGACGACCCCAGCCGGGAGGCGGTGCCCACCACGACCGCGAGGGTCGCCGTCGCGACGCCCCAGATCAAGAACGTCCGGCGCTCCGCCGAGGCGGGTCGCGGGGACGCTGACGGCACGGCAGCCGCTGCTTCCCACCGTCGCAGCCGCTGGAGCAGCAGGCGCAGGACGACCACGGCCGCGGCGATCCCGAGGACCGTCGGGGCGCCGTCCAGGCTCCCGCTGCCCGAGCGGGTGCTGACGGCCAACAGCGCCAGCACGCCACCGGCGGCGAACACGAGCGCACCGAAGGGCGGGCGTGCGCGCTCGACGACTCCGGCACCGGCACTGATCGCGATGACGATCACCGTCATGAGCACGAACAGGGCGACCTTGTCCCCCGTGCCGAACACGGCGACCATGAAGTCCTTCGCACCCGGGGGAGCGAGGTCGATGACCGCTGAACCGACGGCGACCAGGGGGCTGCCCGCCCCGCCGAGCAGCAGTGCGCCGAACTCGGCGACACCGAGGAACGCGGCGGCGGCCACGACGCCGACGATCGCGGCGATCAGCGTCCAACGTCGGGTCGGAGGTGCATCGGGCCCGCGCGTCCCGGAGGACGGATCCGCCGTCGGTCGGCCGATCGGTTCGTCCGTCGTCTCGGTGGTCACCGCCCGAGCGTAGGTCGTCAGGCCGCTCGTGGGCTGTGTGCGGGCTTCCCCGCGCGTTCACCGGGTCCGGCCAGCAGGTGGCGCGCGCCTCGTGGGAGGATCGGACCGTGCTGCAGCGTCCTGATGGTGTCCCGCGGTCCGGTCGTGCCCGCGGCGCCGGGCGGACACCGATGTCGCCGGCACGTCGACTCGCCACCCTGCGCTGGGTCATCGTCGCCGTCTGGCTTGCCCTCCTGATCACCCGGATCGTCGTCGTCTCGACGGCACCCGGCGTCGACCTGTCCTGGTACGGCATCGTCGAGTTCGGTGCGATCGGACTCGGTGTCGTGGTCATCGTGATCGCGGTGGTGCGGACCGCGACGGCACGGCGGCGACAGGCGGACGAGGCGCTCGCGCTCGCCATCCGTCGGATCGACCCGACGGTGTGGCTGGTGCCGGCGGCGCCGACGCCCGAACTCCGCGGCGTCATCGACGAAGTCCGTCCGGACACCCACCTCGGTTCGCGCGTGACGTGGGCCTTCGGCGCCACCGAGGCCTCCCTGTGGGAACTCGACGAACGGCGGGCGACCCGGCTGCTCGTGATCCGGTGGAGTCGGGTCGTGCACGTCGGGCTCGAGGACGTGCCGGAACGGACAGACGGCTCGGGTGCCTCGCGCCGCTCGGGTGGCTCGGGTCGCGCTGGCGGCTCGGACGGTGCTCGCCGAGCCTGTGCGGTGGCGATCCACCACGTGCGGCCGGACGACACCCCGGCCGTCGCGACCTTCTTCGTCCGGACTGCACCGGGTTCGCGGCGGCTGCTCGGGCGTGGTCCGCGGCTGGACCGGCTCGTCGCCGACCTGGCACGGGAGCGCATCGTCGCCTGATGCGACGAAGGGCCCCGCGTTCGGCGAGGCCCTCCGTGCTGCGCAGGCACCGACGTCGGTCGTCGGCGGGCGCGGTTCGTCAGTGCGTCGACGGCTCCTGCTCGACCTCGCGGCGGTCGTCGTCGGACCACAGCGTGTGGAAGGTGCCGTCCTTGTCGATGCGCTGGTAGGTGTGCGCTCCGAAGAAGTCGCGCTGGCCCTGGATCAGCGCTGCGGGCAGCCGGTCGGACGCGAGCGAGTCGAAGTACGACAGCGCGGACGAGAAGCCCGGCGCGGGGACACCGGATGCGGCGGCGATCCCGACGATGCGCCGCCAGGCTGCTTCGCCCTCGGCGACGGCGTTCGCGAAGTACGGGTCGACCAGCAGCGACTCGAGCTTCGGGTTCTCGTCGTACGCCTCGACGATGCGGTTCAGGAACTGCGCCCGGATGATGCAACCGCCTCGCCAGATCCTCGCGACGTTGCCGAGGTCGATGTCCCAGCCGTACTCCTTCGCCCCGGCGATGATGAGGTCGAACCCCTGCGCGTACGCGACGACCTTCGAGGCGTAGAGCGCCGCACGGACGTCGTCGGCGAAGGTGTCCGGCACCTCGGCGATCTGCGGACGGTTCTTGACCGACTGCTGCACGGCGGCACGCTGCGTCGGCTTCGACGACACCGCACGGGCGAACACGGCTTCGCCGATGCCCGACACCGGGATGCCCAGACCCACCGCGTTCTGCACGGTCCAGACGCCGGTGCCCTTCGAGCCGGCCGCGTCACGGATGACGTCGACGAGCGGCTTGCCGGTGTCGGCGTCGCGCTGCTTGAGGACCTCGCCGGTGATCTCGATCAGGTAGGACTCGAGGTCGCCCTTGTTCCACTCGTCGAAGACCTGCACCAGGTCCTCCACCGAGAGCCCGCCGACGCGACGGAGCAGGTCGTACGACTCGGCGATGAGCTGCATGTCGGCGTACTCGATGCCGTTGTGCACCATCTTGACGAAGTGCCCGGCGCCGTCGGTGCCGATGTGGGTCACGCACGGTTCACCTTCGGCCACCGCGGCGATCGACTTGAGGATCGGCCCGAGCGTCTCCCAGGCCTCCTTCGAGCCACCGGGCATGATCGACGGGCCCTTCAGCGCGCCCTCTTCACCACCGGAGATGCCGGTGCCGACGAAGTTCAGCCCTTGCTCGCGCAGATCGTGCTCACGTCGGATGGTGTCGTGGAAGTTCGCGTTGCCCCCGTCGACGATGATGTCGCCCGGCTCGAATCGTTCGGCGAGCTGCCCGATCACGGCGTCGGTGCCCTTGCCGGCCTGCACCATGATGATCGCGGTGCGGGGCTTCGACAGCGACGCGACGAACCCGTCGATGTCCTCGGACGCGATGAACCCTGCGTCGCCGTGCTCCTGGAGCAGTTCCTCGGTGCGGGCGTACGTGCGGTTGTAGACCGCCACCGTGTTGCCTTCGCGCGATGCGAGGTTGCGGGCGAGGTTCGAGCCCATCACTGCGAGTCCGACGACTCCGATGTTCGCCTGACCGTTGTTGTCTGCCACGAGGGTCTCCTTTGTCCTGACGTTGGCGCCCAACCTACGACCGGTGGTCTGGGACCGCACAGGAGTTCCGGGAACTGGGGACCAGAGTTCACCGGATCAATACTGTGGAGGGATGAGCGAGCTCGCTGTCCACCCGCCCGTCCTCGTCATGGGAGTCTCGGGCTCCGGCAAGTCCACCATCGGCCAGACCCTCACCGACGCACTGGTCGCGCAGGGCGAACCCTGTGTCTTCGTCGACGCCGACGACCTGCACCCGGCCGCCAACAAGGAGAAGATGCGGCAGGGCACGCCGCTCACCGACGAGGACCGCTGGCCGTGGCTCGACGCCTGCGCCGAGCGGATCGCCGCGGTCGAGGCCGACGGGTCCCGGTGCGTGATGGCGAACTCAGCGCTCAAGCGCGTCTACCGGGACCGTCTGCGCGCATCCGCACCGGGACTCGTCATCGCCTTCCTCGACGGGTCCCGCGACCTCATCGCCGAGCGGCAGTCCCACCGTCACCACGAGTACATGCCGACGACCCTGCTCGACTCGCAGTTCGCGACCCTCGAGCGGCCGCAGCCCGACGAGGCGGCGGTCGCGGTGTCGATCGACGGATCGGTCGACGACACCGTGCGGGAGATCCTCGCCGCGCTCGCGGTCACCACCGACTGACGAACGTCGACGACCTGCGACGGATCCTGGCAGTTCCTCCACAGGGCGCAGCGCGGCCGTCGTCATCCCCATCCGACCCCTGGTCTCGTCTGCGTCGACGGGGACGCTCGTACCGTCGTTCCATGACCACGATCACTGGGGCCCGTTCAGGTACCAACGTTGATACCATCGACTCCATGGCCATGACCCTCCGACTCGACGATGCCGAGGCAGCGGCGTTGCGCAAGCGTGCTGACCTCGAGGAGCGCTCGATGCAGGACGTCGCCCGCGCCGCCATCCGCGAGTACGTCGAGCAGCACAGCCGCAGCGACCTGATCGACGGCATCCTCGACCGAGAACTCCCGCGCTACGCCGAGGCGCTCGAACGACTCGGCAAGTGATCCACCTCACGACCGACGAGGCGTTGCACATCGCTCGTCGGACCCTGGGGGCTGACTCCGTGATCCGCGACGTCGGACTGCTCGAGGCGGCGGTCGCGCGACCCGCCGCGTCGGTAGGCGGGAACGACGCCTACCCGACACTGGTCGAGAAAGCGGCGGCGCTCGTCCACTCCGCCATCCGGAACCACGCCTTGGTCGACGGCAACAAGCGCCTCGGGCTGATGCTGCTCGTGGTCTTCCTCGGCGTGAACGGTGTCCGGCTCCACGCCTCGAACGATCAGGCGTACGACTTCATCGTCGTGATCGCGGAAGGGGAACTCGATGCCGTGACGGAGATCGCCGCTGCTCTGAGCGCGATGGTCTCGGACGCCTGACCGGCCGCTCGGACGGACGGCGGTCAGCGATCAGCGGCGCACCGCACTGATCGCCCCGTGCGGCCGGTGCTCCGGAGCCGTGCGGGTGTGGACGTCCGCGACGTCGAACCCCGCTTCGTCCAGCAGTGCCGCCAGGGACGCGACCGGCCAGCGGTACGCGGTGACGACCGCGTGGTCGAAGGCCTCGACCGCGGCGCCCTCGAAGAACCCGAGCAACAGCCCACCACCGGGGGCGAGCACCCGACAGAACTCGGCGAGTGCCCCACCGATCTGCGATGGGTCGTGGTGGATCACCGAGTACCAGGCGAGGACCCCGTCGACGCTGCCGTCCGCCAGCGGCAGCGCGTCGAGCGACCCGACCCGGAAGTCGAGGTCCGCGTCCACAGCGCCGTGCGTCCGTCGTGCGTGCTCGACGAACTGCGGCACCGCGTCGATGCCGGTGACGCGGTGCCCCTGCCGTGCGAGGTGCGCCGTCCAGTGCCCGGGACCGCACCCGGCGTCGACCAGGGGACCGCTGCGACCGGCTGCCCAGGCGTCGACGAGGGCTCGGTCGTCGGGGTGGACGGCGCTCATCGACCCGAGCAGTGCCGCGTACTCATCGGCCCGAGCGCCGTACGCCGCCGTCACCCGCTCCGTCATGTGCCCGACGGTACCGGCGCATCACCGAACCGTGCGAGGTTCCGTGTTCCGTGCGACCCGGCAACCTCGCACCAGGCACGGAACCTCGCACCACGCGGCCACCAGCGCGCCGCACCTCGCACCACGCGGCCACCAGCGCGCCGCTCAGAGCTTGAACGTCGCCTTCGGGATGTCGGACACGATGCGCCGGGCCGTGTGCACGGCGTCCTCCTCCGAGATCTGGTGCGTGACCACGAGTGACGCCAGGTACGCCGCGTCCGCCCGCCGAGCCATGTCGTGCCGCGCCGGGATCGAGCAGTACGCGCGGGTGTCGTCGATGAACCCGGAGGTCTTGGTGAACGACGCCGAGTCGGTGACGGCCGAGCGGTAGCGCCCGATGGCCGCCGGGGTGTCGATGAACCACCACGGCGCGCCCGCGTACACGGCGGGGTAGAAGCCCGCGAGCGGCCCGATCTCGCGCGAGAAGACGGTCTCGTCGACGGTGAAGAGCACGAGGTGGAACCCGGGAGCGGTGCCGAAGGACTCGAGCAGCGGCCGGAGCGGCTCGGTGAACGACCCGACGGCCGGCAGGTCGTGGCCGGTGTCCGGCCCGAAGCGCTCGAGCGTCGGGGTGTGGTGGTTCCGGATCACCCCGGGGTGCAGCTGCATGACGAGGCCGTCCTCGACGCTCATCTCGGCCCAGCGGTAGAGCATGTCGTGGCGGTACGCCGTCGCCTCGGCATCGGTGACCGAGGACGCATCCCGCAGCGCCGCCGCGTGGATGCGTTCCCGCTCGCTCGACGACAGTGGGGCGGAGCCCGCGTCGAGCACCCCGGTGTCCGTGGCGGTCGCGCCGTGCTCGATGAAGTGGTGGCGACGTGCGCGGAGCGCCGCCAACAGCCCTGCGTGGGTACCCGTGTCGATGCCGGCGGCCTCGCCGATCGACGCGACCACGGGCCTCCAGTCCGACCGCGTCGGGTCGAACACGGCGTCCGCGCGGAACGTCGGGAGGACCCGGCCGGTGAAGCCGGGGTCGGCGGCGAGCTGCGCGTGCGCAGCGAGGTCGTCCGCCGGGCCGTCCGTGGTGGCGAGGACCTCGATCCCGAAGGCGTCGAAGAGCGCGCGTGGCCGGAAGGCGGGGGATGCCAGCAGGCCGGCGATGTGGTCGTACTGGTCGTCCGCGTTCGCCGCGGACGGTGCCTGGTCGAGCCCGAACACGTCGTGGAGCTCCGTCTCGAACCAGTAGCGCACGGGGGTCCCGAGGAAGTCGTCCCAGTGCTCCGCCAGCTGCCGCCAGACGGCACGGCCTGGCGGCGTCGGCTCAGCGGCATCGCGCCAGCGATGCGCCGACGCCGCCGGGCGAGCCTGCGAGCCCGGGCGGGGCCCCGACAGGTCCGCGCGTCCCAGCGCGGCCAGGTCCACCCCGTTCGCGTGCAGCAGGCGGAGCACGTAGTGGTCGGGCGTGATGAGCAGCGACGCGGGGTCGCTGAACGGCTGGTCCGCGGCGATCAGTGCAGCATCGACGTGCCCGTGCGGCGAGATGATCGGGGCGTCCTTGACCGCCTCGTACACGGTGCGTGCCACGGCTCGGGCCCCGGGGTCGGCGGGGAACAGCCGGTCGGCGTGCGGCGCGAGCCGGGTGGGGGTGCTGGTGCGGGTCATCATCGACTCCTTCGGGGCGGCGAGTTCGGGGCGGTGAGTTCTGGGGGCGTGCGGGATCAGGCGGTGCCGGCCAGGGGCGCCGGCCCGGTCGACTCGCGCACGGTCAGGTGGGTGGGCAGGGCGACGGCGCCGGACATGTGCTCCCCCGGCAGCTCGTCGGCGGGCAGGGCACCGAGGCGGCCGAGCAGCATCCGGATCGCGACCCGGCCGGCCCGTTCGATCGGCGAGGTCATCGTGGTGAGCGGCGGGTTGCAGAAGTCGGCGCCGAAGATGTCGTCGCAGCCGACGATGCTCATGTCCCGGGGGACGCGGACCCCGCGCTCCCGTAGTCGGGCGAGCATCCCGATGGCGATCAGGTCGTTGAAGGCGATGCACGCGGTCGCCCCGGCGTGCACGGCGGCGTCGGCAGCGGCGGCACCGGAGTCCACGAAGGGCGCGTGCGGGCCGATCCGGGCGACGCGGACGCCCAGGCGCTTGGCGACCTGCACGAGTGCTCGCCACCGTCGCTCGTTCGACCACGAGCTGTCTGGCCCGGCGACGTACAGGATCTCCCGGTGTCCCAGCGACACCAGGTGCTGGACCGCCTGCTCGACGCCGCCGGGGGTGTCGATGAGCACCGAGGGCACGCCTGCGGGCCTGCGGTTCACGACGACCAGGGGGATCCGCTCGGCGAACCGGGCGATCTGCGCGTCGGACAGTCGTGACGCGGTGAGCACGACCCCGTCGGCCTTCGCCCCGACGGCGGTGAGCGCGGCCATCTCGGCGTCTGCGGACTCCTCGGTGTCGACGAGCAACTGGGTCCAGCCGGCCCCGGCGAGCTGGTGCTGCGTGCCGCGGATGACGTCGAAGTAGAACGGGTTCGTGATGTCGGACACGAGCACGGCGACGGCGCGGGTGCGGCCCGAGGTCAGTGCCCGGGCCTGCGAGTTGGCGACGTACCCGAGTTCGCGGGCCGCCTGCTGGATGCGCTCCTGGGTGACGGCGTTGACCCGGTCAGGCAGGGACAGGGCGCGGGAGACGGTGGAGGCGGCGACCCCGGTCGCGTCGGCGATGTCGCGGATGGTGACGCGACGCGCGGCACCAGCGGCGGCACCGGCACCGGCACCGGCACCGGCACCGGCACCGGCACCGGCGGCGCGAGCACCGGCAGCGCGAGCACCAGCGGCGCGAGTACCGGCAACGCGAGCACCAGCGTCGCCCGCGCCAGCGGCGCTACCAGCAGCGCCAGCGGCACCGCCCGTGCGCCCGCCGCCGTCCGTCGAGAGGTCCTTCACGAGGCCGAACGTATTCGCGTCTGGCAACAAGTGGCAACCGGTTGCCGCATGTTGCCAACGGCGGAACAGTGGTGCCACCGAGCAGCGCCGCTCGGAGGAGGTCTCGAGGAGGAAACCCCCGTGAAGACGCGAAGACTGCAAGTCCGCACCCTCGTCGGTGCCGTCGCCGTGGTCGCCCTCGCCGCACTGTCCCTGCAGGGATGCGCCGTGGTGAACGGCAGCGGCGACGACCCGAACACCCTCCGCGTGATGATGGGCGCGGACACCACCTACCCCAAGGAACGCAAGCAGTGGCAGCGGGACACCGCCGCCGAGTTCAAGCGCACCACCGGTGCGGACATCCAGTGGGAGACCTACTCGTCCGCGCAGGAGGAACTGACCGCGATCCAGACGAGCGTCATCTCCGGCCAGGGCCCCGACGTCTACGCGATCGGCACCACGTTCACCCCGACCGCCTACGCCACCGGCGCCTTCGTCGAGATGGGCACGAAGGAGTGGGACGCGATCGGCGGCAAGGACCAGTTCGACCCCGCGTCGTTCGGCATCTCCGGTCCGAGTGCGTCGAAGCAGATCGGGATCCCGTTCGCCAGCCGGCCGTTCGTGATGGCCGTGAACAAGGACCTGCTCGCGAAGGCCGGGATCACCGACATTCCCACCACCTGGGACGAGCTGACCGCCGACGCGAAGGCCACCACGGGTGACGGACGGTACGGCATGGCGATCGCCTACGCCGACGGCTTCGACCCGTGGAAGTTCGTGTGGGGGATGGCCCAGAACGCCGGCAACACGATCGTCGACGGCTCGAAGGCCGAGATCGACAGCAAGGCCGTCGAGAACGCCTACCGCACCTACTTCGACTGGGTCACGAAGGACGGTGTCGTCGACCCGGCCGCGATCGGCTGGAACAACGCCCAGGCCCTGGCACAGTTCACCGAGGGCAAGGCCGCGTTCTTCCCGATGACCACCACCACCGCGATCAACTCGTTCAAGGGCACCAAGGTCGACGGCGACTACGAGTTCGCCCTGCTGCCCACCGTCCCCCCGGGTGCGACCGAGCGGCCGTCCGACGGCATCGAGGCCGCCAGCATCCTGTCCGGCGACAACTGGGTCGTCGCCGACTACGGCACCAAGCAGAAGCTGTCGTTCGCGTTCGTCAAGCAGCTCAGCGCCCCGAAGGCGCAGCTCGAGTACTACGACCTGTTCGGCAACCTGCCGACCAACGCATCGGCCGCCGCCGACCTGGCCGCCGACAACCCGCAGCTCAAGCCGATCATCGACGCCGGCCGCCTGTCCAAGCCGACCGCGTTCACCGGCGCCTGGTCCGACATCCAGCTCGCCCTGGTCGACGTGGTCGTGCAGTCGATCCCGTCGCTGAAGTCCGGCGAGGTCACCGACGACCAGCTCCGCAAGCGCCTGCAGGACGCCCAGAAGGACGCCCAGGCCACCCTCGACCGTCAGAAGAACGGAGGTCTGTGATGACCAGCACGCAGACCAGGCCCCGCACCGATTCGGCGCCGCCCCGCCCGGTCCGTCCGGCCGGCAAGACGCCCCTGTACAAACGCGAGCGCCCGCTGTGGATGCTCCTGCCCGGCGGGCTCCTCATGCTCGCCGTCATCGTGGTGCCGCTGGTGGTGGGCTTCTGGATCGCGATGCTCGACCTCGACCAGTACACGCTCCGCCAGTGGTTCAGCGCCCCGTTCGTCGGGTTCGCCAACTTCACCGAGGCGTTCACGAACTCGCCGCTGCTGCACTCGATCTGGATCTCGGTGTCGCTGTCGGTGCTCGTCACCGCGGTGACCGTGCCGATCGGCGTCGCCGCCGCGATCTCGACGCAGAACCGGTTCCCCGGTCGCGGGCTCGTCCGCTCGATCTACCTGATCCCGTACGTGCTCCCGGCATTCGTCGTCGGCACGTTCTTCCGCACGATGCTCCAGCCGCAGGGAGTCGTGAACTCGATCCTGCACACCGACGTGCTGTGGCTGAACGGCTCGGCGTCGTACTGGGCGCTCGCCGGCGTGATGATCTGGACGAGCTGGCCCTTCGTCTACCTGCTGTCCCTGGCCGGGCTGCAGGCCGTGGACAACGAGGTGCACGAGGCCGCCGCACTCGACGGGGTGACCTGGTGGGCGAAGCTGCGGTACATCATCTTCCCGTACCTGCGCGGCCCGCTGAGCCTCGCGGTGATCATCTCGATCCTGCACAACATCAACAACTTCACGCTGCCGTTCGTGCTGTTCGGCATCCCGCTGCCGTCCAGCGTCGAGGTGATGCCCGTCCTGACGTACATCGCGAGCTTCCAGTCGTTCCGCTTCGGCCTGTCCGCGGCGATGGCGATCTGCTCACTCGTGATCGTCGCGATCCCGCTGTTCGTCTACCTGCGGGCGGTCAAGCTCGACACCGGCGACGACGCCGGCCCCAACCGGAAGCAGCGTCGCGCCGACCGCGCCACGCTCGCCGCCGCCCCGACCGCCGCCGACATCGACGGAGCACGCGCATGACCACCCCGAGCACGTCCTTCAGCACCCGCACCCGCCCCACCGCGACGCTCACCGAGAGCATCACGACCGGCAGCGGCGGACGACGGACCAAACGTCCCTACGACACCGACGTCACCCGGCTGCTGCCGCGCTGGCTGCTCGTCACCGTCATCGCGGTGATCATCGCGTTCATCGCCGTCCCGGTGCTCTACATCCTGTTCGGCTCGGTCAACTCCGACGTCGCGGTCGCCCGCGGCGAGTACTTCCCGTCCGAGTTCACCCTGTCGAACTACGTCGAGATCTGGTCCACCGTCGCCCTCGGCGAGGGACTGGTGAACTCGATGCTCACCGCCGGAGCCGTCGCCGTCGCGAGTGCCGCGCTCGCCGTGTCCACGGCCTACGTGCTGGTGCGGTTCCGGTTCCTCGGCCGCCTGACGATCCTCCGCGGGCTCCTCGCCCTGCAGTCGATCCCCGGCACGCTCCTGCTGCTGCCGGTCTTCGTGGTGTTCTCGAACATCGCCAGTGCCACCGGCGTGCAGATCATCGGCACCCGGTGGGGCCTGTTCGTCACCTACCTGACGTTCGCCCTGCCGTTCTCGACGTGGGTCATGGTCACGTACCTGCGCGGCCTGCCGAAGGAACTCGAGGAAGCGGCGCGCATCGACGGCGCCAGCTCGACGAAGATCCTGACCAAGATCGTGCTCCCGCTGTCGTGGCCGGGCATCGTCGTGTCCGCGATCTTCGCGTTCCTGCTCGGGTGGAACGACGTCCTGTTCTCCACGATCATGACGACCCCGAACACCCGGACGGTCGCCGTGGTGCTGCAGGTGCTCGGCACCACGCAAGAGGGCGGTGCCGTCCCGATCTACGGCCAGATGATGGCCGCCTCGATCGTGTGCGCCGTCCCCGTCGTCGCCCTGTACCTGATCTTCCAGCGCTACCTGGTCGGCGGTCTGACCGCCGGCTCCGTCAAGTAGGCCGCAACCCAGAACCGGACTGGAGGCCCGTGGCGGCCCCGCCACGCGCCTCCCGTCCGAACGAAAGGACACCATGACCGACCAGCCCAGTTGGGAACTCTCCGGTTTCGGCGACGAGATCGACGCCGACCCGGTCGTCCAGGTCGCGGTCCTGCAGGCGCTCGGCGCGAGCGCCATCGAGGTCCGCAGCGCCTGGGGCGTCAACGTCGTCGACCTCGACGACGACCAGCTCGCCGGACTCCACCGGCTGCTCGACGAGCGTGGGCAGACCGTGTCCGCGATCGCCTCGCCGATCGGCAAGGTGCCCGTCGACGAACCCGTCGAGCACGAGGTCGCACGCCTCGCCCGCGCGATCCGTGCCGCGCACGCCCTCGGCACCACGAACATCCGGATCTTCTCGTTCTACTTCGAAGGTCGGCAGCCGGACGACGTCCGTGACGACGTCCTCGTCCGGATGCGGGCGCTCGCCGACCTCGCCGAGCGCGAAGGGGTGACCCTGCTGCACGAGAACGAGAAGGACATCTACGGCGACGTCCCCGCGCGCGTGCTCGACATCGTCGAGAGCGTCGGTTCGTCCGCGCTCCGACTGGCCTGGGACAACGCGAACTACGTGCAGTGCGGAGTCCGGCCCTTCACCGACGGCTGGGAGCAGCTCGCCCCGTACGTCGACTACCTGCAGGTGAAGGACGCCCTCGCCGACGACTCGTCGGTGGTGCCGGCGGGCGAGGGCGACGGCGAACTGCTCCAGACCCTCACCGCGCTCCGCGACGCCGGGTACTCCGGGTACGCCTCGCTCGAACCGCACCTCAGCGACTTCACCTCCCTCGGCGGGTTCTCCGGCCCCGCGGCCTTCGGTCGTGCCGGCCGGGCCTTCCGCACCCTCACCGACCAGATCGGAGTCACCCTGCGATGACCACCCCACTGAAGTTGGCAGTCGTCGGCGCCGGCGTCATCGGCCGTCACCACGCCACCGTCGCCGTGCACCACCCCGACCTGCAGGTCGTCGCCTTCGTCGACGCCGTGCCCGAAGCCGCCACGAGCGCGGCCGACGCGATCGAGGCGATGGGCGTCGCCCGTCCGATCACGACGTCCACCATCGGAGAGGCGATCGACCAGTCCGACATCGACGTCGTCGCGATCTGCTCGCCCTCGGGCATGCACGTGCAGCTGGCCGAGGCCGCCCTGGCCGCCGGCAAGCACGTCGTCATCGAGAAGCCGCTCGACACCACGATGCCCCGGGCGCGGCAGATCGCGGCGCTCGCCGCAGCCGCTCGCGACCGCGGGCTCGTCACGAGCGTCATCAGCCAGCACCGTTTCGACCCGGCCTCGGCGGCCGTCGCCCGGGCGGCGCACGACGGCGGGTTCGGCACCGTGACCTCGGGCCTGGCGAGCGTGGCCTGGTACCGGTCGCAGGGGTACTACGACTCCGGTGACTGGCGCGGCACCTGGGCGCTCGACGGCGGCGGCGCGGTGATGAACCAGGGCGTGCACACCGTCGACCTGCTCGTCTGGGCGCTCGGCCGTCCGGTCGAGATCTCGGCCCAGACCGGGCTCCTCGCCCACGACCGCATCGAGGTCGAGGACACCGCGGTCGCCACCGTCCGGTTCGACGGCGGGGCGCTCGGCGTCGTCCACTGCACGACCGCCGCGTACCCGGGGCTCTCCGCCCGGTACGCCGTGTACGGCACGCACGGGTCCGCGATCGTCGACGACGACCGGCTCGCCTACTTCCACATCGCCCCGGACACCGCGACGCTCGAGTCCGCCGCGACCACGTCGAACGCCAGCGCGGTCGCCGGAGCCGTCGACCAGAAGGACGACGTCGTCCCGCCCGAGCACGTCGTCGGCGGCCCGGCCGAGCCCGACCACTTCGCCGCCGGGCACGCTCGGCAGTACACCGACATCGTCGACGCGATCCGGCAGGGCCGCGAACCGGGCGTCACCGTCGACGCCGCCCTGGTCTCGCTCGCCACCGTCCGCGGGCTCTACGTCAGTGCGACGCTCGGACACCCCGTGCGCATCGACGACGTGATCGAGGGCACGTACGACGACGTGGTGCCGGTCGTCGGCGGGCCTGATCGAGGGCAAGGCAGCGCCAGCCCAGCCGACGTGGTGCCGGTCGTCGGCACCCCCGCAACCGCCGCCGCGACCGAAGGAGCCACCCGATGAAGTTCTCCGTGTTCACCGCCTCCACCCCCGACTGGACCCCCGCCGAAGCCGCCGAGACCCTGGCGGCGCAGGGCTGGGACGGCATCGAGTGGCGCGTGGTCGACGACCGCCCGGCCGCCGGCGAAGCCATCCCCGCCGAGCGGTCGTTCTGGGCGGGCAACAACTCGACGTGGCAGTACACCGGCATCCGCGACCGGGTGGGCGACATCGCCCGGATCACCGACGGTGCCGGACTCGAGTACTCGGGCATCGGCGGCTACCAGCCGGCCGCGGACCACGACGGCGTCGAGACGATGCTCCGCGTGACGAGCGAACTCGGGGCCCGCCAGGTGCGGGTCACGATGCCGCACTACCGAGCCGAGAAGGAGCGCACGGGGGAGACGTACGGTCAGCTGTTCGACCGCACCCGGGCCGACCTCGAGTGGGTCGCGGCGCGTGCGTCGGAGCTCGGCGTGAAAGCACTCGTCGAGCTGCACCACATGACGATCACGCCGTCGGCATCCGCGGCACTGCGGCTGATCGACGGTCTCGACCCCGCGCACGTCGGCGTCATCCACGACCTCGGCAACCTCGTGATCGAGGGGTACGAAGACCACCTCGCCGCCTTCGAACTGCTCGGGCCGTACCTGGCACACGCCCACGTGAAGAACGCCCGCTGGGTCGACACCGGCGACACCCGTGCCGACGGCAGCTCGATCTGGCAGCACGAGTGGGCACCCCTGCGCACCGGCCAGGCGTCGGTGTCCGAGTACCTCGACGCGCTCCGCCAGGTGGGCTACGACGGCTGGGTCACCATCGAGGACTTCTCCACCGACCTGCCGCTCGAGGCCCGCACCGCCGACAACCTCGCCTACCTCCGTTCGCTCGTCCCGGTGACCGCATGACCGATCGCCGACCGGGCATCGTCCACGTGGGGGTGGGCGCGTTCGCGCGCGCCCACCTCGCCTGGTACACCGCCCACACCGACGGCGAACCGTGGGGGATCACCGCCTTCACCGGGCGCTCGCCCGACGTCGCCGACGCCCTGACTGCCCAGGGCTGCCGGTACACGCTGGTCACCCGCGCCGCGTCCGGCGACAGCGCCGAGGTGGTCGACACGATCACGGCCGCCCACCCGGGCAGCGACGACACCGCCTGGAGGCACGTGGTCGCGTCCCCGGAGACGACCATCGTCACGCTGACGGTCACCGAGCAGGGCTACCGGCCCGGTTCCGACGTGCCGGCCCGGTTGGTCGCAGGGCTCGATGCCCGCCGCACCGCCGGCTCCGGGCGCATCGCGCTGGTCAGCCTCGACAACCTGACGCACAACGGGGCGGTCCTGCGCGACGCCGTGCTCGACGCCGTCACCGACGACGCCCTGCGCGACTGGATCGAGGCGAACGTCACGTTCCCGAGTTCGATGGTGGACCGGATCACCCCGGCCACCACCGACGACGACGTCGCGCACCTGCCGGAACTGCCGGGTGCGCTCGCCGGCGACCGGGTCCCCGTCGTCACCGAGCCGTTCGCGGAGTGGGTGCTCGAGGACGCCTTCGACGGGATCGACCGCCCGGCGTGGCAGACGGCGGGCGTCCGGATCGTCGACGACGTCACCCCGTACGAACAGCGGAAGCTCTGGCTGCTGAACGGCTCGCACTCGCTCCTGGCCTACCTGGGGCTGCAGCTCGGCCACGACACCGTGGCCGAGGCGATGGACGACCCCGTCTGCCGCACCGCCGTCGAGCAGCTCTGGGACGAAGCCGCGCTCGAGCTGCCCCTGCCCGAGGCCGAGGTCACCGACGCCCGCGCGGCCCTGGTCGAGCGGTTCGCCAACCCGCGCATCCGGCACACCCTGCGGCAGATCGCGTCCGGCGGCTCGCAGAAGCTGCCCGTCCGCATCGTCGACGTCGTGCGGCACCGGCTCAGCCGCGACCCCTCGGCCGGTATCGGCGCCGGGGCGGCCACCGCCCTCGCCGCGTGGTGGCTGCACGTCACGGGGCGGCCCGACCTGGTGGGCGACCCCGGCGCCCCCGGGCCAGACTCGGACGTGCACGACGTCCTGGCCGTCGTCGCCCCCGAACTCGACACCACCCCCGTGGTCGCTGCCGTGACGGCGGCGGCCGAGGGCATCCGCACCGCCGCGGCAGCAGCCCGCCAGAGCTCCAACGGAGGAGTCCACGCATGACCGACACGAACACCACGAACCCCGCGGCCCCGGTCCCCGGCGCCACCGACAGCGGGCCGGCCGAGACCACCGCCGGCCGTCCGGACACCTGGGCCTCGGCGGACCGCGGGCAGCTGATCGAGCGGGCCGAGGTCATCGTGACCAGCCCGAACCGGAACTTCGTGACGCTCAAGCTCACGACCGCCGACGGCGTCACCGGACTCGGCGACGCCACCCTGAACGGCCGGGAACTCGCCGTCTCCGCGTACCTGTCCGAGCACGTCGTCCCGCTGCTCGTCGGCCGTGATGCCAGCCGCATCGAGGACGCCTGGCAGTTCCTGTACCGGTCGTCGTACTGGCGCCGCGGACCGGTCACGATGGCCGCGATCGCCGCCGTCGACATGGCCCTCTGGGACATCAAGGCGAAGGTCGCCGGGATGCCGCTCTACCAGCTGCTCGGCGGGGCGTCGCGCACCGGGCTGATGGCGTACGGCCACGCCTCGGGCAAGGAACTGCCCGAGCTGTTCGACTCCATCCGAGAGCACCAGGAAGAGGGCTACCGCTCCATCCGTGTGCAGACCGGTGTCCCCGGCCTCGAGTCCATCTACGGCATCGCGTCGAACACGACCACCGAGGGCAACGCCGGCGTCCGCTACGACTTCGAACCCGCCCAGCGCGGTGCGTACCCGGCGATGGAGGACTGGGACACCCGTGCCTACCTGCGCCACGTGCCCACCGTGTTCGAGGCCGTCCGCAACGAGTTCGGCCCGGAGCTGCCCCTGCTGCACGACGGTCACCACCGGATGACCCCGCTGCAGGCCGCGAAGCTCGGCAAGTCGCTCGAGCCGTACGACCTGTTCTGGCTCGAGGACTGCACCCCCGCCGAGAACCAGGAGGCCCTGCAGCTCGTCCGGCAGCACACCACGACGCCGCTGGCGATCGGCGAGGTGTTCAACACCATCTGGGACTTCAAGGACATCATCCGCGACCAGCTCATCGACTACGTGCGCGGTGCCGTCACGCACATGGGCGGCGTCACCCCGCTCAAGAAGACGATGGAGTACGCCGCGCTCTACCAGGTCAAGTCCGGGTTCCACGGGCCGACCGACATCTCCCCGGTGGGCCTCGCCGCACAGATGCACCTCGGGCTCGCGATCCACAACTTCGGCATCCAGGAGTACATGCAGCACGGGCCGCAGACCAACCAGGTGTTCCACCAGACGTTCACGTTCACCGACGGTTACCTGCACCCGGGTGACGAGCCGGGTCTCGGGGTCAGCCTCGACGTCGACGAGGCCGGCAAGTACCCGTACGAGCAGGCGTACCTGCCGTTCAACCGCCTGGCCGACGGCACCGTCCACGACTGGTAGTACCCGGCATCCTGCTGGCACAGTGGTCGCATGGAGTTCGCCGACGTCGCCAGGGAGCTGCTGCTCGTCGCGCCGCCGGACTTCGTCGCCGAGCGCACCGCACGGCAGCGCGCGGTGCGCAAGGACGACCGTGCCCTCGCCACGGCGATCGGGAAGCTCCGGAAGCCCTCACCGGCCGCCTGGGTGATCGACCTGCTCGCCCACGACGGTGCCCTCGACGACGCCGTCGACCTCGGACCGGCGCTCCGCAAGGCCCAAGCCGACGCCGACCCCGACGCGATCCGGACCCTCCGTCGGCAGCGCGCCGAGGTCGTCGACGCCCTCGCGCAGGCCGGTGCGGACCTGGCGTCCGACGCCGGACATCCCGTCACCCCGGCGGTGCTCGAGCAGGTCCGGTCGACGATCGAGGCGGCGATGGCGGATCCGCACGCCGGCGCGGCCGTCCGGTCGGGGCTGCTCGTGACGGCGCTCGAGAGCGTGGGGTTCGACGCGGTCGACCTCGACGGGGCGCTCGCGGATCCGGACGCGGTGCCCGATGCCTGGTCCGGCAGCGATGCCCCACCCATCCCCATCTCCCAGGCGAGGGGTGCGCGGAAGGCGAGCCGTGCCTCCAGGCCCGCGCAGCGCGACGCCGCGGAACCGGACGCCGAACCCGAACCGAAGCGCGACCCGGCCGCCGACCGGAAGGCCGCGCGCCAGGCCGAGACCGCAGCGCGCACGGAGTCCCGCGACGCCGACGCAGCACTCGACACCGCCGAGGCCGATCTCGAACAGGCGGAGGAGCGGCGCGCGGAGCTCCAGCGTGCCCTCGAGCAGGCCGAGGCCGAGATCACCCGGCGCGAGGCAGCCCGCGACGAGGCCGAGGCGGCGAGCGACCGCGCGCGGGACGTCCTCCACGCCGCGCAGGAGCACCGTCGGCAGGTCCGTCGCTGAGCGAACCGACGCGTCCTCATCACCTCGGATGAAAAGCGGTCGCGCGGCTCGGTCCCCGTGCAGCGCGGCCCATACGCTCGCGTCATGACCTCCTTCCTCCGCCGGTACCGGCACCTGCTGGCCCCCGCCGCCGGCGCCGTGTACCTCGTGCTCTGGATCGTCGCCGAAGCCGGACGTGCGGGACTCGCCGACCACGTCGTCGTGGTGTCGGCCTTCGCCGTCGCCATCGGCCTCGCCGCGTGGATGCCCGCGACCGCGCTCGGACTGGTCGTCGGCATCCCGCTCCTGCAGGCTGCCCGGCTGCTCACCCGGCCGACCGACACGACCTGGCCGGAGTACCTGGCGATCGCGATCGTCGTCGGCGTCGTCGGCGCCGGTCGGTCCGACCTGCTCCGCTACCTCGCGGTCCCCGTGCTCCTGCTCGCGAGCGCGGCGGCCGCCTGGGCGATGGCGGTCCCGACCGCTGCCGACCAGGACGTCTGGGGCAGCTGGGTGGGGAACGCGGGCGGGACCCGGTCGGACCTCGTCACGATCACGTTCGCGTTCGTCGGGGTCAGCGGTGTCGCCTGGGCCGTCGGCGTGGCCATCGGTGCCGCGTGGCGGATCGGCCTCGCCCGGGTCCGTGTGGTCGAGGCGCAGCGCCGCACCGAGGTGACCACGACCGAGCTCCGCGCCGAGCAGGACCGTGCCCGCATCGCCCGCGACGTGCACGACTCGCTGGCCCACTCACTGGCGGTCGTCGTGTCCCAGGCCCAGGGGGCCGCAGCCATCGCCGTGCGGGACGAACACGCTGCCCGGGCGCTGGAGGACATCGCTGACGTGAGCCGCTCGGCACTGGGCGACGTCCGGGCCCTGGTCGAACGCATCCAGGCGAGCGACGACGCCGACCGTCACGGCTTGCTCGATGTCCCCGACCTGGTCGAGGACATGCGGGAGCTCGGGATGACCGCGACGTTCGAGGAGCACGGCGCAGCCGGTCAGGTCCCCGCGGGCAGCGCCAGCGCGGTGCACCGGATCGTCCAGGAGAGCCTGACGAACGTGCTGAAGCACCAGGGGCGGACAGCGACGGCCCGGGTGGCGCTCGACTGGCGCGGGCCGGGGCTCGGCGTCGTCGTGACGTCACGGGGCAGCGAACCGCTCGTGGCGCTCGACGGTGCCGGTTCCGGTGTCGCCGGGATGCAGGAGCGTGCACGACTGGCCGGCGGCTGGCTGCGTGCCGGTGTGGGCGACACCACGGACGAGTGGGTGGTCACCGCGTGGCTGCCGACGACCGCCGCCGTGCCGACCACGGCGACGCACGACACCGACACCGACACCGCGGCCGTCCGGCCGGAGCGCGTCCGATGAGCGCCGTCCGCGTCGCCGTCGTCGACGACCAACGACTGTTCGCCACCGGGATGCAGATGCTCGTGGACGCCCAGGACGACATGACCTGTGTCGGGACCGCCGGCGACGGTGCCGCCGCCCTCGAGCTCTGCGCCGCCGAACACCCCGACGTGCTGCTGCTCGACCTGCGGATGCCGGTCATGAACGGCATCGAGACCCTGACCCGGCTCGCCGCGTCGACCCAGGACCGCCCGCGGGTCGTCGCGCTCACGACCATCCGCCGCGACGACGCCGTGCTCGCCGCACTCCGCGCCGGCGCCGCAGCGTTCCTGACGAAGGACGCCCTGCCCGACGTCGTCACCGCGACCATCCGCGACGTGCACGCGGGCCGACCGGCACCGACGGAAGCGGAGGCGCTCGACCTGCTGCGCGCGCAGGGCACCCCGGCCGTCACCGATCGGCGCGACGAGGTGCTCGACTCGCTGACGGCTCGCGAGCGCGAGGTCTTCATGCTCGTCGCGAAGGGGCTCAGCAACGCCGAGATCGCCGAGTCGGTCTTCCTGAGCGACGCCACCGTGAAGACCCACGTCCGCGCCGTCCTGACGAAGCTCGGCCTCCGGAACCGGATCCAGGTCGTCATCACCGCACACGAACGCGGCCTCGTCCGCGCCTAGGGGGAACCATGCAGATCACGAACCGCGTCGCGAAGACCGGCACCCTCGTCGTCGTCCTCGCCGGACTGGCCACCGCGGTCGTCCACGGGCTGCCCGAACGCGCCGACGTCGCGGTCGCACCCACCGTCGAACAGGACAGCACCGCGTGGGCGATGCCGCTCGACGCCTTCGTCGCACCGGCCTCGTCGAAGACCACGTACGCAGAGGACCTCGTGGCCGAGCCCTGCCTGCGGAAGGCCGGCATCGACGATCCGGCGCCCTGGGCGACCGCGGCCGGGCTGCAGGCCGACGACGACGCGGCAGACACCGCCGCCCGGGCGAACCCGTCACCCGCACTCGCGACCACCCGGCCCCTCACCGCGGCGCTCGCCGAGACCCGCGGCTACCACGGGTCGTCCGTGGCCGGTGCGAACCAGGCGGGCATGCGGAAGTGGGGGGACGACCCCGACCGCCAGGCGGCGTTCGCGGCACTCCCGGACGACGTGGCCGCCCGCTGCTGGAAGGCCGCCCGGAAGACCCTCGGTACCACGCTGCGCGGCACCGAGCAGGCGGCGTCCGAGCTCGCCCAGCGCCTGACGTACCTGGCTGCGCTGGACGCACGTCAGGACGACACGGTCCGGACGGCGGCGGCCGAGTGGCGCACCTGCATGGCGCCGTCCGGTGTGCCGGACCTGCCGGAGGGGCCGGAGGGCATGCCGACCCCCTCGATGCACGTCAGCGTCCGTGACGGCGACCAGGTCGTCCTGTTCTCGGACGACCCAGGGAAGGCCGAGGTCGCCGTCGCCGAACGGGACGTCGCGTGCCAGGAGTCCTCCGGCTACCGCAGCGCGCTGTACGCGGCGGAGTGGGAACGGCTCCTGCACGTCACCGCGACCGACGCCGCCGTGCTCCGGAAGGGGTCGACCCGGCAACCGCAGGTGGATGCCCGCCTCGACCGGGTGATCGCGCGGCTCGCGCCGGCGGCGCCGGCCGGAATCGACTGACGCGGCGGTCGCGGGGAGCGGTCCTGGGGGGAGCGCCCCGCGCCCGTCGCATGGGGACGACGGACAGGAGGCCCGTGGCGGGACAGCCACGGGCCTCCTGTCCGTCGCGGTTGGCGTCCGGACCGTGCCGCGCGACACGCCCGGACGGTACTGCTAGACTCGGTCCCTGACTTCGGCGAGGGCTGCGTACGCGCGGCCGTGATCGACGCGGTGGGATACCCGGCAAGACCCTGGGATCGTTCCTCACGCGTGCACGCGTTCGAGTTGCAACACCACAGACCCCCACGATGCCGGCACCCCGGCGTCGTCCCCGACACCAGGAGGCACCATGGCCGACTACACCAAGCTCGCAGCGGAAGTCCGCACCAAGTTCGGCAAGGGCGCTGCTCGCAAGCTCCGCGCGGCCGACAAGATCCCCGCCGTCGTCTACGGCCACGGGACCGAGCCGAAGCACATCTCGCTGCCCGGTCACGAGACCATGCTGCTCGTCCGTACCGCCAACGCGGTCGTCGACCTCGACATCGAAGGTGCTGCCCAGCTCGCCCTCGTCAAGGACGTCCAGCGTGACCCGGTGCGTCAGATCATCGAGCACATCGACCTCGTGGTCCTCCGCCGCGGCGAGAAGGTCACGGTCGACGTGCCCGTCGTCATCGAGGGCGAGTCCTTCTCCGGCACCATCCACGTGCAGGACCTCAACACGATCTCGCTGCTCGTGCTCGCCACCGACATCCCGGAGCACGTCTCCGTGAACGTCGAGGGCCTCGAGGACGGCGTGCAGATCCACGCCTCGCAGCTCGAGCTCCCCGAGGGCGCCGAGCTCGAGACCGACCCCGAGGCGCTCGTCGTCGCGATCGTCACCCCGCGTGGCACCGCTGACGACGACGCTGCGGACGAAGCCTCGGCCGAGGCCGGCGCCGAGTCGGGTGCCGAGGGCGCCGCGGACTCCGAGTAACACCCCCTTCGAAGACATCTGGTCGACGCTGTGACGGACAACATCCTCGTGGTGGTCGGGCTCGGGAACCCCGGGCCCGACTACGCGGGCAACCGCCACAACGTCGGCCAGATGGTCCTCGACGAACTCGCGTCCCGCATGGGTGCGACGTTCAAGAAGCACAAGACGCCGAACCAGGTCGCCGAGGGGCGCCTGGTGCCCGGCGGCACACGACTCGTGCTGGCGAAGCCCGGGTCGTTCATGAACACCTCGGGCGGACCGGTCTCCTCGGTGCTCGGGTTCTACAGCGCCACCCCGGCCGACCTCGTCGTCGTGCACGATGAGCTCGACCTGCCGTTCGACACCGTCCGCCTGAAGGGCAGTGGCGGGCATGGCGGGCACAACGGGCTGCGCGACATCATCAAGGCCACCGGGACGAACGAGTTCATGCGCGTCCGGGTCGGCATCGGGCGTCCGCCCGGTCGGCAGGACCCGGCTGACTACGTGCTGCGTGACTTCTCCGCAGCCGAGAAGAAGACGCTCCCGATCCTGCTGGCCGACGCCGCCGACGCGGTCGAGGCGATCGCCGAGGTCGGCCTGCTCGCCGCACAGCAGCGCGTGCACGCTCCGTCCTGAGTGTTCCGCGCTGTTCGCCCGTCGCGCACGGCGCGGTCGGCGTCGGTGGTGGCCGGTACCATCTCCTGAGTGACGATCTCGGGCATCATCCCTGCGCTCTCGCGCGCCTCCGCCTTCGATCGCGTGCTGCGCGCCGCACCGCGCGACGCCGACTTCTCCGTCGTGGACGGCCTGCGCGTGCCGCTGCTCGGTGCGCTGCTCGCCGAGCGCAACGGTCCGCAGTGCGTCCTCGTCATCACGGCGACCGGGCGTGAAGCCGAAGCGGTCCGCGAAGCGTTCGGCAGCTACGTCCCCGACGCCGAGGTGCTCGAGTTCCCCGCGTGGGAGACCCTGCCGCACGAGCGTCTCAGCCCGAGCCCCCAGACCGTCGGCACACGCATCGCGACGCTCCGCAAGCTCGCTGCGTGGCAGGCGACGGACCCGACCGAGCGGCGCCAGACCGTCGTCGTCGCGAGCGTCCGAGCCGCGCTGCAGCCGATCGCGAGCAACCTGACGTCCCTGGCGCCGGTGGTGCTCCGGACCGACTCGCGGGGCAACGACCTGGCGGCGATCTCGGCGCAGCTGGTGGACCTCGCCTACTCGCGCGTCGACCTCGTCACCCGCCGTGGTGAGTTCGCGGTGCGCGGTGGCATCCTCGACGTCTTCCCGCCGGCGGCCGACCACCCGGCGCGTGTCGACTTCTTCGGCGACGAGATCGAGGCGATCAAGGCGTTCTCCGTCGCCGACCAGCGCACCACCGAGGACGACCTCGGTTCGGTCGAGCTGACCGCCTCGCGCGAACTCCTGCTCGGCGAGGAAGTCCGGCAGCGGGCCCGCGAGATGCTGCACGAGTTCCCGAACCTGTCCCAGATGCTCGCGAAGATCGCCGAGGGCATCCCGGTCGAGGGCATGGAGTCGCTCGCTCCGGCGCTCGTGCAGGACCTCGTTCCTATGACCTCCTACCTGCCGGACGGCGCCACCATCGCGGTGTTCTCGCCCGAGCGGGTGAACGGCCGCGCGAACAGCCTGGCCGAGACGAACACCGAGTTCCTGCAGGCGGCCTGGAGCGCAGCGGTCGCCGGGGCACAGGCCCCGATCGACCTCGACGCGGGCAACTTCCTGACCGTGCAGCAGCTCAAGAACACCCGCGGGCAGCGCACCTGGTGGACGGTGTCGCCGTTCGACTCCGGCCTCGACGAAGGGGACACCGAGCGCGTCCTCACCGACGCCGAGGCCGCTGCCGAAGCCGGCGAGTACATCCGCGTCCGGGCGGAGGCGGTGCCGAGCTTCGCGGGCAGCGCCGACGGGGCGATCGCGCACGTCAAGTCGCTGACCGACGACGGGTGGGCGGTCGTGGTGACCGCGCAGGGGCAGGGCCTCGTCGAACGTGCGGTGCAGGTGCTGGCCGACGCCGGGGTCGCTGCCCGTGCCGCAGCGGTCGACGCGCCGCCCGAGCCGGGGTTCGCCGTCGTGACGACCGCGACCGTCGAGCACGGCTTCGCCATCCCCGACCCCCGCATCGCGGTCCTGAGCGAGGCCGAGTTCTACGGCCGCAGCGTCCAGCAGGGGGCCCGCACCGTCAAGAAGCTCGCGAGCCGGCGCAAGAACGTCGTCGACCCGCTGCAGCTCAAGCCGGGCGACGTCGTCGTGCACGCGACCCACGGCATCGGCAAGTTCGTCGAGCTCGTCAGCCGCGAAGTGAGCTCGGGTGGACGCAACGCGGTGAAGACGCAGCGCGAGTACCTCGTGCTCGAGTACGCGCCGTCGAAGCGCAACTACCCGGGCGACAAGCTCTTCGTGCCGACCGACCAGCTCGACCAGCTGTCCCGCTACGTCGGTGGTGAGTCCCCGACCCTGTCGAAGATGGGCGGCTCGGACTGGTCCGCCGCCAAGTCGAAGGCGCGCAAGGCCGTCCGCGACATCGCCGTCGACCTGGTCAAGCTGTACTCGGCGCGGATGGCGTCGAAGGGGCACGCGTTCGGTCCGGACACCCCGTGGCAGCGCGAGCTGGAAGAGGCGTTCCCGTTCGCCGAGACCGCCGACCAGCTCACCACGATCGACGAGATCAAGCGCGACATGGAACGGCCGATCCCGATGGACCGCCTGCTCTCCGGCGACGTCGGCTACGGCAAGACCGAGGTCGCGATCCGCGCCGCGTTCAAGGCCGTGCAGGACGGCAAGCAGGTCGTCATGCTCGTCCCGACGACCCTGCTCGTCCGCCAGCACATGGAGACCTTCCAGGAGCGCTTCGCCGGGTTCCCGGTGCACCTGCGCGCCCTGAGCCGGTTCCAGACCGAGAAGGAGTCGAAGGAGACCATCGCCGGGCTCGCTGACGGCACGGTCGACATCGTCATCGCGACCCACCGGATCCTGTCGCAGGGCATCAGCTTCAAGGACGTCGGTCTCGTCATCATCGACGAGGAACAGCGGTTCGGCGTCGAGCACAAGGACCAGCTCAAGAAGTTCAAGACGAACGTCGACGTGCTGGCGATGTCGGCGACCCCGATCCCGCGCTCGCTCGAGATGGCGGTCACGGGCATCCGCGAGATGTCGACCCTGGCCACCCCGCCAGAGGACCGGCACCCCATCCTGACCTTCGTCGGGCCGCAGTCCGACTTGCAGGTGGCGGCCGCAATCCGCCGCGAGCTCCTGCGTGAGGGCCAGGTGTTCTACGTGCACAACCGGGTGAAGGACATCCAGTCGGTCGCCGCGCACCTGGCCGAGATCGTGCCGGACGCCCGCATCGCCGTGGCGCACGGGCAGATGTCGGAGACCACCCTCGAGCAGGTCATGGTCGACTTCTGGGAGCGTCGCTTCGACGTCCTCGTCTCGACGACGATCATCGAGACCGGTCTCGACATCGCGAACGCCAACACGCTCATCATCGACAAGGCCGACAAGTACGGGCTGTCGCAGCTGCACCAGCTGCGCGGTCGGGTCGGCCGTGGCCGCGAGCGCGGGTACGCGTACTTCCTCTACGACTCCGACAAGCCGCTGTCCGAGACCGCACAGGACCGCCTCGAGACCATCGCCGCGAACAACGAGCTCGGTGCGGGCATGCAGGTCGCCATGAAGGACCTCGAGATCCGCGGGGCGGGCAACCTGCTCGGTGGTGAGCAGTCCGGCCACATCGCGGGTGTCGGGTTCGACCTGTACCTCCGGATGATCGGCGAGGCGGTGTCGCAGTTCCGTGGCGACGTCGCCGAGGGGCAGACCGAGCTCCGGCTCGAGATCCCCGTCGACGCGCACATCCCCGAGGACTACGTCGAGTCCGAGCGGCTCCGGCTCGAGGCGTACCAGAAGCTGTCGGCGGCCTCGGCCCCGACGGCGCAGCCGAACGCGATCGACATGGTGCTCGACGAGCTCACCGACCGCTACGGGCAGCCGCCGCAGGCCGTGCAGACCCTGGTCGAGGTCTCCCGCCTGCGTCGGATGGCGCAGCAGGTCGGCCTGTCCGACGTCGTCGTGATGGGTTCCAACCTGCGGGTTGCCGGCAAGGAACTCGCCGACTCGTCGCAGGTGCGCCTGAAGCGCATGTTCCCGGGGGCCCGCTGGTTCCCGCAGCAGAACGCGTCGAGCATCCCCGTGCCGCGCCCGCACGACCAGGCGCTGCCGGACGACGCTCTCATCCAGTGGGTGGAGAGCATCCTCACCGCCGTGTACGGGGCGACGACCCCGGCGGAGGCGCCGGCCGCGTAGACGCGAGCGGAGACGGCCTGGAGGCACGGTGCGGGTCCGCACCGTGCCTCCAGTCCGTCCTCGGCCACGTCCACGGCACGCACGCCCTTCGCGACGATCCGCGCGTCGAACGACGCGTGGCCTGTCGTGGAACGGGTGCGAACCGCGGGCCGCGAAGCCGCTACTCGGTGTCCTCGGCCTCGGACAGTTCGCGGCGCGCGCGGTACGCCCGCGCACGCAGGGTGACGACGACGGCCGACGCGACGATGGCGATGCCCGATCCGACGAGCACGGCGAGGACGCCCTCGTCGAGGATCTCCTCGTTGCGGGCGAACGCCAGCTCGTTCATGAGCAGCGACACCGTGAACCCGATGCCGCCGAGCACGCCGACGGTGATGATCGAGAAGAACGACAGCGACGAGCGGCCGGGGGAGCGGAAGATCCGCGTGGCGATCGTGCCGAACAGCGTGATGCCGATGACCTTGCCGACCGGCAGGGCGAGGACGACCGCCCAGAACGTGGGCGAGAGCTCGCTGATGCCGACCGCGGGGATGATGACGGCGGCCGACGCGAACGCGAACACCGGCAGCACGATCGCGTTCGACCACGGCTCGACGTTCTCGTGCAGGGTGTGGCCCGGACGGCGGGGCAGCACGAGCCCGAGCGCGACGCCGGCGATGGTGGCGTGCACACCGGAGTGGTAGACGAGCCACCAGGTCAGGAGCCCGACGACGACCATCGCCACGATGAGCAGCGTCTGTCCGGAGCGCCCCGGACGGAGCATCCGGCCGAGCAGCCAGAATGCCGCGAGCGTGACGACGGCACCGGCGAGGGCCAGGAAGTCGGTGTCGTGGGCGAACACCACGGCGATGATGATGATCGCGATGAGGTCGTCGAGGACGGCCAGCGCGAGCAGGAACACCCGGATGCCGCTCGGCAGCCCGCGACCGAACATGGCGAGCACCCCGAGCGCGAACGCGATGTCCGTCGCCGTCGGGATCGGCCACCCGTGCGTGTACTGCGTGCCCGCGGTGACGAGCAGGAAGATGCCGGCCGGGACGAGCACACCGCCGACCGCGGCGATGGCGGGGATGATCGCGGTCTTGGGGTTCGACAGCTCACCGTCGACGAGTTCCTGCTTCAGCTCGATCGCGACGAGCAGGAAGAAGACCGCGAGCAGGCCGTCGCTGATCCAGTGCGCGATCGACAGGTCGAGGCCCAGCGCACCGAGCGGCAGGTGCGCGTCGAGGAGCCGTTCGAGGCCGGGGCCGATCGGGGAGTTCGCCACGACCAGGCCGAGCACGGCGGCGGTGAGGAGCGCGATGGCGCTGAAGCGGGGGGAGCGGACGAGGGACGACATGGATCTCCGTCTCGAGGGGTCGGGTGAGTGTCCGTCGACCAGACTTCCCGACACACCACCGCCAGTCTACGGGAGTGGGACCATGGCCGGATGACCGCCGTACCGGACCTCGTGACCGTCGTCGACCGCCTGCTCGCCGAGGACGGCGGGTGCGTCTGGAACCGGGCGCAGACCCACGCCTCACTCGCCCGGTACGCCGTCGAGGAGTCGTACGAACTCGTCGACGCCATCGACGACGGCGACCCGGCCGACGTCCGCGAGGAACTCGGCGACCTGCTCTACCAGGTGGTCCTGCACGCGGGGATCGCCGCCCGGGCGGGGGACTTCACGCTCGAGGATGTCGCCGCCGGGGTGCGGGACAAGATGACCAGGCGGCACCCGCACGTGTTCGGTGACGAGACGGCGGACACCGTCGAGGACGTCGTGCGGGTCTGGCGTGCGGCCAAGGCGTCCGAGAAGGCGAGCCGGCGGAGTGCGTTCGACGGGGTGCCGCGGGCGATGCCGCCGCTGGAGCGTGCGGTGAAGCTGTTGGAACGGCTGCAGGAGCGTGGGGACGCCGATGCGGTCGTCGCCTCCGTCGTCGGGGCCGGTTCCGGCGTCGGCCTGGAGGCCCGTGGTGCGTCCGCCGCGCTGGCGGCGGACGACGGGGTGGGCACGGCCGACCCCGTGTGGGGGCGAGCGGTGCTCGGGGAGATCGCGGCTGCGGCGGGGCTCGGGGTGGACCCGGTCGCGAGTCTGCGCGCCGCGGTGACGGAGCTCGAGGAGGCCGGTCGCGCTGTGGAGTGATCCCGGGTGCGCGAGGTCGCTCCGGGCTCGGAGGATCCGGGCTGGAGAGAACGGGCGCCCTCCCAACCCGAAAAAGAGAGGGCGCCCGTGAGCGGGCGTCGGCTCCACCAGGGAGAGGGGCCGACAGGGAAGCCCGCTCGAACCGCGGGACGCACTGCAGCACGTCGCCCCGCGAACGATCCGGAACGTGGATCAGGCACGATCCGGACCGAGGTTCTGCATGCAGTATGCCAGTGGATCGGAAGGCGCGCAAGCCGGGGCGGCCGTCTGCCAGAATTGGCCGCATGGCAACGACCGTGACGGCACCCCGTGGCATGCGTGACTTCCTCCCGGCGGACAAGGCCCGGCGCGAGCACGTGCTCGGTGTCGTGCGGGACGTCTACTCGCGGCACGGTTTCGACGAGATCGAGACCCCGGTGGTGGAGGACGCTGCGCGGCTGCACTCCGGGCTGGGTGGCGACAACGAGAAGCTGGCGTTCGCGGTGATGAAGCGCGGGCTGACCACCGAGGACCTGCAGGGCGCCGAGGCCCCGCTGGACCTCGCCGACCTCGGTCTGCGGTTCGACCTGACCGTTCCCCTCGCACGCTTCTACGCCTCGCACCGTGCGGAGCTGCCGTCGGTCTTCCGTTCCGTGCAGATCGCCCCGGTCTGGCGCGCTGAGCGCCCGCAGAAGGGCCGCTACCGCCAGTTCGTGCAGTGCGACATCGACATCCTGGGGGAGCCCGGGCAGCTCGCCGAGATCGAGCTCATCCGCGCGACGACGGCGGCCCTCGACGCCCTCGGTGTCAGTGGCACGACGATCCGGATCAACGACCGCCGGATCCTCCTGGCACTCCTCGCGTCGTGGGGGATCACCGAGCCCGCTGCTGCCGACCGCGCGCTCATCACGATCGACAAGCTCGACAAGATCGGCGCGGACGGCGTCGCGGCAGAGCTCCGCAGCACCGTGGGCGCCGACCTGCCCGGGCTCGAGGACACCATCCGCGCGCTCGAGGCCGCGGACTGGACGTCGGTCGAGGGCGCGCCGTGGCTGGACGCCGAGGCCTTCGCCGACCTGCTCCGCCTGCGCGAGGCGCTACCCGGGGCGGACCTGCGGTTCGACCCGACGCTCGTGCGCGGCATGGGCTACTACACGGGCACGATCTTCGAGGTCGCGCACCCCGACTTCGGCTACAGCCTCGGTGGCGGTGGCCGGTACGACGGCATGATCGGCCGGTTCCTCGGGCAGGACGTCCCCGCCGTCGGGTTCTCGCTCGGCTTCGAACGGCTCGTCGACCTGGTGACCCTGCCGGAGTCCGCCGAGGCCGACGCCGTCGTGCTCGTGTACGACAAGGACGTCGACCCGGTCCGGCTCGCCGCGCTGAAGTCCGAGGCGCTGGCGTCCCACCGGCGCGTCCGGCTCGAGCGCCGCACGAAGAACACGAAGAACCTGCTCGCCGGCCTCGCCGCGCAGGGCTTCACGGCATTCGCGACCGTCTCGGCCGACACCGCGTCGCTCGAGGGCGTCGCGTTCCGCCCGCTCGACTGAGCACCCAGTCCCCGTTCCAGCACGGACTCGTCCACAGGTCGGCGTCACGGCCGACGTCGTGTTCACCTCCGCTCGCTAGGATCGACACCGCAATCACCACAACCAATGTGTAGGGAGTACCCCGTGGCCCTGATCGATGCCGTAGGCGCACGCGAAGTCCTCGATTCCCGAGGCAACCCGACGGTCGAGGTCGAGGTCCTCCTCGACGACGGCGTCGTTTCCCGCGCGCTCGTCCCGTCCGGTGCATCCACCGGCGCGTTCGAGGCGTACGAGCTCCGCGACGGCGACGCCTCGCGCTACGGCGGCAAGGGCGTGCTCAAGGCCGTCGACGCCGTCCTCGACGAGATCGGCCCGGCGCTCGAGGGCTTCGACGCCACCGACCAGCGCCTCGTCGACGCCGCGCTCATCGAGCTCGACGGCACCGAGAACAAGTCCCGCCTCGGCGCGAACGCGATCCTCGGTGCCTCGCTCGCCGTCGCCCGTGCCGCAGCCGACTCGGTCGACCTGCCGCTGTTCCGCTACCTCGGCGGCCCGAACGCGCACACGCTGCCCGTCCCGCTGATGAACGTCGTCAACGGCGGTGCCCACGCGGACACCAACGTCGACATCCAGGAGTTCTTCCTGGTGCCGTACGGCGCCGAGTCCTTCTCCGAGGCACTCCGCTGGGGCGTCGAGACCTACCACGCCCTCAAGGGCGAGCTGAAGAAGCAGGGCCTGGCCACCGGCCTCGGCGACGAGGGTGGCTTCGCGCCGGAGCTCGCGTCGAACCGCGCCGCGCTCGACTTCCTGCTCACTGCGATCGAGAAGGCCGGCTACACGCCCGGCAAGGACATCGCCGTCGGCCTCGACGTCGCGTCCACCGAGTTCTTCTCGGACGGCAAGTACCAGTTCGAGGGCAAGCAGCTCTCGAGCCAGGAGTTCACCTCCTACTTCGCCGAGCTCGTCGCGAACTACCCCCTCGTCACCATCGAGGACCCGCTGGCCGAGGACGACTGGGAAGGCTGGTCGCACCTGACCGCCGAACTCGGCGACAAGGTCCAGATCGTCGGCGACGACCTGTTCGTCACGAACCCGAAGCGTCTGCAGCGGGGCATCGACGAGAAGGCCGCGAACTCGATCCTCGTCAAGGTCAACCAGATCGGCACGCTCACCGAGACCCTCGACGCGGTCTCGCTCGCGCACCGTCACGGCCTGACCTCGATCCTGTCGCACCGCTCCGGCGAGACCGAGGACACCACGATCGCGGACATCGCGGTCGCGGTCGACGGTGGTCAGATCAAGACCGGCGCCCCGGCCCGCTCGGACCGCGTCGCGAAGTACAACCAGCTGCTCCGCATCGAGGAAGAGCTCGGCGACGCCGCGGTGTACGCCGGCCGTTCGGCCTTCCCGCGCGCCGCTTCGCTGTAACCAGCCCGGCCAGCAGCACCCGCACCACCGAGACGCCGTCCTCCTCCACGAGGACGGCGTCTCGTCGTGTGTGCGGCCACGGAGTGCCGAGCGGTCAGCACGCGCCGTGCGGTCAGCACGTGCCGCGCGCGCTGCGTCGACTGGTCACGAGTCGTCGGCTGGCCCGGGCCCGGACGACAGGACGTGACCACCGGACGTGCGTCGGGCGGTGTGTGGTGACCACTCCGAGTGCGGGGCGGACGGACGGGCCGGAGCCGTGCCTCCCGGCTGCCTCGATCGGACCCGGACCCGCCCGCCGCCGGCGTCACGCCGTCGTGTCAGCCTGACGCCGCGAAGTCCGTGAGACGCCGTCGAATCCGGAGGCGTCTCGACGAGACGACGGCGTCTTCTGCTGGGTAGCACCGTGGGACGCGAGACGCTGAGAGGGCGCCGAACGGCCGCGTGCCGGGCTGCCCGACCGACCAGCCCGGGTTATCGTCGGACCGTGCCCAGCCAGAAGCCCCGCGTCCGCCGCGTCCCCGTGGCGATGCCCGACGGCAGCACGCCCGCGCACCCCTGGTACCGCTCGATCCACTTCTCCGGGTTCAGCCTGCTCATGCTCGCGATCATCGTGCTGTTCGTGGTGGTGCTCGCGCCGTCGCTCCGGACGCTCATCCAGCAGCAGGAGCAGATCGCCCAGCAGCAGCAGGAGGTCGCCAACCAGAAGGCCGACGTCACGCAGAAGAAGCAGGACGTCGCGCGCTGGGACGACCCGGCCTACATCGAGGCGCAGGCCCGCGACCGGCTGCTCTACGTGTACCCGGGCGAGGAGAGCTACCTCGTGATGGGCACCGAGGACAAGCGGGCCGCGAAGACCCCGACCACCGAATCCGGCACCCCCGTGAGCGCCAAGGTGCAGACCCCCAAGGTCGACTGGGTGCAGGCGATGCTCTCGTCGGTGCTGCAGTCCGGACTGACGGACGAGCGTGCTGCCGACCTCGTCGCCCCCGACGTCTCCGGTACGGGCGACAGCAAGTAGTCCGAGGCGCGGAGCCGTCCGGGCCGACGGTGCGCGGGGTTCCGCTTCTCCGGTAGGCTCACGTTCCCGTGACGACCCCTCCCTTCGACCCGCCCTCCGACCGCGACGTCCAGGTCGTGTCGGCGCAGCTCGGCCGACCGGCACGTGACGTCATCGGGATCGCGGCACGCTGCGTCTGTGGCAACCCCACCGTCGTCTCCACGAAGCCCCGGCTGTCGAACGGCACCCCGTTCCCGACGTTCTACTACCTGTGCCACCCCGCGGCCACCGCTGCGGTCAGCACCCTCGAGGCCAACCAGGTCATGCCCGAGCTGGCAGCCCTGCTCGAGGACCCCGCAGTCGCCGCGCAGTACCGCGCGGCCCACCAGGCCTACCTGGCCGACCGCGAGTCGATCGAACACGTCGACGAGATCGACGGCATCAGCGCCGGTGGCATGCCCACCCGCGTGAAGTGCCTGCACGCCCTCGTCGGACACGCCCTCGCCGCCGGACCCGGCGTCAACCCCATCGGCGACCTCGCGCTGGAGCGCGCGGACTGGTCGCCCTCCCGGTGCGTGTGCCGGGCGTATGATGACGGTGCAGACGCTGGAGTCGGGGCGGGTGGCGGCGAAGTCTGACCCGACTCCCGCACACCCCCATCCAAGGAGATCATTCCCCGTGCCCAAGATCCTCGTCGTCGGCGGCGGTTACGCCGGTTTCTACACCGCATGGAAGCTCGAGAAGCACCTTCGCCAGGGCGAAGCCGAGGTCGTCATGGTGGACCCGCTGCCGTACATGACGTACCAGCCGTTCCTGCCCGAGGTCGCCGCCGGTTCGATCGAGCCGCGTCACGCGGTCGTCGCGCACCGCCGTCACCTCAAGAAGACGCGCGTCGTCACGGCGAAGGTCACCAAGGTCGACCACGCCACCAAGACGGCGACGATCACCCCCACCGAGGGCGAGGCGTGGGAGGAGTCCTACGACCAGATCGTCATGACCGCCGGCGCGGTGTCCCGCACGTTCCCGATCCCGGGCGTCGCGGACGAGGCCATCGGCCTGAAGACCATCGAGGAAGCCGCGTCCATCCGTGACCGCATCCTCAGCAACTTCCACAAGGCGGCGAACCTGCCGGCCGGTCCCGAGCGCGACCGCCTGCTCACCGTCGTCGTCGTCGGTGGTGGCTTCGCCGGCATCGAGGTGTTCGCCGAGCTCCGCTCCTTCGTCACCGACCTGCTGAAGAGCCACCCGCAGCTGTCCTTCGACGACACGCACTTCCACCTGGTCGAGGCGATGGGCCGCATCATGCCCGAGGTCTCGCTCGAGACCTCGCACTGGGTGCTCAAGAACCTCGCCGAGCGCGGCGCGACCGTGCACCTCGAGACGCAGCTGGCCTCGGCCGTCGGCGGCGTCTGCGAGCTCAAGACGAGCGACGGCGCGATCGAGACGATCCCGTCCGACCTCATCATCTGGACCGCCGGCGTCATGGCGAACCCGATGGTCAAGGGCACCGACTTCCCGCTCGAGCAGCGCGGTCGCATCCGCGTGCAGCCCGACCTGCGCGTGGTCGACGACAACGGCGTGATCGCCGACGCATGGGCCTGCGGCGACGTCGCAGCCGTGCCGGACCTGACCGGGGGCGGTGTCGGCGGGTTCTGCGTGCCGAACGCCCAGCACGCCGTGCGCCAGGCCAAGCAGCTCGCGAAGAACGTCGTCGCGACCATCCGTGGCGAGGCGACGACCGACTACAAGCACGAGAACCTCGGTGCCGTCGCGGGCCTCGGCCTGGGCACCGGTGTGTTCCAGTCCGGCAAGTTCGCCATGAAGGGCTTCCTGGCCTGGGGCGCACACCGCGGCTACCACGGCCTGGCCATGCCGTCGTGGGAGCGCAAGTGGCGCGTCATCGGCGACTGGGTCGGTGGCTTCTTCCTGGGCCGCGACATCGTGTCGCTCGACGACCGCGAGACACCGCGTGCCGCGTTCGAGGCGTTCGCGTCCCGTCCGAAGCCCGCTGCCGAGGCCCCGGCTGCGCCCGCCGCAGCCCCCGCTCCGGAAGAGGGCAAGGTCGCCGGTGCCGCCGGCCCCGTCTACGGCGAGCCCGCGAAGGACGTCTCGAACGCCCCCGAGTCGGTGACGGCCCCGGCCGACGCCAAGTAGCACCGCTCGCCACGAAGGCGGTCACCCCGTGCGGGGTGACCGCCTTCGTGCATCGGTAGGCTGTTGCGGCCCGCCCCCGTGGCCCAATCGGTAGAGGCACGCGACTTAAAATCGCTGAGTTGTGGGTTCGAGTCCCACCGGGGGTACCGAAGACCGAGCACCCCGCGGAACCCGCGGAATCCGCGGAACCCGCACGACCAGTAGCATCGACGATCGTGGTCGGACTCGGAAGCGCACTCGCCAACCTGCAGAACGCCCTCCGCCGACCGGAGGCCCACGTCGAGGTCGTCGACGGCGAGAGCGTCCCGGTCGGCATGCTCCTCGGCACCCTCGGTGCGCTGCTCCTGGACGCCGGTAGCTCCGTCACCGACGTCCGGTCGGCGCTCGAGAAGGCCCGGGATGCCGCCGGGGTCGGACCGACGCTCGCGATCGGCGTCCTGCCCGCCCTGGTGATGGTGAGCGAGGTCTCCACCGGCGCCGCCACCATCGTCAACGCCGAGGGCATCGAACTGTCCTCACGCCAGGCGGCTCGTGCGAACCGCGTGGTGCTCGGGCTCGAGAGCGGCTCCATCGCCCTCGCCGAGATCCCCGCCCGCGTCCGGGCCATCCGCGCCGGCACCGTCCCGCCGCCCGCCCTGCCGTGGATCCTCGGCAACGCCCTGACCTCGGCCGGTCTGGCCGTCGTGTTCCGCTGCCCGTGGTGGGCGATCGTCCTGGCGCTCGTCGTCGGTGGGCTGGTCGGGGTGATCGGCCTGGTCCTCCGGCGCTTCCGCGAGGCCGTTGCGATCATCCCGTTCCTGGCCGCGTTCGTGTCGACGGCCATCGTCGGCCTCGTCGCCGCGGGTGCCGGGTTCGAGCAGGTCCCGCTCTTCGCCGTGTGCGCTCCGGTGGCGGTGTTCGTCCCCGGCGCCCTCATCACCAATGCCCTGCTCGAACTCACCGCCGCGGACATCGTCACCGGGTCGTCGCGACTGGTGCAGGGCCTCATCATGCTCGGCTTCATGGCCGCCGGCATCGCGTCGGGCAGTGCCCTGACCGGGCTGCACGTGGACCCGTCGTCCGCAGCGCTCGTGGGCGAGGTCGCGGGCGTCGGCACGGACCTGGCCGGCTGGGAGGCCGTGCCGGTCTACTGGGTCTCGTGGGTGGCGGTCGTGGTGCTCGCGGTCGGACTCGGCCTGGTGTTCCGGTCCGGGTGGCGCCTGACGCTCGTGTCGGTGGCGGTCATGGTCACCGCCTACGCCGTGGTGAGCGGGACGACGCCGCTCTGGGGCAGTGTCGTCGCGACCGGCGCCGCAGCGGCGCTGCTCTTCGTCGCGACACGGTTGCTCGAGCGGCTGGTGCCGGCGATCCCGGCGACGGTGTCGTTCTTCCCGGCGTTCCTGCTGCTCGTGCCGGGGACGGTCGGGCTGGTGGCGGTGGCCACCTTCGACCCCGAGGCGCTCGCCACTCCGCTCGCGACCTTCGTCAGCCTGTGCATCGGGACGAAGATCGGCGGGCTCCTGCCCGGCCTCTTCGCCCGCAACGCGCCGCGGCGCGCGGTGGACGCGACCGGCTGACGGACGGCAGGCGTGGGGCGGCGTCACCACGGGCCTCCAGGCCGTCGCCGTCCGAGCACCGTCGTGACGCGACCAGCGGACCCGGTCGGGAGGCCCGGCTCGTTTCAGACGCGCGCCGCGCGCCGCTCGGTGCGCAGCCAGACCAGGGCCGCGATCGCGGCCGCCACGCACGCTGCGGCGATCCCGACGAGCAGTACCGGGGCAGCGTGCGTCCCGGTGGTCCCCGAGTAGACGGCCGTGGTCAGCGCCACGGCGACCACCGCGAGCGCGACGTACCGACCGCGCGAAGCGGCGAGCAGCGCGCTGCCGGCGGACCCGGTGACGGGCAGCAGGGTCGCGACCACGGCACCGAGGCCGCCGACGCACAGCGTGATGGCGAACTCCGACCCGAGCGACACCCAGAAGCCCCCGCCGGCGAGCAGGCTGTGCAGTACCCAGCCGACCGCCGCGAGACCGAGCAGGGCCAGCACCCGCCAGGTCGCTCCCCGGGCGCTCGCGGCGATCCCGGTACCGAGGCGGAGCGGGCCGGTGCCCAGACCGGGCCTGCCCGACGGGACGAGGACGACGCCGACGATGAGGGCGGGGGAGAGGTCTGCCACGCGCGTGATGCCGCAGGCCACGAGCGCCGCGAGCACCAGCCACGGCGACACCCGGAAGCCGATGGTCCGGTGGTCGGTGCCCGCTGCCCACCGTGTGGCGAACACGACCGCGGCGGTCAGGACCGCGGTACCGGCGAGGACCGCGATCGCCAGACGGGCGTACCGGGCCTCGAGCTCGACACCGACGCCGAGCAGGGTGCAGAGGGCCGCGATGGACACCGCGATGGTGATGGATGCCCAGGTCGGCAGGACGTCGTCGCCCCGGGCACGGTCGGACCGGGAGCGGTTGCGGCCGAGGAGCCCGGCGAACGGCGACCGGAGACGGCCGCGGGCGACGGCGGCCACCAGCGCCAGCGGCGCGGCGATCAACAGGAGGAACCCGGCTGCGACGGCGGTGGCGACCAGGACGGTCCGCCACGAGAACGCGGCCTGGATGGTCGGGACGGTGCCGTCGTAGGAGGTCGCCGCGGTCCAGTCGCCGGCGGGGCCGGACCAGTCGGGGTGTCCTCCGGCGCTGCCGACGCCGGCCGGACTGCCGGTGCCGGAGCCACTGCCGCTGCCTGAGCCACCGCCGGCCGTGGGGCCGTTGCCACCGTTGCCGTGGTTGCCGCTGTTCGTTCCGGTTCCGGTTCCGGTGCCGCTGCCGGTGCCGGGCGTGCCAGCGCCGGGCGTGCCGTCGACGCCGGTGCCCGCCGTGCCGGGGGTGCCCGCCGTCGCGTCGGAGCCCGGCGTCGGCCCTCCGGGGCCCCCCGGGGTGTCCGTCGCGCCCGGGGTCGGTGTGCCGGTCGGCGCCGTCGTCGCGGATCCCGCCGTGACCCGCACGGCGGCCGAGGACCGGGAGTAGTTGCCCGCAGCGTCGTGCTGCGTCGCGGTGAGCCGGTGCTCGCCGGCGCGCAGGGTCGATCCCGCGGTGGAGCACGACCACGAGGCGTCCGTCCCCACCACCACGCCGCACACCGGAGCACGATCGACGTACACCGTCACGCGAGCGCCGGGCTCGCCGGTGCCGGTCACCGTCGTCGACCGGGTGCCGATCCGCTGGCCGTCGTCCGGCGTCGTGATGCGCGGGGCAGCCGGTGCGGTGCGGTCGACCGTGACCGTCACGGGCGCCGATGCCGCGCTCCGCAGGTCGGACCGGTAGCCGCGCGCGGTACTGGCCGTCTGCGAGGCGGTCACGGTGAACCGGCCGTCCGCTCGGGTGCCGAGTGCTGCGACCCACCGACCGTCCGGGCCGACCGGGGCGGTCTGCTCGGTCGTGGACCCGGACACCGACAGCGTCACCGTCGATCCGGGGAACCCGGTGCCGGACACGGTGCCGCCGGTGGGGCCGGCAGCCTGCAGGGTCGGCGGGACGATGACGTCCGAGGCCGGAGCGTTCGCGACGGGGAGTCCGGTGGCGACGAGGTCACGCACCGTGAAGACCTGCTGCGGGCCGGACCGGACGGTGCCGAGGCATGCCCAGGATCCGTCGGACCCCACCCGGGCCGTGCACCCGGACGAACCGGTCGCGGTCGGACCGGACACCCGGACGCTGTGCCCCGGCGTGCCGGTGCCGTGGAAGCGGGTGGTGCCCGTCGTGACGTCACCGGGATCCGCGATCGTGGGCCGCACGGCCGGACGCGTGGGGGTCGGCAACGGAGCGCCCGGTCGGCCCGTGCTCGGCGGCGCGATCTCGCTCGGATCGGGACTCGCCGTCGGCTCGGCCGTGGGCGGGGACGCGTCGGTGGGAGCCACGGCGGCTCGGGGTTCCGCAGCCGCGGCGGCCTGGGGCTCCGCAGTCACGGCGACCGCGACGGCCGGTGCTGCCGCGGCACCGAGGAGGGCCGCGACGAGGACCGTCGTCGCCGCTGCGAGCAGGGCGAAGCGGGGTCGACGACGAGGGCCGTCGCCCCCGACGGCCCCTTCGTCCACGTTGTCCCCGCGCGTGTTCACCGGACCCATCCCACGGGATCGAGCGCCTCTGGTCAATACACCTCGCGGATGAGGTTGCGGATCGGGCAGCAGTCCGAATGCGCGGTGTGCGTGACTCGGGAATCGGCCGTGAACACTGCTCAGCGAACGGAGCATGCAGACTGCATCGATAGACTTCACGACGGCCGTTCAGGCCATCGCAGCACCGCGGATCCCGACGCGCAAAGGAGTACGCCCGCATGGACACCGGACTCGTCACGACGCTCATCGTCGTCGGAGTGGTGGTGGTCGTCCTGGTGATCATCGGGATCTACCTCTGGGTGACGTACAACGCCCTCGTCACGCTCAAGGTGCGGGTCGACGAAGCCTGGAGCGACATCTCGGTGCAGCTGAAGCGCCGCGCCGACCTCATCCCCACGATCGTCGACACCGTCAAGGGGTACGCCACGCACGAGAAGGCGGTCTTCGACGACGTGACGAAGGCCCGCGCCGAGACCCTGTCGGCCGGTGACGCCGACACGGCCTCCGCTGCCGAGGGACACATGCAGAAGGCACTGAAGAGCGTCTTCGCGGTGGCCGAGGGGTACCCGCAGTTGCAGTCGAGCCAGAACTTCCTGCAGCTGCAGTCCGAGCTCGTCGACACCGAGGACAAGATCCAGGCCGCTCGACGGTTCTACAACGGTGGCGTGCGCGAGCTGAACACGAAGATCCGGGTGTTCCCGAACTCCACGTTCGCGAAGAACCGCGGCTTCACCGAGGCCACGTTCTTCGAGACGAACGAGCCGGCGGCCATCGCCGAGCCGCCGCGCGTCCAGTTCTGACCCCAGCGTCGGAGCCGACGTGTACAGCGCCATCGCGCGGAACAAGCGGAACACCGTCGTCATCGTCCTGGTGTTCCTGCTGATCATCGGTGCGCTCGGGTTCCTCGGCGGGTACCTCGCCGGGAACGTCTCGATCGGGTTCATCGTCCTGGCGGTCGCACTGGGCTACGCCGTGCTGCAGTACTTCCTGGCGGCACGACAGGCCACCGCCATCGCGGGTGGGATCGAGATCGACCGGGCCGCCGAGCCGCGACTCTGGCGCACCGTCGAGAACCTGGCCATCTCGACCGGCATGCCGATGCCCCGGGTGTTCGTCATCCCCGACCCCGCCCCGAACGCCTTCGCCACCGGGCGGGACCCCGAGCACGCGGTCGTCGCGGCGACGACCGGGCTGCTCGAGCTCATGGACGACCAGGAGCTGCAGGGCGTGATGGCGCACGAGCTCGGGCACGTCCGCAACTACGACATCCGGGTGTCCACGATGGTCTTCGGTCTCGTCGTGGCCGTCGGATTCATCGCCGACGTCCTGCTCCGCATCTCGGTCTTCAGCGGTCTGTCCGGCGGGCGGAACCGCAACTCGGACAACGGCGGCAGCGCCAACCCGGTCCTGTTGATCGCCGGCATCGCCGCCGTCGTCGTGGCCCCGATCGCCGCGGCGGGCGTGCAAGCCGCGGTGTCCCGGCAGCGCGAGTACCTGGCGGACGCGACGGGCGTGATGACCACGCGGTACCCCGAGGGCCTGGCGCGGGCGCTCGAGAAGCTCGGGGCGTACGGCCGTCCGGTGCAGACGCAGAACTCCTCGATGGCGCACCTGTGGATCGCCGACCCGATGCGCCCCGGGGTGATGGACCGGCTGTTCTCGACGCACCCGCCGCTGCCCGACCGCATCGCTCGTCTGCGCGCGAACGCCGAGCGGTTCTGACGGGTCAGCGAGCGTCACCAGCGTCGTCGACTGCCGCGTCCTGCTCGGCACGCGCGACCGGCTGAGCCGCATCCGTGTCGTCCGCGGACACGTGCGGCACCAGGGGGAGACCGAGCGCTCCGGCAACGGCAGGTGCTGCGGTGCCACGATCGGTCACCTCGATCGCCCCCAGGCCCTGCCAGCTCGCGGTCCGCCGCAGGGTCTCGGCGAGTCGCTCGGGGTCCAGGTGCTCGCCGGGTTCCTGCCACGCGGTCCGGACCCGGAGCACGCCCCGCTGCCGGTCGCTCTTCAGGTCGATCCGACCGACGAGCCGGTCGTCCTGCAGCACCGGGAGCACGTAGTAGCCGAACACCCGCTTCGGCGCCGGCGTGTAGATCTCGATCCGGTAGTGGAAGCCGTACATCCGCTCGGCCCGCCGTCGGAACCAGACGACCGGGTCGAAGGGGCTCAGCACCGCGTCCGCCGTCAGCTGCCGGGGTACCCGCGCATCGGCGTGGAGCCAGGCCCGCTCGCCCCAGCCCTCGACCCGCACCGGGACGAGTTCCCCGGCGGCGGCGAGTGCGGCGATCGCGGCGGCGGTGTCGTCGGAGCGCAGTCGGTAGTAGTCCGCGATGTCCGCTCGGGTGCCGACACCGAGCGCGCGCGATGCCCGACGCACGAGTTCGAGCACGGCGTCGGCGCGTGCCGGAGCGGTCTCGAGGAAGCCGTCGGGCAGCACCTGCTCGGGCAGGGCGTAGACGCGCTCGAACCCGGCGCGTCCGGCGCTGACCGCCTCGCCCCACCGGAACATCTGCTCGAGCCCGAGCTTCACGTCGCTCCACCCCCACCAGGGGCCACGTCGCACGTTCGACTCGTGCTCCACCGCGCTGGCGGGCATCGGCCCCTCGGCCCGCAGCAGGGCGTGCAGCTCGCGGCGGACGGCAGCGGTCCGGGTGACCCCGTCGATCCGGGTCGGTCCGGCGTCGCGCTCCCGCAGGGCGTCCATCCGCCACCGGAACAGCCGCAGGTCGTCGCGTGGGATGAACGCGGCCTCGTGCGCCCAGTACTCGGTGTACGGGCCGGACCGCCCGAGCGTCAGCCGGTCGAGCGTCGACCGGTCGTAGGTGCCGAGCCGGGCGAAGAGCGGCAGGTAGTGGCTGCGTTCGAACACGTTGACGGAGTCGATCTGCAGCAGCCCGAGCCGCCCGAACGCGGCGTTCACCGCACGTGTCGACACCGCGTCGGCGGGTGGTCGTCCGAACCCCTGTGCGGCGAGTGCGACCCGACGGGCCTCGGCGGCGGAGAGCGTCGACCTGGGCATGCGGCGACGCTACCGAAGGCCGCCGACACGAGGATCCATGCACGTATGCCGCATCTGGCACCTGACCGGAAGCACGTCGGTACAATCAGGCCATGGCATGGGGAAGCAAGCAGACTCATCCCGACCCCGTGGTCGAGGAATCGGTCCCGATCGGCGTCCGCATCGCCGGTGCGTGGTCGTGGCGAGCGCTCGTCGTCGTGGGTGTGATCGCCGTCTTCATCTGGCTGGTCACGGTCTTCAGCGAGATCCTCATCCCCTTCCTGGTCGGGATCGTCGTCTCGGCGCTCCTGGTGCCGATCTCGAACTGGCTGCAGCGCCACCACGTGCCGAAGTGGCTCGCGGTCGTCATGAGCCTGCTCGGCGGCGTCGCGGCCCTGGGTGCCCTGGTCTGGCTCGTCGTCGACCAGGTGATCGCGTCGTACCCGTCCCTGCGTGACCGGACGATCGACCAGTACGCCAACATCAAGGACTTCGTCCTGAACTCCGGGTTCGGCATCAGCCAGACCGACGTCAACGGCTGGCTCGACGACGGCACGAAGTGGCTGCAGGACAACTCCGCGTCGATCCTGTCCGGTGTCGCCAGTGCCGGGTCGGGTGCAACCCATGCGTTCGCAGCGCTCTTCATCACCCTGTTCACCACGATCTTCCTGCTGATCGACGGCAAGAACGTCTGGCGCTGGTCCGTCCGGCTGTTCCCGAAGAAGGCGCGCGCAGCGGTCGACGGCGCCGGTGTCGCCGGCTGGATCACCCTGACGAGCTTCATCCGGGTGCAGATCTTCGTCGCCTTCGTCGACGCGGTCGGCATCGGCCTGGGGTCCTTCATCGTCGGGCTCTTCTTCGGTGGCATGCCGCTCGTGATCCCGATCGCGGCCTTCGTCTTCCTCGGTGCCTTTATCCCGGTCGTCGGCGCCATCGTCACGGGCTTCTTGGCGGTGTTCGTCGCACTGATCTTCAACGGCCCCCTCGCCGCCGTCCTGGTCCTCGGCGTCGTGCTCCTCGTGCAGCAGATCGAGGGGCACATCCTGCAGCCCCTCGTCATGGGCAACGCGGTCAAGGTCCACCCGCTCGCGGTCGTCCTCGGCGTCACCGCGGCGTCGGGTCTCGCCGGCATCGCCGGAGCGTTCTTCGCCGTGCCGCTGATCGCGACGCTGAACGCCATGGTCACCACCATCGCGAGCGGCCGCTGGCGCCGGCTCGACTCCGACCACGTGCTCGAAGCGACGCCGAAGCGCGGGCAGCACGGCCAGATCCAGTTGCTCCGGCGGCGCCGGCACAAGGTCGGCGACGACGTCCCGGCCCCGGGTGTCGACGCTGGTCCCTCGGCCGAAGAAGGCACCGCCAGCACCAACTGAGCGTCACACGAGTTCGCCGCCGCGGCTCGGAACGACGATGATGGGGGAGTGACCGACACCAGCGCATCCCCGCACACGCTCACCGCGATCCCGACCCTCGCGGACATCGAGGCGGCGCGCGAGACCATCAAGGGCGTCGCGCGAGTCACCCCGATGGAGACGTCGCAGTTCCTCGCCGAACTGCTCGGGTCCCCGGTGCACCTGAAGTGCGAGAACCTGCAGCGCACCGGTGCGTACAAGGTGCGCGGTGCCTACAACCGGCTCTCCACCCTGTCCGCCGAACAGCGCGCCAAGGGCGTCGTCGCCGCCAGTGCCGGCAACCACGCGCAGGGCGTCGCGCTCGCTGCGCGCGAGCTCGGGATCCCCGCGACGATCTTCACGCCGGTCGGGGTCGCCCTGCCGAAGCTGCAGGCCACCCGCCACTACGGCGCCGACGTCGTGCTGCGGGGCCACTCCGTGGAAGAGGCGTTGAGCGCCGCGAAGGACTTCGCCGCCCACACCGGTGCCGTGTTCATCCCGCCGTTCGACCACCCGGCCGTCATCGCGGGGCAGGGCACGCTCGGCCTCGAGATCATCGATCAGGTGCCGGACGTCGACACCGTGGTGGTGCCGATCGGTGGCGGCGGTGTCATCTCCGGCATCGCACTCGCGGTCAAGGGCATGGCCGAACGGCTCGGTCGGCCGATCCGGGTGATCGGCGTGCAGGCCGAGAACGCCGCTGCCTACCCGTCGTCGATCCGCGCCGGTGAACCCGTCACGATCACCACGAAGCCGACCATCTCCGACGGCATCGCGGTGGCGCGGCCCGGCGACCTGAACTTCCCGATCATCCGCGACCTGGTCGACGACATCGTCACCGTCTCGGACGACGACACCGCCCGCGCCCTGCTCGTCCTGCTCGAGCGCGCCAAGCTCGTGGTCGAGGCCGCGGGGGCCGTCGGCGTCGCCGCGATCATGTCCGGCGCCGTCCGCGACACCGGCCGCACCGTGGTGCTGCTGAGCGGCGGCAACATCGACCCGCTGATGATGGAGCGCGTGATCACCCGCGGTCTCGTGGCAGCGTCCCGGTACATCGGGATCCGCATCATGCTGCCGGACCGCCCGGGCCAGCTGTCCCGCGTCGCCCAGGTCATCTCGGACGCCGGCGCGAACGTGGTCGAGGTGCTGCACACCCGCCACGGGCAGGGCCTGGTCATCAACGAGGTCGCGCTCGACCTGTCGATCGAGGCCCGCGGCCCCGAGCACGCGCAAGAGGTCATCCAGCGTCTGCACGAGGTCGGGTTCCGCCCCGAGCTCCTGGAGCACTAGTCCGCGACGGGCTGACGCGACGATGTCGCTGTCGTGCGACAGCGTTCATGTCGTTCCGCGTCCGCCCCGCGCCCTGGGCGCGACCAGCGGACAGACAGGAGGCCCGTGGCGGTGTCGCCACGGGCCTCCTGTCTGCAGTGGGCCGGGTCTACGGCTCGTAGCGCTCGATCTTGACGACCTCGACGGCGATCTCCTTGCCGTTCGGCGCCGTGTAGGTGGCCTTGTCGCCGGCCTTGAGGCCGACGATGGCCGCGCCGACGGGGCTGACCGGGCTGTAGACCGTCAGGTCCGAGCCCTCGGCCACGATCTCGCGGCTGCCGACCAGGAAGGTGGACTCGTCGCCGGCGATGACCGCCGTGACGACGGTGCCCGGCTCGACGGTGCCGTCGAACTCGGCTTCGCTGACGGTGGCGTGCTTGAGGAGCTCGGTGAGGACGCGGATGCGGGCCTCGATCTTGCCCTGCTCGTCCTTGGCGGCGTGGTAGCCGCCGTTCTCCTTGAGGTCGCCCTCTTCGCGAGCGGCCTCGATGCGGCGCGCGATCTCGGCACGGCCCTCGCCGCTCAGCTCGTCGAGCTCCGCCTTGAGACGGTCGTGCGCCTCCTGGGTCAGCCAGGTGACCTGCGTGTCGTTGCTCATGTTCTGTCCCTTCGACCATGAAAAAACGAGACCGGCCGAGTGGTCGGTCTCGAGAGGCGAATCAGGACAGTCTAGGGAATCCAGCAGTCGTGGATCAACCCGGTCACGCCCCGCGTCGTCGTGGTGACCTGCGTGGAGATGCTCCGACTGCGCTGTTCGGACGCCGGCACGATGATCTCCTTCCAGCCCACGATCGAGTAGCTCTTGTCGAGCACCTGGACGGCGCACTTCGCCTCGACGCCCGGATCGACGGACACCTGCGAGTGGACGACGGTGCTGTGCTCGGACAGGACCTCGTACCCGATGACGTCCTGGTCGAGGCCACGATCGGACTGGTCGAGCCCCGCCCAGATCACCCACGCCCCGAAGACCACGACGACCGCGATGGCCGCGACGATCGCGAAGAGGCGGCTGCGGCGCTTGCGGGCCGGGGTGCGGCCGTAGCGCTCGTCGAGCGTGGCGGTCTGGTGCTGTTCGGACAGTTCGGGGCTCCCGGGGTGGATATCCTGATCCCAGGGTAGTTCACGCGATGCTGTGCGCTGCCCGCGTCCGACGCCGCTCACCCGCAGTGAGGAACCCCACGTGCCCTACCGCCTGCTGGCAGTCCACGCCCACCCCGACGACGAGTCGAGCAAGGGTGCCGCGACCGCCGCGAAGTACGTGGCCGACGGGCACCAGGTGCTCGTCGTGTCCTGCACCGGCGGCGAGGCCGGCGACATCCTGAACGACCAGCTCGGCGAGCCGGCGACGAGCCGTGCGCACCGCGACATGGCCGGGTACCGCCGCACCGAGATGGCCGCGGCGCAGCAGGCACTCGGCATCGACCACCTGTGGCTCGGGTACCACGACTCGGGGTTGCCCGACGCCGAGAAGGGCGAGACGGTGCGGCCGGGCACGTTCTCGACGGTCCCGCTCGAGTACAGCACCGAGGCGCTGGTCCGCGTGATCCGCCGGTTCCGCCCCCACGTGCTCGTCACTTACGACGAGAACGGCGGCTACCCGCACCCCGACCACATCCGCACGCACGAGGTGTCGATGGCCGCGTGGTCCGCCGCCGCAGACCCGTCGGCGTACCCGACCGCCGGTGCACCCTGGTCGATCGCGAAGCTCTACTACGAGCGCACGATGAACCCCCGCCGCTTCAGCACGATCTTCGAAGCCCTGCAGGAGCGCGACCCGGACAGCCCCGCGGTCGAGCAGCTGCGCGAGTGGGTCGAGCGGTTCGCCGACCGGCCCGACCTCGCCACCACCCACGTGGACGTGCACGAGTACTTCGACCAGCGCGACGCCGCACTCCGCGCGCACGCCAGCCAGGTCGCCCCGGACAGCGCCTTCTTCTACTGGCCGAACGACCTCCTCGCGACGGTGTGGCCGACCGAGGACTACCAGCTCGTGGAGGCACGCGTGCCGACCGAGCTCCCGGAGACCGACCTGTTCGCCGGGATCCCAGCCGACAAGGAACCGACCTCGTGAGCACCATCGCGGCGGCACTCGCCGCCACCCCCAGTCCCAGCCCCTCGGTCGTCCCCGACGTCGACGTCACCCCGGGTGTCGTCGGGTTCATCGCGATCGCGCTCGTCGCCATCGTGACGATCCTGCTCGTCGTCGACATGACCCGGCGCATCCGCCGGACCCGCTACCGCGCCGAGGTGCGGGAGCGGCTCGAGGCCGAGGCGAACGGCACCGCGGGTGACGGCACCGCGACGGACGAGCCGGAGCGGCGTGCGGCCGAGGACGGCCGGGCCGACGTCGGCGACGACACCGAGCGCGGCTGACGCGGCCGGGTAGGGACTGGAGGCCCGTGGCGGCATCGCCACGGGCCTCCCGTCCGCCTTGTGCGCGCGCCGACCGGAACCGGGCGCGGGCGCACCAGGAACGTGCGACGGTCAGCGCACCGGGTCCAGCGCCACGATGAGCACGCCGACCCACTGCGCACCGAAGGCCACGACGGTCAGGGCGTGGAACACCTCGTGGAACCCGAACTGCGTCGGCACCGGGTTCGGCCGCTTGAAGCCGTAGACCAGCGCCCCGATGATGTACGCGACGCCGCCGGACAGGATGAGCACGGTCATCGGGACGCTCGCGGCGAAGAACTGCGGCAGCAGCGCCAGGGCAGCGCACCCGAGCACCAGGTAGATCGGCACGTACAGCCAGCGGGGCGCGTTGATCCAGAGCACGCGGAACGCGATGCCGAGCGCTGCGCCCGACCACATCACCCACAGCACGACGACCATCAGCGTGTGCGGCAGGGCGCAGATCGCGATGGGCGTGTAGGTGCCGGCGATGAGCAGCAGGATGTTCGTGTGGTCGATGCGCTTCAGCACGGCCTTCACCTTCGGCCCCCACGGGAACCGGTGGTAGGTCGCCGAGACGCCGAACATCGCCAGCGACGTCGCCATGAACACGGCACTGCCGACCTTCGCCGCGGTGCTGTCGGCGAGGGTGATCAGGACGACCCCCATCGCGATCGCGAACGGGAACGCGCCGAGGTGGATCCAGCCGCGCCAGGCGGGACGGGGCTCCAACGTGGGGGCCGTCGCCTCTTCCGTGAACGGGACGTGGGGGAGGGTGCCGGTCTCGTGCTCGTCCTGCATGGACCCGACCATAGGGCCTGATCCCGAACGACCGCCACGTGTCCGCAGAGCGGGCACCCCCAGGGCTCTCGTCCAGGTGGTGCACTACGCTCGGTGCGTGACCGGGACGGCGGGATGGACAGGGCGGGGGATCCTCTACCGCGCCTACCAGCGCCGGATCCGCCGCCAGCTCGAAGGGGCCGCGAAGCCCAAGCACGTCGCCATGATCGTGGACGGCAACCGCCGCTGGGCGAAGCAGCTCGGGCTCGAGTCCGCCGCACACGGCCACCGCGCCGGCGCCGCGAAGATCCCGGAGTTCCTGACCTGGTGCGACGACCTCGGCATCGAGGTCGTGACGCTCTACCTGCTGTCCGCCGACAACCTGACGGGTCGTGGCGGCGAAGAGCTCGAGGAACTCGTCGGGATCATCGCCGACCTCGCCGGGGTGCTGGCCGACAACCGTGACTGGCGCGTGCAGCACGTCGGCTCGAACGAGGGGCTGCCGGACAACCTGGTGACCGCGCTCGAACGGGCCGAGCAGCGCACCGCCGGACGCACGGGGCTGCACGTCAACCTGGCCGTCGGGTACGGGGGCCGTCGCGAGATCGCGGACGCCATGCGCAGCATCGTGCAGTCGCACGGCGCGGGTGGCGGCACCATCGACACCCTGGCCGAGGTGCTGACGCCGGAGCTCATCGGCGACCACCTGTACACGCAGGGCCAGCCGGACCCCGACCTGGTGATCCGGACCTCGGGCGAGCAGCGGCTGTCCGACTTCATGCTGTGGCAGAGCGCGCACAGCGAGTTCTACTTCGTCGAGGCGTTCTACCCGGACCTGCGCGAGGTCGACTTCCTCCGTGCGGTCCGCGACTTCGGGCTCCGCTCGCGTCGCTTCGGCGGCTGAGCGTCGCTTCGGCGGCTGAGTGCGGTCGGGTGCGGCTGGTCGCCCAGCCACCAGCCACCAGCCACCTGCCGCACCGGGTTCGTCGGCGGAGTCACGTCCCAGTAGGCTCTCAGGGTTCAACCCTGTGAAAGGTGCACCACCTGTGAACATCGACGAGTACGCCGCCGGCTTCTCCGAAGACCCCGGTTACCTCGACCACGCTGCGTTCGGCCCCGTGCAGACCGCCGTGCTCGAGGAGCAGCGTGTGCTCGGCACGATCCAGGCTCACATGCGGTTCGGCGCGATGGAGACCCTCGACGAGCAGGACGCCCGCGTCCGCGCCGTCGCCGCGCGGCTGGTCGGCCGCCGCGAGGACCAGGTCGTCTCGCAGGCCGCCACGACCCCCGGCCTGCTGCACACCGCCTTCGGCCTGACCGGGGGTGTGCTCGTGTCCGCCGACGAGTACCCGTCGCTGCCGCTCGCACTGGCCAGCGCCGCGTCGGCCACCGGAGGACGGGTGCAGCCCGTCGTCATCGAGTCGGGTGCCGGCTGGGTGACACCGGAGCTGATCCGTGAGCGCCTGACCGACGAGGTGACCGCCGTCGCGGTGTCGCTGGTCGACTGGCGCACCGGCTACCTGACCGACCTCGCCGCCATCCGCGAGGTCATCGGCGACCGCCTGCTCATCGTCGACGCCATCCAGGGTTTCGGTGTCGTCGACGCCCCGTACGAGGTCGCCGACGTGGTCGCCACCGGCGGGCAGAAGTGGTTGCACGCCGGGTGGGGCACCGGCTTCGTTGCGTTCAGCGACCGCGCCCTGAACCGGATCCGTCCGGCGCTGTCCGGTCCGCACGGCACGTCCGGCTGGCCGACCGAGGTCCCCGCCGTCCGTCCAGCAGCCGCAGGCTTCCAGATGTCCCGCATCGACCCGGTCGCGCAGGCCCGGCTCGCGGTGTCGCTCGAGCGCCTCACCGCCGTCGGTGTCGCCGCCGTGCAGGAGCGAGTCGCCGACCGCGTCGAGCGCGTCTTCGCGATCGCCGACGAGTTCGGGCTCGAGGTCGAGTCCAGCCGCGACCCGGCAGAGCGCGCCGGCATCGTGGTGCTCCGGCCGACGCAGGGGCGAGTGACCGCCCTGTCCGCGGCGATGCACAACCACGGCGTCACCGCGACCACGCGGCTCGGGGTCGCGCGCGTGTCGGTGTTCCCGTCGACCACCGACGAGACCCTCGACATGTTCCGCGACGCCTGCGTCTCGTACGCCACCATGCAGTAGCAGCGGCGGGCTGCGGGTTCGCGGTCCGCGCGCGGTCACGACACCCCGCTCACGTCCGCCGGGTGGTCACCACCTGTCGGCTGGCGCCGCAGCGGCCGAC